>SXLG01000121.1 GCA_005777805.1 Pseudomonadota bacterium
ACAAGATCGCCGGCCGCGGCACACAGGGGTCGGGTCCCGATGTCTCGCGCGAGAGCGTGCAACGCGACCTGCTGCCGATCGTCGAGGGGGCCAGCGTCCAGACCAAATATGGCCCGGTGCGGACCGATCACGTCCTCTTCATCGCCTCGGGCGCCGTCCACGTCGCCAAGCCCGCCGACCTGATCCCCGAGTTTGTCGGGCGCCTGCCGGTGATCTCGACGGTGCACCAGCTGCGCCGCGACGACCTCGTGCAGATCCTCACCGAGCCGCGCAACGCGCTCACCCGCCAGTACGCGGCCCTCCTCGAGACCGAGGGCGTGAAGCTCGAATTCGCACCCGACGCGATCCCCGAGATCGCGAGCATCGCGGCAGTGGTCAACGAACGCCACGAGAACATCGGCGCGCGCCGCCTGCATACCGTCCTCGAGAAACTGCTCGAGGATCTCCTCTTCGACGCGCCCGACCGGCGCGGCGCCAGCGTCATGCTGGATGCTGCCGAGGTCCGCCGCCGTCTCGACCCGATCCTCGCCGACCAGGACCTCGCCCGCTTCATCCTCTGACGCCGGATCGGAACCCCACCCCGACCACACCACGAGCGTGCGATTCCGCCGTGCGCTCGCGGCCTCTGTCGCGGGCTCTTGCCGGTTGCACGAGCGGCGGCCGTGACCTATTCGCGCGGGGTGAACGACCCGAGGCACGCCGCGCGCGTCGAGGTTCTGCTCGAAGCCCTGCCCTACATCCAGCGCTTTGCGGGCAAGACCGTGGTGGTAAAGCTCGGCGGCAACGCGATGATCGATCGCGAGCTGGAGCAGGCGTTTGCGCTCGACATCGTGTTGCTGCGTACGGTCGGCCTCAGGCCGGTCGTGGTGCACGGCGGCGGCCCGCAGATCGACCGCATGCTCGAGGAGCTCGCGATCCCGTCGAGTTTCGTGCGCGGCCTGCGCGTCACCGACGCCCGCACCATGCGGGTCGTCGAGATGGTGCTCGCCGGCGAGATCAATGGCGAAATCGTGGCGCGAATCCAGAGTGTCGGCGGGCGGGCCGTGGGCCTCTCCGGCAAGGACGGCGGCTTGCTGCGCGCGCGCCGCAAGACCGGCATCGGCGGCGAGGATCTGGGCCAGGTCGGCTGTGTGGAGGCGGTCGATGCCGGCGTGATCGCGGCCCTGCACGAGCGCGGCTTCATTCCGGTGATCGCGCCCGTCGCGGCGGGTACCGCCGGCGAGAGCCTCAACGTCAACGCGGATACCGTTGCGGGCGAGATCGCGGCCGCTCTCGGCGCCGAACGCCTGCTACTGCTCACCGACGTCGAGGGCATTCTCGACCGCGACGGCAAGCTGCTGCCGACCCTGAACGAGGCCGAGGCCCGCGACCTGATCGCCAGCGGCGTCGTCGGCGGCGGCATGATCCCCAAGCTCGAATGCTGCCTCGACGCGGTCGCGGGAGGCGTGGGCAAGGTGCATGTCATCGACGGGCGTGTGCCGCACTCGGTACTGCTCGAACTTTTTACCGACGCCGGCATCGGCACCGAGGTCGCGGCCGATGCGACAGCGGCGAGAAGCGCGTCGGACGCGCGCGCCTGAACGCGGACACCAATCGTGAGCACGCACGACCTCGTCGGCCTCGCCGAACGCCTCCTCGTCCCGGTCTACGGGCGCACGCCGGTTGGCTTCGTGCGCGGTCGAGGTGCCTGGCTCGAGGACGCCGACGGGAACCAAGTGCTCGACTTTTTCTCGAGCATCCTCTGCACCAACCTCGGCCATTGCCACCCGACCGTCACTGCGGCCATCCGTCGCCAGGCCGAAACGCTCGTCCACGTCTCGAACCTGCACTACAGCGAGCCCCAACTCCGCCTGGCGGAACTCCTGGTTGCAAATTCATTCGCCGACAGGGTCTTCCTCTGCAACAGCGGTGCCGAGGCCAACGAGGCGGCGATCAAGCTGGCGCGCCGCTACGGCCACGCCTCGGGCGGTCGCTACGAGATCCTGTCGATGCTCGGCTCGTTTCACGGCCGCACCATGGCGACGATCGCGGCAACGGGTCAGGAGAAGGTGCGCCGCGGGTTCGAACCGATGCTGCCCGGCTTTCGCTGGGTGGCCTTCGGCGATGCCTTGGCCGCCGAAGAAGCCCTGCGACCCGAGACCGTGGCGATCCTGGTCGAACCGGTGCAGGGCGAAGGTGGCGTCGTCGTGCCCCCGCCGGGCTACCTCGCCGAGCTGCGTCAGATCTGCGACCGTAACGACCTGCTGCTGATCCTCGACGAGGTTCAGACCGGCTGCGGGCGCACCGGGACGCTCTTCGCGCACGAGCAGATGAACGTCACGCCCGACGTGATGACGCTCGCGAAGTCCCTCGGCAACGGACTGCCGGTCGGGGCGATGTGCGCCAGCGAGCGGGTCGCGAGTGCGCTCGACACGGGTGCGCACGGCTCGACTTTTGGCGGCAACTGCGTGACCAACGCCGCCGCCGTCGCGACCCTCGAAGTGCTGCTCGCGCCCGAAACGCTGCCGCGCGCCCGGGTCGCCGCCACACGCCTGCGCGCCGGCCTCGAAGCCCTGGCCCGACGCCACGAGTCCCAGATCGAGACGGTCCGCGGGCTGGGCCTGCTGCTCGGCCTGGTGCTGCGCGACGGCGCACGCGCGCAAGCTGTCGCCGCACGCGCGCTGGAAGCCGGGCTCCTGCTCAACCTGACGGCCGAGCGGGTGCTGCGGATCGCACCACCGTTGATCATCGGGGACGAGGACCTCGAGCGTGGCCTCGGCATCCTCGAAGGAGCATTGTCGTCATGAAGTCCGACCTGATTTCGCTGGCCGACCATCCGCCCGACATCCTCCAGGGCGTGCTCGCGCTGGCCGCAGAACTCAAGAGCGAATCGAGGAGAGGCACGGGCCGGCGCCCACTCGTCGGCCGCACGCTCGCCATGATCTTCGAGAAACCGAGCCTGCGCACGCGCGTCACCTTCGAGACGGGCATCAGCCAGCTCGGCGGCGGCGCGATCTATCTGGCGCCACAGGACATCCAGCTCGGGGCACGTGAGACGGTCGGCGACATCGCGCGCAACCTCTCGCGCTGGGTCGATCTGATCGTGGCGCGCACCTTCCGCCACGAGCTGCTCGTCGAGCTGGCGCGCGAGGCCTCGGTCCCGGTCATCAACGGACTCACCGATCTGCTCCATCCCTGTCAGGTGCTGGCCGACTGCCAGACGCTCGAGGAACGCTTTGGCAGGCTCGCGGGGCTCAAGGTCGCGTTCATCGGCGACGGCAACAACGTCGTGAATTCGTGGCTCAACGCCGCCGTGGCCTTCGACCTCGACTTCCGCCTTGCCTGCCCGGCGGGCTACGAGCCCGACGCCCGGATCCTGGCGGCGGCGCGCGCCTCGGGCCGTGGCCGCATCACTCTGGTCGAGGACCCGCGCGAAGCGTCGCGCGACGCCGATGCGCTCTACACCGACGTCTGGACCAGCATGGGCCAAGAGGCCGAAACCCAGGCGCGCCGGCTCGCGTTCGCCGGCTACCAGCTCAACAGCCAACTGCTCGCCGTCGCCGCCCCACACGCCGTCGTGATGCACTGCTTGCCGGCACATCGTGGCGAGGAGATCGCCGCCGACGTACTCGACGGGCCGCGCTCGGTGGTGCTCGAGCAGGCCGAAAATCGCTTGCACGCGCAAAAGGCCGTCATGATCTGGCTGAACGGCACGGTCCGCGCAGCCGCCTGATGCGCCCGGATTTGGCCAGGGGAGAGATTCAAGTGGCTGCGTCGAAGATTCAGAAGATTGTGCTGTCCTACTCGGGCGGCCTCGACACGTCGGTCATTCTGGGCTGGCTCAAGCACGAGTACCAGGCCGAAGTGGTGGCCTACTGCGCCGACGTCGGCCAGGGCGAGGAACTGGCGCCGGTACGTGAGAAGGCCCGCCGAGGCGGCGCTTGCGAGATCTTCATCGAGGATCTGCGCGAGGAGTTCGCGCGCG
>SXLG01000122.1 GCA_005777805.1 Pseudomonadota bacterium
AGAGAAGTGCGATGTCGTCGAGGGGGGATCATCATCTTAAGCCCAATAGTTGGGACGACCTTGGTGGGCTCCCGAAGCGTGCCGCATCTGTGACGAGGCACGGTTGTTCGCCGG
Source organism: Pseudomonadota bacterium (assembly GCA_005777805.1). Lineage (GTDB taxonomy): Bacteria > Desulfobacterota > Binatia > UBA12015 > UBA12015 > SXLG01. Next base: position 115 of record SXLG01000122.1, read on the forward strand.
ACGTCGTCTGGGACCACGCTGATCCACGGCAATCCCCCCTGGGAGGGGCTTGGTGGGGAGTTCAGGCGGGTGCGTGGCCACGTGGCAAGTTCAGGACATCGCGGTTGTCGAGGGCGCGAAGGAGCGCCTCGCCGACGATCTTGGCCGACTTGATTCGCGTGCACAGGAGAGCGGCAACATGGGTGCAGCGCCTGGACTTCGAGACCACGTGCGCCTCGACCGACACGCAGCTACACGAATTGGAAAGCTCCCGCCGAGCGATCGGCCCGGCGAGAGCACCAACCGTCGCGTACCGCTGGCACCAGCCCTGCCGCAGGAGTCCGTCGCTCGGATTGGCTCTCAGCCCAGACGCGGCTTCATGCGCCAGCGGATGAGCAGCAGAAGTCCGCCAAAGATCGCCAGCAGCACCGCCATCGGTCCCCAGACCTCGTCGAGTCCGCCACCGCGCAGGATGATCCGCCGCGCAATGATCTGAAACCAGCGCAGCGGGAAGATACCGCCGAACTCCCGCACCCCGTGCGGCATGAGCTGGTAGGGCAACATCGACCCCGAGAGCACGAACGAGGGCATGATGAAGAAGACCGAGATGAAGACCGACTGAGCCGAGTTCGAAGCGAGCGCCGAGACCAGCACTCCGACCCCGAGCGTCGCGAGCACGAAGGGCAGCGTCGCCACCGCCAGCGCGATCAGGCTTCCCCGCGGCCAGAAGCCGTAGAGGAGCCCGGCACCGAGGACGCACATCACAAGCCCGACGTACGAGAGCAGCACGTTGGGCAGAAGCTTGCCGAGCAGGAGCTCGATCGGGCGGACGGGCTGCGCCAGCAAATGCTCCCAGGTGCCGTTCTCCCTCTCGGCGACGAGCCCGAGGCTCGCCGCTGACAGGCATAAATTGGTCAGCAGGAATCCCGCCAGCGCCGGCAAGTAGAAATCCCGGTCGGAGAGGGTAGGGTTCCAGCGGAACTCCTGGCGCAGTTCGACCGGTGGAGGCGGCGGATCCAGCGCCGGGCGGGCCAGGAGCTGTGCGATCCAGCCACCGACGCGTGCCGCCCGCAGCGGATCCGAGCCGTCGAGCAGCACCTGCACCTCGCCATCGCCCGCTTCGAGCGCCCGCCGGTAGCTCGCCGGGATGACGACCAGGGCAGTGATCGTGCCGCGCTGGAGGAGATCGCGCCCCTCGACGTAACCACTCACCCGCTGCGGCGACAGAAAGGCTTCGTCGGTGCCCACCCGTTCGATGGCCTGACGCGAGGCCGGCGTCTGACTGCGATCCAGCACGCCCCACGAGACACGCCGGGGCTCGAAGGACATGGCGAAACCAAAGACCAGCAGCATCACCACGGGCTGCGCGCCGACCGCTGCCAGCACGGTCCGGTCATGACGCAGCAGCGCAAGTTCCTTGGTCGTGACAGCACGAACGCGGCGCAGGAAGCCGAGCACGCTCTCGCTTGACGGCATCCACGATCCCTTCACGCCCGCCTCCCGACCGCGCGCAGAGCCAGCGCGACGAGCCCGGCCCCCATCAGGACGATCACCCCGAGTTCGCCCGCCACATCGAGCGGTCCCTCGCCGCGTAGATAGATCGCGCGGCTCACCCGGATGTAGTGCGTGGCCGGGATGACCTCGGCAAACCACCGGAATGCCCACGCCATGTTGTCGATCGGGAGGGCAAAGCCCGAGAGCTGGATCAAGGGCGTCGCCAGCAACACAGTTTTGGCGACGGCCTCCTGCGCTGTGGCAGAAGTTGCCGAGATGATCAGCCCAAGCGAGAGCGAGACAACCTGATAGAACGTCGACACCAGCAGAAAGAAGACTGCACTGCCGGCCGGCCACACCCCCCAGAGGAAGCCAGCCGCAAGCATCATCAGGATCACGTCGAGCGAGAAGACCGCACCGAGCGGCAACACCTTGCCAAGCACGATCTCGAGATTGGTCGCCGGGGTGACCTGGAGCTGCTCGAAGGTTCCGGCGGCGCGCTCGTTGACCACCGACACCGCGATGATGAGCGTGGTGGCAAAGCTCAGGACGAAGCCGAAGGTTCCGGCAACCATGTAGGGCTTACCGTCGAGCGCTGGATTAAAGAGCGCCCGCGTAACGACCCGCACCACGGAGCCGCTGCCGGCACTTGCCCCGGAGGCGCGCACGATGGCTGGCACGCCGGCGTCGCCCAGCGCCGTCGCAGCCATCGTCGCGCCAAGGAAAGACTCGGCATTGCCGGCGAGCACCGTCTCGGCACCATCGTAGATCACCTGCACTTGCGGCCGGGCCCGGCCGGGGCCGGCCGGTCCGAGATCGGGGCGAAGACCGCGGTCAAGACCATCGGGCAGGACCAGGGCAAGCGAGAGCCCGCCGTCCCGGAGCATCTCGTCGAGTTGGTCGCGGTTCGCGAGCGCGATCGGCTGGAAACTCCGCGTCGCGGCCAGCCCCGCAACGAGCCGTCGGCTGGCGGGTGAACGGTCGAGGTCAAGCACACCCATAGGCAGATACTCGACCGACGTCGAGAGGATCGAGGAAAAGAGCAGCAGCGCCACCAGCGGCACGGCGATGAGGATGCTGACGGTGAAAGGATCGCGCAGCGTGGCCAGCGCCTCGCGTCGCATCAAGACCAACAGTCGCGCGAGCTTCACGACGCCGTCTCTCCGGCCTCGCGTGCCAGGACGCGGAACACATCGCCCATATCGGGAGGGTCGATGCCGAGGAGATGCGCACCTCGCGCCTCGGCTGCGGTGCGCAGAGCGACGATCCGCTCGGGCGACAGGCTCCCCATCCGCAAGCGAACCTGCGCGCCCTCGACCGTGACCTTTGCCGCTCGTGGCGGGAGCGCCGCCTCGAGTGCTGCGGCCACGGCGGAGAGGCCGGTGGGCGGACCCGTCACACGAACGACGTAGTCAGTCCCGGTCCGCTCGCGCAGCTCGGCGGGAGTCGCGTCGGCGACGATCTTGCCCGCATCAATGAACGATACCCGGTCGCAGTAGTCGGCCTCCTCGAGGAAGTGCGTGGTCACGAACACAGTCCGCCCTTGCGCCGCCTGTTCCTGAATCAACTCCCAGAAGAGCGCCCGCCCGACGAGATCGACGCCGGCGGTCGGCTCGTCGAGGAAGAGCACGCGCGGCTGATGCAGGATCGCCAACGCAAGTCCGGCACGCTGGCGCACGCCCGCCGGCAGATCGCTGGCCGCCTCGCGCTCGACATCGCCGAGCGCGAAACGCTCGCGCAGGCGGTCCCACCGGTGATCGAGTTCCTGGCCGGCCAGGTTCTGCAGGCCGCCATAGAATTCGACATTCTCGCGCAGCGAGAGCCCCTGATAGAGACTCACCCGTTGCCCCATGTAGCCGATGTGGTCGCGGACCCGCCGGGTCTGGGCCATCACGTCAATCCCATCGACGACGATCGACCCCTCGGTCGGGCGCAGGAGTCCGATCAACATGCGGATCGTCGTGCTCTTGCCCGAGCCGTTGGCGCCAAGAAAGGCAAAGATCTCGCCGGCATGCACGCGCAGCGAGACGTGATCGACCGCCGTGAACTCGCCGAAACGGCGCACGAGGCCGTCCACCCGGATGATGGGTTCGACGTTCACGCTCGCGCCCCGACGGGCGTCGCCTCGCTGGCCGTCGCGGCCAGCGCACGCATCATCGCTTCGATGTCAATCGCCGCGGCCTCGGCAAGCACAACACCCGGCAATCTCTCGAGCGCCGCGCGCACGGCGGCCTCGCCCGGAGAGCGCTCGGAAGGAACCTCGATCCGGGCGTACTGCCCCGTCGCCGCCACGCCCGAGACGAAGGCCAGCTCGCGTGCCTCGCGTGCGATTGCGCGCGGCGCGGCACCCCAGACGCGGTAGAGTTCAAAGGGGGTGGCGGCGCGGAGTTCGGCCGGACTGCCGGCGGCAACCACGCGCCCGCCTTCGAGATAGGCAAGCCGGTCGCACATCTCGACCTCGTTCAGGTAGCTCGTGCTGACGACGATCAGGACCTCGGCGCGGCGTTCGTTCAGGATGGCCCAGATCTCATCGCGCGCGACGATATCAACGCCGGCCGTCGGCTCGTCGAGCACGAGCAGGCGTGGCTCCGCCAGCAGCGCGCTGGCGATTGCGAGCTTCTGCTTCATCCCACCGGAGAGCGCGCCGGCGGGACGGTCGATGAAGGGCCGCAATCCGGTCCGCCCGAGAAGCATCTCGCCGCGCGCCGCGATGGCGCGGTCAGGGAGCCCGTGCAGGCGTCCCGTCACCAGCAGGTTTTCACGAATCGAGAGTTCGCGGTAGAGCCCGAAACTCTGCGGCACGTAGCCGAGCTTGGCGCGCAAGGGAGCGGTGTCCTCCCGCAAATCAAAACCGAGGACGATCGACCGCTCGGCCTCGACCTCGAGCAGACCCGCAAGCGCCCGCAACAGCGTCGTCTTGCCCGCGCCATCGGGCCCGACCACGCCGAGGATCTGGGGACCCGCGGCGGCGAGGTCGATGCCGCGCAGGGCCGCACGCGAACCGTAGTGCTTGCGCAGCGCGCGCAACTCGATCGCGGGTGCAGCAACCCCGGCAAGCGCCATCGGCCTAGCTCCGGGGCCCGCCCGGATCGCCCTTCGGTTGCACCGGGCTCAGCGCACCCGCCGCCTCGTCGATCCGAATATCACCCTCCGCCCCGGGCAGCAGGCGTTCGGGCGCTTCGAGAATCCGGATCTTGGCGAGGTACACCTGCCCGAGTCGATCGCCCCGGGTCTCGATCTTCTCCGGCGTGAAGCTCGCTCGGTCGGCGATGAAGGCAATCTCGCCCGGGATCTCCATCTCGGTTGCGCTGTCGGGTTGAAACACGACCCGGGTTCCGACCCGGACCCGCGTCATCTCCTCGGCCGGCAGGTAAACCCGGACGTGGTTCTCGCGTGGGTCGATCACGGCCACCATGGCGCTGCCCGGTTGAGCCAGCTCGCCCTCGCGCAGGAAGCGTGTCTGCAAGAGCGTCGCGACGGCCGGCGCCCGGATCGCGGCCCGGTCGCGCGCGACCTCGAGTTCGCGCAGCTGCGCCACCGCGAGTTCGCGTCGGCGCCGCTGCGCCTCGAGCTGGTTCCGCGCCAGCGGGATATTGCGCTCCTCGGCGGCGGCCGTCTGGACCTGATCGCGCGCCTGATCGAGCCCGCTCGCGGCCTGGTCGCGGGCGGTCCGCGCGTCGTCGAGACTCTGGCTGGTCGAGGCCCCCGATCGCTCGAGGTCGAGCTCGCGCTTATAGTTGCGCTCGGCATGCGCGGCGGTCGCCTCGGCCCGGCGCAGCGATGCCCGCCGGGATTCGATGCCCGCGCGCCAGGTCTCCGCGGTGAGGCCGAGGCGCTCTTCCTGGGCACGGATGTCCGCGTCCGCGATCGCGATCTGCGCGCGCTGCGCCTCGATGCGGATCTCGACGTCGGCCGTGTCGAGGCGAGCCACCACGGCTCCGGGCGCGAGCATCTCCCCCTCGGCGTGCTCGATCGCGCGAACCCGCCCGGGGACCTCGGCCCGGATCAGCCGCTCCTCGCCCTCGACGAAACCCGTCCAGCGCTCCTCGCCACCACCACGCCGCGCGAACCAGAGCGCTCCCGCGAGCAGCACAAGCAATCCAGCCACGACAAACAGAATCCGTCGATTCATTGTTTACCCTCGATCGAGCGCGGCAGTCCCTGGCCGAGCGACAGCCCGATCAGGCGCTGCAGGTCGCCGCGACGGATGTGCGAACCATAGAGTGCGGTGGCCAGCACGGCGCGCTGGTTCGAGAGCAGGGACTCGGCGATCAGGACGTCCTCGCTGTCGGCCCGGCCGGCGTCGAGCTGGCGGGCGCGGATGCGCAGATTCTCGGCGGCCTGATCGACCGCGATCTCGGCCGTGCGGTGCGCGGCAAGCCGTTCGACCACGGCCTCGTGGGCACTTCGCACCTGGGCTTCGAGCGCGCGTAGCTCGCCCTCGACGGCAAGCCGCGAGCGGTCGATCTGCGCCCGCACCTCGGCGAGCCGGGATTCGCGGTTCAAATTCGTGTCGAGATCCCAGCTGAGACCGAGGAAGGCGCCTCCGAGCAGCTGCGGCTCGATCAGGTCGGCCGAGTTCCATTGCATCTGCGCGCCGCCCTGAAATCGTGGCAGACGCGAGCGCTCGATCGAGGTCTCGGTCTCGGCGAGCCGGGTGCGATCCTCGAGCAGACCGGTGAGCATTGGATTATGTGCTTGGGCGAGCGCGAGCGCCGTCGCGAGCGCCGGCAGCTCGGGGGGCATCCGCTCGTCGGCGACTCGCGTCGCCGCGGCAATGTCGAGTCCGAGCAGTTCGTTCAGCCGGCGACGCGAGTCGGCGATCGCCTGCCGACGACGCAGGCGGAGCTGCTCGGTCTCGGCGAGCGCCACCTCGACGATCAGGATTTCATTGCGCGTCGCGCGGCCCTTGTCATAGCGGAGCCGCGCCTGGCGCAACTGCTCCGTGTAGCTGGCCGTGGTCTGGTCACTCACGCCGACCAGATGCTCGGCTTCCAGCAGGCCATAGTAGGCCCGCACCACGGCGAGTTCCTGCTCCAGAGTGGTTGCCCAGGCGCGCGCCGTAGTGCCGCGGTAGCCGGCCTGGGCGGCACGCAGCGTCGCGCGCAGTTCGCCGGAGAGGTCGAGTGGCAGTGCCAGCTGGGAATTCACGATGCCAAAATCGGCCGGCTGGATCTCGAACTGCGACAAGGAAGTTCCCGGCGGCAGGAGACCTGCGGGAATATGCACCTGGACTTCCTGGTTGGCCGAGAGCCAGTCGTAGCGCGCCGTGGCTGTGGTCGCGGGCAGGAGAGTGCTGCGCACCACCCCGACCTCGGCGGCGGCGGCCCGCACCAGGGCCCGAGCCTCGGCGATCCGCCGATTGCCATTGTCGGCTAGCGCAAGGGCGGCGGCGAGATCGAGCGGCGCCGCGGCCGCCTGCTCTATCGCGACAGCCGGCGCGGCCGTGAGTGGAGCGCCGTCGGCCGGGGCCACCGTCACACCCGAAAATCTGGCGATGGCGGCAATCTCCTGCCGCCGCGCGGCGGCACTCGGTGCGCCCTCCCCCTCGGGCCGGGTGAAAGCACGTAGGCCCCCGCAGGCCGATACGCTCGCGAGCACGCAGCTCGCGAGCGCTGCGAGGCACCACCCCTGCCCACCGTTCCGCACGCCTCGGGCTTACGCAACTCGCCGGGAACCTTCAAGCCGCTAGACCCGCCCCTCCGTCCCAGGCGCGGCGCCGTAGCCGGAGCGACGAATTTGATTTACCCGTGTTCGCGGCTTGACAATCATTACAAAGGTGAGCGGCGTCGCCCGGCGCCGAGAGGTGGTCGGTCTCCTCTCGGTCTCGCCCTGCGCCTGTCCGCGACACGGCGGAGGCCTGCGGTGCGCTCCGGCCGTCGAAGGCGCCAACGAGTTGCGCGCGCTACTCCGCCGCGCAGCGGACGACGAAGCCTTGACTTTGGCGATGGCACAGGGCCTGTTGGCGGCGGAGAAATTCCATGCTCGCGACCCAGATCCGCCAGGCAGCAAGAGTGGCGAGTCGTCCGGCCCTCCGCCTCGTTGAGTCCCATGCCCACGCCCAAGCCCAAGCCCCCCATGCACTATCCCTTCGTGCCCGACTGGGGCGACCCCGAGTGGTTCACCTTCCCCGCTTGCGATGGCGATGGCCGCCGGCTCGGCGTCCAGACCTATTTCATTGACGGCTTCCTGCACGGCCGCCAAAGCGGGCGCGAGATCGCCTTCATGGCGGTCGTCACCGACGCCCGCCTGCTGGCCAGTACCCTTCGCTTCAGCTTCCTCTCGTTCGCTTTCTTCGATTGCGCCACCGGTCGCTACGGCACGTTCACCGATTTCGACCGGCCACACGCGCCCGAGGAGACAAAAGGCCGCCTCACCACGGCCGATGACCATCTGGCGCTCGACTACCGCGGCAAGCGGGGGCGCGGGGCGTGGCACAACCGACGCGATCCGAGCGGCGCACTGGTGCCCTTTGGCTGGCGGCTCGAACTCGCGGGCACCGACCACCACGGTGCGCCGATGGCGCTCGAACTCGAGATCGACGCGACCCGCCCCCCCGCGCCGCTCGGGGGCCGGCTGCTCGGCGGCGAGATGATGTTCCTCGGCGAGCCGCGCACCTTCTCCTACTTCCAGAGCGGCCTCTCGATGCGCGGCCGGCTTGCGTGGCAGTCCCCGCCCGAGAGCAAGACGCCGCCGATCGACGAAGAGGTTTCGGGCGAGACCGGCTGGATCGACCGCCAATGGGCAATTGACGATTTCTCCAAGCACCAGGACGCCGAAACCGCACGCTACCGCAACGAATGGCGCGTGATCCAGCTCGATTCGGGATGGGACATGAGCTGCTTCCACCAGTTCCAGCGCGACCGGGCCAATGCGGTGGTGCCGTGGACCGGCCTCTCGGCACAAGGCCCGGGCCCGCTGCACGAACTGCGCGCGACCCATCGCGTCGAGCTGCGCGTGCCCGATTTCGTGCGCAGCCCGGGGATCGTGCGTGCGCCAAGTATGCTGAGCGAGGGGCCGCGCTGGTTCCCGCGCCGCTACCGCCTGCTCGCTCCGGAGTGGGATCTCGACCTCGAATGCGAGCCGCTGATCGAAGCCCCCGCGCACCGCTTCCCAATCGAGTACTGGACCGGGCCGGTGCGGGTGCACGGCCGACTCTTCGGCAAACCCACGTCGGGCGTCGGTTTTGATGAACGTAGCCATCCCCGCATCCGCGACTTCGAACTCGCAGCCGCACTGCGTTCGGCTCTCGACCACGGCCCCGATGCCAACGATCTCGCCCTGAGTCGGCTTGCCCTGCGGGTCTGGGAAGTCGAGGCCCTGCTCCTGCGCGACGACCCGGCGGCCGCAGTGGATCATCTCACCCGACATGTCCTGCCCGGACTCGTCGGCCAGAAGGGCGAACGCGCCGAGCGGCTGCGCGCTCTGGCAGCGGACGTTCGTTGCAGGATCGAAGAGCGCTGCACGTTCGGCGAACGGACCAGCACGTCGTCGGCAACCGCGCCGACGCCCGTTCCAGCGGCCGGCATCCGGCCTCGTCAAGATAGTAAACTATGACGCCGACCGGCATCGCCCTGGTCACCGGTGCCAGCCGCGGGCTCGGTCGCGCGATCGCGCTCGAGCTCGCCGCGTGCGGCTTCGAGGTCGTCGCGACCATGCGCGACCCCGCCGCGGGGGCGGAGCTGCCGGCTGCGGCCGCCGCGCGTGGCGGCCGGCTCCGGGTCGAGCATCTCGACGTCACGTTGCCCGAAACGATCACGATCCCCGAGGGACTGCGCGTACTGGTCAACAATGCGGGCCTCGACGCGGCGATGCTGCCGGTCGAGGCGCAGGCGGTTGCCGAGTGGCGGCCGATCTTCGAGACCAACGTCTTCGGCCTGGTCGAGGTGACGCATCGTGCAATCCCGGCGCTGCGGCGCGCGGGGGGCGGCGTGGTCTGCAATCTCACGTCGTCGTCGTTGCTGGCGGGTGTGCCCTTTTTCGCGCTCTACCGTGCCAGCAAGGCCGCCGTCGCCGCTTTCGGGGAATCGCTGCGGGCGGAGGTCGCCCCCTTCGGCATCCGTGTGCTCGAAGTCCTCCCCGGTCCCATCGCGACCGATATGCTCGCGGCCTCCGACCACATGCCCGAGGCGGCCCGGGTGGCCGGCTACGCCGAGATGGCCGCAGAGTTTCACGCCAGCCGTCGCGCGATCGACGCCCTGATCACCGAACCGGCCGCAGCCGCACGCCGCATCGCCTCGGCCATCCTCGACGACGCGAGCCCCAAACGTATCGCGTGCGACCCGCTGGGTGACGCGATGCTCCCCGCAGCCGCCGGAGGATGACGCTTGGCGCCAGAGACGACGTGCGCAATTCTTGCGGCGCGCGCTGCCACCTGATCTTCTCCCGCGGATGAACACCACCGAGCGCCTGGCTCAGGCCCACCAGCGCTTCCTCGACGCCCAGCGTGAAACGGCCCAGCTCGTCGCGGCGGCCGATCATCCGGGCTCGCCCCAGGACATCGCCGAGGGTTTCCGCTGGGCGACCCGCATGGCCTCGATCGCGCTCGATTGGGTGGTCGAGAAGAACGACCCGCTCCACCCCGTGCTCTTCAAGCAACAAGACGAGTACCGCAAGTTCATCGTCGACAACCCGGACCTCTACTACCACTTCAGCGTGCTTGACTGCCATGAGACCTACCGCCTCCACGGCAACCGCGGTGAGGCCGTCTACGTCGGCCTCACCTTCGGCACCGACATCTTTCGCTGGGGATCGGGCGGCAGCGAGCCCACCGGAACGCTGACGCAGGCCCACCTCGACCAGTTCGAGATCGCGCCCGACGGCTCCTTCGAGGTGATCCTGAGCCCCGAACCCCACCCCGGCAACTGGGTCAAGCTCGAGCCGCGCACCCAGCATCTCGCGATCCGCGAGACCTTCACCGACAAGAGCCGCCAGCGCCCGGCCGTGCTGCACATCGAACGAGTGGGGCCCGCGATCCCGCCACCACGACTTGCGCCCGACGACCTCGCCAACAAGCTCGAACTCGCGGCGAGCTTCATGCTCTTCGTGGTCCGCACCTGCATCGCGATGTGGGCGGGCTCGGCTGCGGGCGTCAACGCTTTCCACGGCGCCCCCGGCAGTGCCCACGTCGAGGCGCAGGAGGACGAGGTCGATACGCATTGCGACACCGACATGGCCTACATGGGGGCGCGCTGGAGGCTCGGCCCGGGCGAGGTGCTGCGCGTGCGCGTCGCGCCGACGCGGCGCCCGTTCTGTTACTGGGGTCTGGTACTCGTCAATCCATGGCAGGAGTCGTACGACTACCGGTTCACCCGGACCTGCACCAACAACGAATTGGCCACGCGCAACGACGACGGCACCTGGGATCTCGTGATCGCTGCCGAGGATCCGGGCGTGCCGAACTGGCTCGACACCGGCGGCCGGCGCGAAGGTCAGATGCTGCTGCGTTGGGTGCTGGCTCCGAACCCGCCCCTGCCGCGCTGCGAGATCGTCTCGCTCGCCGAATTGCGGCGCTGAGCCCGCAACGGAACGAAGCAACGATGGTCTGGAAACCTGCCCCCCGCCCGACCTGGGTCGATGCCCTGAACGCGCTGGGCGCAAATCTGGGCGACGACGGCCGGTCGCTGGTGCCGCTCGATGCGGCCGACCTGCTCGCCGCCGCCCAGCGAAACACAGGACTTGACGATTACGGCGACGCGGGCTTCCGCGCTGGCCTGACCAAGCTGCTCGACGCTCTCGAAAGCGAGGCCCGGCTGACCTTGACCGGGCGCATCCTGGCGCGGGCGGATCTCCAGCGCACGCTCCAGAACCGGCTCGGGATGATCGCGGCCGGCAAGGCGCACCCCGAGATCTCACGCGAGCGCGTCGAGGCTCCGATCTTCATCACCGGCCTCGGCCGCACCGGCACAACCCTGCTGCATGACCTCCTCTCGCAGGACCCCGCCAACCGGGTCCCGATGCAGTGGGAGCTCATGTATTCGGTGCCTCCACCCGAGACCGCGACCTACGCAAGCGATCCGCGTATCGAGCAGGTCCGACGCGAGATCACGGTGATGGACGAGGCCGATCCGGCCTTCCCCGGCATGCATGAGCTCGCCGCCGACGTGCCAACCGAATGCATCTACATCTTCGCCCACGAATTCATGAGCGATATGTGGGTCGGCAAGTTCAATATTCAGAGCTACGCGATATGGAACGGAACCACCGACCGCGCACCGGCCTACGCCTGGCACCGCAAGACCTTGCAGCTCCTGCAATGGCGGCATCCCGGCCGCTGGGTCCTCAAGGCACCAAGCCATCTCTCGCAGTTGCCGGCGCTCTTTGCCGAGTACCCGGATGCGCGCGTGGTGATGACCCATCGAGATCCGCTCCGCGTCCTCGGTTCGCTCGGCAGCTTGATGGCGACACTGCAACGCATGCGCTCGGACCACGTGGACTACCAGAGGCGCGTGGCGGAGATGGCCTTCGGTTTCGCCTTCCTGCTCGGGCGCGTCATGAAGGAGCGCGACGCCGGTCGGATTCCGACCGATCGGATCACCGACATTCGCTACCAGGATCTGGTGCGCAATCCGGTCGGCACGGTGCGCGCGCTCTATGCCGGCTGGGGCCTGCCCTTCACCGCCGAGCACGAACGACGCATCCGCGCCCGCCTCGATGCGCAGGGCCACGGCAGCGTTCGGGCCACCCACAGCTACGCCTTCGCCGACACCGGCCTCGACCTCGCCGAGCAGCGCACAGCCTTTCGTGCCTATCTCGAGCGCTTCGGGATCCCGGCGGAGGAATGACGGTGGACGCCGGCCGCGGCGCGCCCGTGTACGACCGCCACCGGTGACGGCACGCGCGTGGCCACCTGCCCCACCGCCGCAAGATTCCGCCGACGACGAGGCGCGGCCCGCTCTTGCGACGCACGCCCCCAGCAGTTTCAGGCTAGCGTCGCGTGCTTGGCGTCGCTGCCGTTGATCTTGCGACGCACGCCCCTGCCACCAGCGGCTTCAGGCCAGGCGGCCACCGAACTGGCGGTAGTGCAGATAGGTCGGAATCATCGCCGCGGCACCGATGACGTGCCAGATCGCGTGTCCCTGCCAAAAATGACTCGACGGGTCGCACCAGAGGCGTGAGAGGTCCGCGCCGGAGAAGACCGAGGCAAGCGCCATCAGCGCCAGCCCGAGGATGAACGGGCCGTGACCGGTGGCACCCCCCTCCCGCCGACTGGCCCCGGCCTCGGTCAAGAGCACGACCGCGAGCAGGAAGCCGATGATACCCTGCACCGGAAAAGCCGTCGTCCTGGCGATCAGCACGGTGAGCACCGTGAAGACGCCCACCAGACTCCAGAGCCACGCGAACGTCGCCTGCGCCGGCACCACCCCGAGGCGCACACCGTTGAGCACGACAAGCAGCAAGAAGAAGACGTACATCCCGGCGAAATCGCCCACCTGCGTCACGAAGGTGACCGAGGCGTGGTAGACGAGCGAGCCGAGGCCGACCCAGAACGCAGCCTGGGCGAAGAAGCGCAGGCTGCGTTCGCGCTCACCCCGCGCCAGCGCCCAGAGAACGGCCGCAACCACAAAGTAGGCGAGATTCGACCAGGTGTTTGCGGGCTCGGCCGCCCAGGCGCAGAGCGTCTCCTCGCACCACTTGACGTTGGGCGGCCCGCCCCAGGCCCGCAGCCCGTCCCACGGACACATCCCCACAACCATCTCGGCGGCGCTCATGAAGAGCTGCCATCGCGGGCATCGGGGCGCTTGTCAAGCTCCGGTGCTCGCGTGCTCCCGCACCCGCGTGGCACGGGGCCGCCCTTCACACCCCACAGGTACCGCGACGGGGGCAATACGCCCACGCTCGAGACGACCATGGCCAAAGCCGCCGCGACCGGATCGAGTCGGCCCCCGGACGGCGAGAGCGATGGCCAAGGCGTCGTGTCCCTGCATCCCTCGCGCAGAGCCGTGGCGCGCAACACGCCCAGACGTTTGAGCTTGTCCTCGGGCGAGAGGCCGGTGACGACCTCGCTCGGCGCGAGGACGGCCGAGCCCAGGCCGGCGCGTCAGTCCCCGCAGGCATCACGACCGCCGCAGCACAGCAGGTCGCACATCGGCACACGCCCGAACGCCACTCTGGCATGGCCGCGCGCGATTCACGGGCACGGGAATCAGTGCGCAGCCCCGGTCCCGTTCGCCGGAAGCAGCCCTCGCGGACAAACGAGGTTTCCGCGGCACCGCGCGTGCATGAAGGCGAAAAGCCGAGAGCCACCCCGGAGAGTTCGCGCGGAGGAGAGCCATGCGCCACGAACACCACCCCTCGAAGAGCAAGATACGGATCGCGCCGTGGGCATCGCCCGCACGCACACGCTGGCCTCTCATCAACGAAACAAGCGTGCCCTGGATCCCGACGATCATCGTGGCGCTCGCGCTGAGCGGGCTCGCAGCATGTGGCAACACGGCGTCCACGCCCGTGATCCCGGGGCCCCAGGCCTGCGCCGAGGGCACGGACTACCCGTCAACCTTCGCCGCGATCGAAGCGGCGATCTTCGACCGACACGGCTGCCGCGCCACGGCATGTCACGGCGCATCCATCGCTGGCGGCCTCGATCTCTCCCCGGGCCGGGCATGGGACAACTTGATCGATGTGCCCTCGACCGCCAGCGCGCTGCCGCGCGTGCTTCCCGGCGACCGTCGGCGCAGCTTCCTCTACGACAAGCTCGCCGCCGCGACCGATCCCGGTGGCGTCGCCATCGCCGGTTCGCCGATGCCTGTCGGCGCAGCACCGCTCTCGGCCGACGAACTCGAGGGCGTGCGACTGTGGATCCAGGGCGGCGCCCCCCGCGAGGGCACCGTACCGGGGACTGAACAATTGCTCGATGCCTGCCTCCCGGAACCCGCGCCGCAACTCATCCAGCCACTCGCCGCACCCGCGCCCGGCACCGGCATTCAGCTCACCATGCCCACCTTCGATCTCCCTTCGGATGCCGAGGTCGAGTACTGTTTTGCAAGCTGGTACGACATCAGCAATCAGGTGCCTGCGGAGTTCCTCGATCCGACGGGGCAGTTCTTCAGATTCTCCCGCCAGACCCTCCGCCAGGACGCGCAGAGTCACCATTTGATCCTGAGCCTCGCCCCGATCGCCCCCGAGCAGCTCGACGATCCCTCGTTCGGTGCGTGGACTTGCAAGGGAGGGGAGCGGGCCGGTCAGTCCTGTACCCCCACCGACCTCGATGGCTGTGGCACGGGCCTCTGCGGCAGCGAGCCGGAACCGACGTTTGCCTGCATCGGCTTCGGCCCGCCGACGGGCGTTCCGCCGGTCGGCGGTGCCATCGGCGGCGCCCAGACCGCACAGGCCGAGAGCCGCTATCCCGAGGGGGTCTACGCCCAGATTCCGGTGCGGGGCGTGCTCTACTGGAACTCGCACTCCTTCAACCAGACCGACACGGCGACGACCATGCACGCCTGGCTCAACTATTATTTTGCGGACAGCTTCGAGCGCCCCCTCCGCACCATCTTCAACACCAACGCGATTTTCGCGGCGAGCGCGCCGCCCTTTACCAGCGAGGTGGTCTGCAATGACCACGTCCTGCCACGGGGAGCGCGGCTCTTTGAACTCTCCTCGCACGTCCATCGCTGGGGCAAACACTTCTGGATCGACGGGCCGGGCGGGACCCGGCTCTATGACAACTACGTCTACAACGATCCCGTCTATACACGCTTCGATCCGCCACTGGCCTTCGACTCGACAGATGCCGCCGCGCGGACCCTGCACTACTGTGTGCGCTACGAGAATGGCGTCAACCCCGACGGTTCGCCCGATCCCGAGACCGTCGCACGCTTCTCGCAGGTACCCGACCCCTCGCTCGGCGCCGGCGTGTTCATCGACAGCAGTTGCGAGCCCGTGGCCTGTGTCAGCGGTCGGGTGGCCGCGCCCTGCGCGGGCGCCGACGACGATGCGAGCTGCGATTCGGCGACCGGCGCGGGCGATGGTTGGTGCGACGCCTGCCCGCTGCGGGGCGGCGAGACGACCGAGACCGAGATGTTCATTCTGCTCGGACAGTACTACGTCGTGCCACCGGCGGGTGAACCTTGACGTCGGCGGGAGGTGCCCTCCCGACAAGGTTCGCCCTCAACCGGCGCGAATTTCTGCGTGTCGCAGGGACAGATAGCGCCGCTCTCGCGGTAAGTGAGCTGTCCGGCCGTGGCAGCGTCGCGGCGGAGACCGTGCGCCACGGCCTGAGCGCGCCGGACCGGTCGCCCCTCGAAGCCCTCGCCGAAGCCCTGATCCCGGAGGACGAGACGGTCGGCGCGCTCGGGGCCGGAGCAGTCGAGTACATCGACCGCCTGCTGGGCGCGTTCGATCAGTCGGTGCCGGACCTCTACCGCGGCGGTCCGTTCAGCGGCCGGGGCGGCACAAGCGCACGCGGCGGTGGCCCCGCCCTCCGGCGTACCTGCCAGAGGAGGAGCCACCGCCGTGTCATCGGGCGGGCGCGTGAGCCCGCGACTCAGCCGTGCTGCTCGGACGTCACCGTGAAGTTCGGATAACCCGCCGCGCCCATCTCGGGCAGGTCGAGCCCCTCGATCTCGATTTCCGCCGGAACCCGCAGCGGCGTGATCAGGTCGCTCAGCTTGAACCACACCCACGCCATCGCGAATCCGAACACCGCCACCACTACCGCACTCAGGATCTGCGCCCCGAGCTGCGAAGCGTCGCCGTAGAAGAGCCCGCGTACGCCATCGAAGCCGAAGGCATCGACGTACTCCTGGCGCACGACGCCGTTCCAGCCCGCACCGTACTTGCCGTTGGCGAAGAGTCCGAGCGCGATCACGCCCCAGAGGCCATTGACGCCATGGACCGAGATCGCGCCGACCGGATCGTCGATGCCACGGCGATCCCAGAAGAACACGCTCAGCACCACAACCACGCCGGCGATGGCACCGATCACCACCGCGGCCCACGAATCGACGAAGGCACAAGGAGCGGTGATCGCGACCAGTCCGGCCAGCATGCCGTTGCACATCATGCTGGGATCGGGCTTCATGCCACGCGCAAAGAGCGTCATCATCGACGCGAGCGCCGCCGCCGTTCCGGCCAGAAGGGTATTGACCACGACCGCCCCAATGCGGAGGTCCGTGCCCGAGAGGGTCGATCCCGGATTGAAGCCAAACCAGCCGAAGGCAAGGATGAACGTCCCGATCACGACCATCGGAACGTTATGCGCCGGAATCGGCAGCGGCCGACCGTCCTTGGCGTATTTGCCGATACGCGGACCGATGATCATCGCGCCGGCGAGCCCGATCACGCCACCCATGGCATGCACCACGCCCGAGCCGGCGAAATCGACCGCCCCGTGGCCGAGGCCCCAGTTGAGCCCGGCCTTGGCGAGCCAGCCCCCACCCCAGACCCAGTTGGCATAGAGGCAGTAGGGCAGCGCCACCCACAGGCCGTAGAGGCAGAAATTTTTCCACGACCAGCGCTCGCACATGGTGCCGGTCGGAATGGTCGCGGTGGTATCCATGAAGACCATCATGAAAAAGAAGAACACCAGCACACTGGCGTCATCGAAACCGGAGAGAAAGAACCCGGTCGTCCCGATCAGCGGATAGGTGAACACCCCTGCTGCGGCCGGGTCGGCGCCGATGCCAAGGCCGGAGTTCAGGAGCGCCAGGCCGGGGCCAAGGCTCGGATACCAACCGGGCGGCACGGGCCCGTTCCACCAGTTGCCCCAGCCGATCGCGAAGCCGTAGGCCCAGAAGGCGATGCAGCCGAGCGGGTAGATCATCATGTTCATCGCGATCGTGTGTGCCGAGTTCTTGGCTCGACAGAGGCCCGTCTCGACCATGGCGAAGCCTGCCTGCATGAACATCACGAGGAAGCCCGCGAGCAGCGTCCAGACGATGTTGATCGAGTACATGTTGTGGACGATGCGATCGTAGAGACCGGCTGGCGTCATCTGCGCCGGATCGCCGTCGCCCGGGGGCGCCGAGGGCGTGACCCAGTAGCCGGCGTTGGCGCCGGTCGCATCGGGCCAGAGCGGCTTCTCGGCGTCGGGACTCGTCGCCGTGAAGTAGGGCGGCAGGGGCGCTGCGTCCTGCGCCAGCGCGCGCTGGACGACCAGCAGCGAGAGCAGCAGCCCGGCGGCCGACAAGAGTATTCTCAGAGGTTTCAGCATCTCATGGTCCTTTCCTGCGCCGGACCACGGTCCGGCCTCGATTCGCGGCACTTCCGAGGGGAGTCCGAGCTCCGCTGCCGGCTCCCTCGCAGAAGCCGTGCCGAGGAATCCGGCAGCCTCGCCCGTCTCGGGCGCAGTCCAGAGATCGGCGTGGTCGACCGCGCTGCCGGCCGTTCTCGCCCCAGAATCCAAGGCCTTTCCGGCCTATCTCCGGCGGCACCCGCCTCGACCAACGGACAGCGGCCGCCTCTCACTCGATGCGCCCTCGGGCGGATGTCTGCCCGCGTGGCGGGCACTGCCCGAAAAGCGTGCATCGATCCGGCGTGATGGAGTTCGGCTCTGCCCTCGCCTCTGCCACTCGATCGTCGTGGGACGCTGCCATCGCCGCCAGCAGATGGATCAGGTGGACGAGCGACCGCGCGACACTGCCCACGGGCCTACTGCTGGCCGGTGGGCTCTTGGGAGCGCGGGTGCTGCTGGTGCGACAGCCCCCCTTGCCCGGATCCAGAGCCGGCGGCTCCCCCCGCGCTGGCTCCGCCTGCCGACGCGCGATAGACCGACCGGTCTGGGGGCAACGGAAATGGGCAGGTTCTCACGCGACGACATCCACCAGGCCTTCGAGCACTACAAGCGGGTACGCGATGAGGCCTCCCGTACCGGCGACTGGGCACGCTGGGCCGCGCTCTTCACCGCCGACGCGCACTACATCGAGCACGCCTATGGCGAGCTGCGCGGCCGAGACGCGATCTGCGCGTGGATCATCGATGTGATGGCACCCTTCCCCACCATGACGTTTCCCCAGGGCTGGTCGGTCATCGACGAGGCCAGCGGCGCGGTCGTATGGGAGGTCTGGAACGAATTCCCCGCCCCCTTCCAGCCCGACGGTACTCCCTTCCGCTTCCCCAACTGGTCGCGGCTCGTCTACGCCGGCGACGGCCTGTGGCAGTCCGAGGAGGACGTCTACAACCCCAAGCGCGACGCGCCCGGAGTGTTCAAGGGCTGGCTCGATGCCGGCGGTCAGCTCCGCTCCAGCGAGAAGGTCAAGCAGAAGCACGGCTGAGGCGCCCGCGGGGCAGCCGATCGCGATCGTGGTCGCGAAGGGCATCGCTGCTTCGCGCAGGCCCAGCGCGTTGGCACCTGCGAAACGCGCCGCCCTGATCGTCAGCTCGGGCGGCGGCGCTCGGGCTCGGCGAGGCGAGCAAACGCGCGCAGGGCGTTGCGCCGCTCGGGGGGAATGCGCTTCAGGCGGCCGTCGAGATCGACCAGCGCGTGCTCGGTGGTCCCGCTCAGAATCCTCGCGCCATCGTGGGTGACCTCGTAAGCCATCGCCAGCGATGCCCCGCGCACCCACTCGAGCCAGGTCTTGACGGCGAGTTCGTCATCGAAGGCAGCGGCCCGGTGGTAGCGCAAATCGAGGCGCGTGGTCGCAAAGTGATGCCCGGCCGCGACGTAGTCGCGGTAGGGCTGGTCATGCGCGTCCATCCAGCGCACCCGTGCCAATTCGAGGTAGCGGACGTAATTTGAATGGTGCACGATGCCCATCGCGTCGGTCTCGTAGAAAGCCACGCGATGCAGGATGGTGGTTCCCTTCACCGGTGCCTCAGCCCGCACCAGACCCGGCGGCGCGCAGCATCGCGAAGATCACCACCCCGGTGACCGACACGTAGAGCCAGATCGGCAGCAGGATCCGCGTCACCCGCGCGTGGCGCCGAAACTGCCGCCTCCAGGCCAGATAGAAAGCCGTCAGCGCACCCGGCACCACAGCGATCGAGAGCACGATGTGGCTTACCAGGATGACGAAGTAGAGCGGGCGCAGCAGACCCTCGCCGGCGTAGCGCGTATCGCCGTGCACCCAGTGGTAGACGAGGTAGCAAACAAGAAACAGGGCCGAGGCCACGAACGCCGCGACCATCAAGGCCCGGTGCAGGCGGACGTTGCGTGCGCGGATCGCGAACCATCCGGCGGCGAGCAGTGCCGCCGAGGTGCCGTTGAGGGCCGCGTTCACCGCCGGGAGGAAGCGCAGGTCGGCACCGCCGGTGGGCGCCGCCTCGCGCAAGATCAGGATATAGGCGAGGAAGGCAAGCGCCGCGCTCGAAAGAAGGGCATTGATGGCGTAGAAGAGCCGGTCATTCGAGGCGGGGCCAACGCTGGCTTGGGTGCTGGGATTCATGCCTGCGCTGCCTACCAGAGCGTCCGCCGGGCTCATAACTGCCGACAGCGGACATGAAGCGCGGAGGAGATGAGGGCTCGAGACCGGTCAGACGAGCGGCGGGATGCTCCTGCCGACAGCAGACGCGAACCGCGGAGGAGACGAGGGCTCAGGGCCTCGCGCCGAGCGGCCCCAAACAACTCAAACCGCATGGCCTCGCGGGTCCGGGTAGCGCGGACGCCAGCGCGCTGGCCCACAGAAGTGCCCCCTCGGAGGGAAGACCGCTTTAAGCGAGATCCGGCCCTGACCGATGTTCGGAGGGAAGGATTCTCCCGTGGTCCACCTCCGAGCCCCAGAACTTCGTAGCGCCGCGATCAACGGCCACGCCGTGGACGGCCGGCCCCGCACAGCACTGGTCCTCGGCGGCGGGGGTATCAACGGCGCCGCTTACGAGGCCGGCTGCCTCGCCGCGCTGGAAGAGGTCTTCGGCGAAGGCTTCTGCCGGCGCTCGTTCGACATCTATGTCGGCGTGAGCGCGGGGGCGATCATCGCCTCGCTGGTGGCCAGCGGCGTCTCCCCGCTGCGCATCCGCGACGACATCCTCAACGAGCGCGACACCACCTTCAACTTCCGCCGCTCTGACGTCTACCGTTTCGACCTGCGCAGCTTCCTGCACACGACCTGGGACGCCACCCGCCGCATGGCGAGTGTGCTCCATGCTTTCCGCCGCGAAGGCCTCTCGTTCTCGTTACTGGACTTGACCGACGTGCTCCAGGAATTGCTGCCCTCGGGCTGCTTCTCGCTCGAACCGCTCGAAGCCTACCTGCGCTGCGTGCTCGGCGAGTCCGGCATGGGCAACGCCTTCAGCGATCTCGAACACGATCTCTACGTACCGGCGATCGACCTCGATCACGCCTCGCGCGTGGTGTTCGGCGACGGCGAGTGGAGCGATGTGCCGATCAGTCAAGCAGTGGTTGCGTCCTGCGCGATCCCGGCCTTCTTCCAGCCCTGGCGGATCGGCGAACACAGCTTCGTCGATGGCTGCATGGGCGGGGCCTGCCACCTCGACATCGCGATCGACCGTGGTGCCACGCGACTGCTCGTGATCAACCCGATCGTCCCCTTTGACGGCGGCCCCGGGCGCAGCTCGATTCGTTCGCTTGCGACCGGGAAGGCCTGCGGGATCGCCGACATGGGCATCACCTTCGTCAGCGACCAGGCGATCCGCATCATGGGCCGCCACGGGCTCGAAGCCGCACTCAGGGCCTGCCGGGTCGATCACCCCGAGGTGGACATCGCCCTGCTCGAACCGAGCCGCAGTGAGCCGCTGCTCTTCGTGCATGGTCCGATGAACTTCGAGGCCCGCGCGCGCATCCTGCACTACGCCTACGAATCGACGCTGAGCGAACTGCGCGACCACGCCGGCGCGGTCGCCGAACTCTTGCGCGCGCCGGCGCTTCACGCGTAGTGCCGGGCACGCCACCCCGACGCGAGGAGCCCTGCACTCAGCGGGGGAACCCGTCGGCGAACGCATCCGGGCGGAACATCGCATCAACCCGGAGACCGCAGTCGAGGCATCTGATGACCGGGCCGAAGCCCGAGCCCGCATCCCGGCCTCACCACGCGGCGTCGCCACGGACGCGGAAACACACCGACGCCGGTGTGGATGCCCGACTGGCCGCGCTGGGCTAGGATCGCCGGGTGCCGAAGTCGTGTCGAAACCTTGCCCGGATCCGCCCGCGAGGATGTCTCCGATGAGCAGAACTCCCGCCCCCTCGCGCCTCGAGAGCGCGCTGGCCCGGCGAATTCTGGTTCGCGCCGGCGGCATGGGCACGATGCTCCAGGGGTACGGCCTCGGCGAGGCCGACTACCGCGGCGAGCCTTTCCGTGACCACCCGCGCGATCTCAAGGGCAACAACGACCTGCTCTCGATCACCCGGCCCGACGTGATCCGTGAGATCCACGCCGCCTACTTCGCTGCCGGCGCCGACATCGTCGAAACCAATACCTTCAACGCCAACGCGATCTCACAGGCCGATTACGGGCTTGAAACCGCCGTGCGCGAGATCAATCTCGCCGCGGCGCATGCCGCACGCGCCGCGGCCGATGCCGCGAGCACCCCCGAGAGGCCTCGCTTCGTCGCCGGCTCGATCGGACCGACCAACCGCACGCTCACCGTCGGCCCACGAGTCGAGGACGCGGCCTACCGCGACATCAATTTCGTCGAGCTGGCCCAGGCTTACGCCGAGCAGGTGCGCGCACTGGCCGAGGGTGGGGTCGACCTGCTGCTCGCCGAGACCAGCTTCGACACGCTCAACATGAAGGCCGCGATCTTCGCGATCGAGCAGGTCTTCGAGGAGCGTGGCTCGCGGCTGCCGTTGATTCTCTCCTGCACCATCACCGACCGCAGTGGTCGCACCCTGTCGGGACAGACGATCGAGGCCTTCTGGGCGTCGGTCGCGCACGCGCAACCCCTCGCGGTCGGTCTGAATTGCGCGCTTGGAGCGGCCGACATGCGGCCCTATCTGGAGGCCATCGCCACCACCGCACCGACGCGCATCTGCTGCTACCCCAACGCCGGACTGCCAAACGCATTTGGCGGCTATGACGAGACGCCCGAGCAGATGGCCGCCGTCATCAGTGAATACGCAAACACAGGCTGGCTCAACATCGTCGGCGGCTGCT
>SXLG01000123.1 GCA_005777805.1 Pseudomonadota bacterium
CGAGTCCCGCCCGCGGCACTCAGCCCAGCGCTTGGCGCACGCGGGCAGCGATCTCGTCGGGCGTCCACTCGATGCGTGGCGCAGGCGGGCCCTGGTCGGCGATGGTCTCGACCAGCACCATCGCCGGCCCCTCGGCCGCGAGCGCGCGGCGCAGGGCGGACTCGAGGTCCGGCGCGGCGCACACGCGCAGGGCCAGCGCGTAACCAGCGGCACGGGCGACGTCCTCGAGAGGCACCTCTGCGGAAATAGTCGCTTGTCCACCGGTCGAAGCATAGACGCCGTTGTCGATGACCAGGTGCAGGAAGTGGCGCGGCCGCGATGCGGCGATGCGGGCCAGCGTGCCCATGTTCATGAGCACGTTGCCGTCACCGTCGACCACTGCGACCGGCCGGTCGGGCTGTGCCAGCGCGACGCCAAGCCCGATCGAGGAGGCGAGCCCCATCGAGCCGATCATGTAGAAGTGCTCCGGACGGTCGAGGGCCGCGTGCGCCCAGCGCGAGAGAAAACCGTTGGCGCACACGACCGCTCGACCGGCGAGCAGAGGCATCGCGAGAGCGAGCGCGCGGCGCGTGTCGAGCCGGCCGTCCTCTTCGCCCGCGGCCCCGCCCCGTCGCGCCGGCCCGGCTCTCGAAGTCCGGGTCATGCGGACAATCCAGCGGGCACGACCAGCGTCGCCGCGCACCCGGGCTGCGGTCCCGGCCGACCCCTGCTCATGCGAACAATCCAGCCGGCACGACCAGTGCCAGGGGCCGCGACTCCGTGGCGCAAAAGCCGCGCGCCCAGGCCACGTCCGCTTCCAGGGTGTCGGCGCCGAGCCGCCGCCAAGGAACCTCGATCGCGTCGAGAATGGCCGGCATCGCGCGCCCCATGACCAGATGCTCGGGAGCGTCATGCCCGCCCTCGCCGCGCCAGGTCACGACCAGCAATACGGGCAGCCGGTAGATCGCGTGCAGCGAGCCGATGGCGTTGATCGACACGCCAAGCCCGGAGTTCTGCATCAGGACGACCGGCAACCGCCCCGCCAGCGCGGCCCCGGCCGCAAGCCCCAGCGCTGCGTCTTCGCGCGTCTCGGCGATCCAACCCTCGGGCACGAGAGCTGCGATCACCGAGCCGACGAGCGAGCAGGGCACCCCGGTGAAGAAGTCGAAACCCTGCTCGCGCAACAGGCCGGCGAACGCCGCGCCACGCGCTGCGGCCTGATCCACGCTCATCGCACGCACCCGGCGCCGACGCTGCCGCCGCACAGCCGGGAGCGTGCGCGTCGGTGGCCTCTCACCTCGCCTCCCGGCGGACGCGCGCGTAGTCCCGAAGCGCGCCGAGCGCGGCCGCCGTGCTGGCAGCCTGCGGCGGCGTTCCCGGATGCTCGCCAAAGCCCTCATCCGTCCACGCCGCAAAGAGCCACGCCATCGCGAGTTCGACGGCGCGCGCAGCACCGCCACCCGCACCCGGCTCGACCGTGGCAGCCTGGGCGAGCGCCAGTGCGGCCATCGCGGCGCGCGCCGCCGCGGCGGTAGCGATCACCGAGGCGCGCTCCCAGTCGGCACCGGCGGCAGCGCCGAAGCCACCGCCCGGCATCTGCAGGGCGAGCAGTGCGTCGAGCGCTGTTTCAAGCTGCGAGTTCGGCCCCGTCTCGGCCGGCGCGCGGGTGCCGGCGCCCGTGCTCGCGGCGGCGATCTCGACGCGGAGCCGCTCGATACCCTCGGCAACCCGCCGTACCGCCTCGTCAGCGGGTTCACTCAGCGCGTCAATGACGCCGTCCCGCCGTGCGACCTCGCCAGCGTACCCATCGGTCTCTCTACCGGCGTGGCTCTCGCGTTCGAGCGCCGGCAGCACGGCCTCCAGGCCGGTGATCAATTCCGCCAGTGCCTCGGCCTCGTTGGCGGCACTCTCGGCGCGCAGCGCGGCCAGCGTCTCGCCGCCGTGGACCGTCATCCGCGCAACTCTGCCCAGGCGCGGCGGTAGTCGGCAAAGCTGTCGATCTCCATCCAGCCCTTGTGGACCTCGACGCAATCGACGTCGTGGCCGCGATCGAGCAGCTCCTGGAGGAGATCGGTCAGGCTCGCTCGGCCCAGGTCCAGGGCCTCGTGAAAACCGCCCGGACGGCCCGCCAGCTCGGCGCAGACCTGACGCACGAGGGCCGCGCCTGCCGCCGAGAGCAGCACGAGTCCGATGAACTCGCCGTCCGCCTCGTCCCGTGCGAGGCTCTGCCCGATGCGGCGCAGGCGCACGCCCTCGCCCGGCACGAAGCGGCCTGCCTCCGGCCGCGCGCCCCCCTCGGTCACCACCAGATCGAGCGCGCTCGGGGGCAGGGTGCCGAGCCGCCGCGACTCCGCAAACGCCCGATCGACGACGACGGTGATGTCGCCCGTGGCGCGCAGCAGCCGGGCCACGATCGCGTCGTCAAAGACCACATCACCGTAAAGACAAAGCAGGGAGCCCTCGAGTTCACGCGCCGCGAGCAGAAACGACACCATCTCGCCGGACTGGGCATACTGCTCGTTGTCGAAGTAACGGAGGTTGGGGACGTTGACCGCCTCGCGCCGGTAGCCGCGCACGACCGCGATCTCGCGGATGCCGTTTGCGTTGAGTGCTGTGACCTGACGCTCGAGCACCGTTCGCCCGCGCACGTCGAGCATGCAGCGCGGCCGATCGGCCGTGATCTCGCCAAGTGCGCCGTCATCGCCCGCAGCGAGCACCACCGCCGTCACCGGGGAACCACTCATCGGAAGGTAGCGCGATTCGTTGTCACGCAGCTCGTCGAGACCCACCAGCCGATAGATCTCCTCGAGCGGCGCGATTTCGCGCTCGACGTCAAGCGCTCTGCCCGCGCGCAGGCGGCCGAGCGATTCACGCATGGCGACGACCGCCGCCCGCAACGACTGGTTGGCATAGATCACCAGCCGGAAGCCGGCAGATTGCAGCTCGTCGAGGGGTGTCCCGATGTAGGTCGTCGGCACGGCGACCAGCGGGGTCGGCCGATCCCAGGCGCGCGCCACGCAGCGCAACTCGTCGAGATCGGGCGCCTTCGAGTGTACCAGCACGGCGTCGGCGCCGGCGTCAGCGTATGCCCGGGCGCGGCGCATCGCCTCGTCGTGGCCCCAGCCCGCGATCAGCGCCTCGGTGCGCGCGATGACGACGAACTCGGGATCGCGTTGGGCCGATTTCGCCGCCGCGACCTTGCCGGCGTGCTCTTCGACCGGAGCCAGCTCACGTGCCACCCCGGAATAGAAACTGCAACGCTTGGGGAAGACGTTGTCCTCGATGCAGATCGCCGCAATGCCAGCCGCCTCGAAATCCTGCACCGTGCGCAGGACGTTGATCGCGTTGCCAAAGCCGGTGTCGCAGTCGGCGATGACCGGGATCGTGGTCGCATCGACCATCGCTCGTGCGGCCTCGAGGGTCTCGTTCATCGTGAGGATGCTGGCGTCGGGCACCGCGCGCACGGCCGAGATCCCGAATCCACTCGCCCAGATGGCATCGAACCCGGCCTGCTCGGCAAGCCGGGCCGAGAGCGCGTCGTGCGCACCGCAAGCCACCACCTGCGCGCGCTCGGCAAGCGCACGCCTCAAGGAACGCTTTCCCCTGGACACGCAACGGCCGTAACGCTTCGCCCACATGCAGACAACCAGTCCCCCTCCCTCGTCGGACACGCGGGGCGCGTCCAAGCCGCTGATGCGGCCCGTCGGTGCTCGGTCCCAACTCACTACCTGACGCGACCGCCGCCGCCGTACTGTCGTCGACGGTCACGAATGAATCGAGCGACAGAGGCTCTGCCGCCAGCAGGTCACGCATCAACTCCCGGCCACTCTCGCCCGCCATGCGCGCGGCGAGATCGAGCCGCTCGCGCGCCACGATTTGCCGGGCCACCGCGCGATGCGCGGCCTGCTCGCCGCCGTCCATAAAGCTGCTCGGTGAGCAGGCTGATCGGCGACAGCGTAGCCGGACCCAAGCCGCAAACGACCCAGTTCCTCGTCGGCATGGACGGCGCAGAGGTCGCCAGCGGAGACCTCACGCGCGCCCCAAGCCGTGGACCACGCTGCTGCTACGGCAGCGACCCGCCGAAGCGCGTGCCCGTCCAGCGCGGGCCGCCCGCGAGGGCTCGCCTCCGGGCTCGGCTCAGGGGCAAAACCACCCCGCTGCACGCGATGCGAGGCGTAGCGGGCGCCCGCGCAGGTGGGCCCCCGTTGGGCGCGACTCCGGCGACCGGATCCGCTTGAGCAGCGACCGCCCCATCCACTCCCGGCCCCCGCTGCGCCAAGTGCCCGGGCCAGCTCGCCAGCGGCCCATATCGACACACGGCATTGACCACCGGCGGTCGATCGTGCGATGCCCGAGGAACATTACCCCCTCCTGCCCCTCGCGTCTCTCCCGGAGGCCAGCCCCATGCTCCAGACCGTGCCCCCTGCGGCGTCTGATGCCCACCGAAAATCTGTCTTGGGGCGCGCGCCGCGGGGCGTGACAAGGCGTTACCCGCGAGTCCTGCTCGGCACGAGCCTGGTGCTCCTTGTCCTCGGCTCGGCGCGGGGGGCGGCCGCGCTCTGCACCGCCAACGAGCTCTGTGGCGCAAGCGCCAATCCTTGCGTCATCAGCGGCGCCATCCGGACCATCGGCCCGGCCTGCGTGCTCGATTTTGGCAGCCGCGCGGTGCAGATCACGACAACCCTCAAGGCCGAACAGGCCCGCGGCTCGTTCGAGCTGCGCGCTGGCACGCTCACCCTGAGCGGTAAATTGCTCTCTACGGGTTCCGCCAGCGCTCCTGGAGGCACGATCCGGGTCCAGACCAGCGGGGCCTTTCAGATGACATCTACCGCCGACATCGATTTGAGCGGCGGCCTGGGCGGCGGCGATCTCGTGGTGGTGGCGGGATCGATCAATTGGGCCGGGGGCAGCGTCAAGGCAAGCGGCACGAGTACCGACGGCGGCGGTGGCAGCATCTCGCTCGTGGCCGGCGGCAGCGTCGTGGTGGCAGCCGCGTTGACCGCCGAAGGCGGGCGCGCGTCGGGCGGTGGTCCCGTCGAGATCACCGGGGACGATGTCACGGTGCGCGCCAGCATCAACGTCGATGGTGGAAACTTCGATGGCGGCTCGGTCACGATCACAGCGGCCGATGCGCTCTCGGTACTCGGCTCGACCACGCAGATCAGCTCGCACGGCGCTCTCGCCGACGAGTTCGCCGGCTATGGCGGAGACATCACGCTCAGCGCCGGGGGCAACTTGCGCTTCGAGGGTCAGATCGAAAGTCTCGGCGCCGCGCCCGATGCCAGCGGTGGCTTCGTGGACTTGTCCGCTGGGGGCTCGGTCGAACTCGTCGCGGGCTCGACGATCACCTCGACTGTCGCGAGCGGCGAAGGCACGGGCGGTGACGTGAGCCTCGGGGCGGGGCTAGATGTCACGGTCGCCGGCGTGCTTGACGCGGGCGGGCCGGCGCAAGGTTTCGGCGGCAACATCAACGTCGCGGCGACACGTGACGTGACCATCGCCACCAGCGGGCGGCTCCGGGTCGACGCCGGTGAGATGGCCGGCATGGTGAGCACGCATTCACCACGACTCTTGACGGCCGCCGGCCTGATCGACGCGCGGGGCGGCAGCGGCGGACTCGGGGGAGACATCATCCTCGGCCCGCATTGCCGGGCCGTCCTGCGCGGCACGTTCTACGCCGGCGCGGCTGGCGCCGGCCGGGCCGGCTCGGTCCAGACCCTTGCGGCGACCCTTGCCATCGAGGCGCCGGCGGTGCTGACGGCGACGCCATGCAGCACCCCGTCCACCGGTTGCATCCGCATCAGTTTGCCCGCGGGCAGCCCAAGTATCGACACCGGTACGACTTTGAATCCAACTGCAGTGGTGACCTTGGCACCGTCGTTGCGGCCCTGTTGTGGCGACGGAACTCTCGATGTCGGCGAGGCCTGCGATGACGGCAACCGACTCTTCTGTGATGGTTGCAATTCGTCCTGCGACGTCGAGGGAAGTCCCGCCTGCCCGGCCGACGGTCGCCTCTGCACCGCCGACTGCCATCCGACCCAGGGCTGCGTCTTCACCAACGAGCCCGATGGTTCGGCGTGCTGGGACGACGGCTCGGTCTGCACCACCGACACCTGCGCCAGCGGCTGGTGCCGCCACGATCCGATGGTCTGCAACGACGGCATCGCTTGCACCACCGATTCCTGTCACGCCACGCTGGGCTGCACCGCCGCACCCGACAATTCCCGCTGTGACGACAGGATCGCTTGCACCGTCGACACCTGCAGCACCACTCTCGGCTGTACCGCCGCGCCCGACAACTCACGCTGCGACGACAGCATCGCTTGTACCACCGATGCCTGCAGCACCACTCTCGGCTGTACCGCCGCGCCCGACAATTCACGCTGCAACGATGGCGTCGCTTGTACCACCGATGCCTGCAGCACCACGCTCGGCTGTACCGCCGCGCCCGACAATTCACGCTGCAACGATGGCGTCGCCTGTACCAACGATACCTGCAGCGCCACTCTCGGCTGCACCGCCGCGCCCGACGATTCGCGCTGCGACGACGGCGTCGCTTGCACCAACGATACCTGCAGCACCACTCTCGGCTGTACCGCCGCGCCCGACGATTCGCGCTGCGACGACGGCATCGCCTGCACCACCAACTCCTGTCACGCCACGCTCGGCTGCACCGCTACGGCCGACCATTCCCTCTGCGACGACAGCATCGCTTGTACCACCGATGCCTGCAGCACCACTCTCGGCTGTACCGCCGCGCCCGACAATTCACGCTGCAACGATGGCGTCGCCTGCACCAACGATACCTGCAGCGCCACTCTCGGCTGTACCGCGGCGCCCGACAATTCACGCTGCAACGATGGCGTCGCCTGTACCAACGATACCTGCAGCGCCACTCTCGGCTGTACCGCCGCGCCCGACAATTCACGCTGCAACGATGGCGTCGCCTGTACCAACGATACCTGCGACGCACTCGCCGGCTGTCGCCGCATCGCCGACAACTCACGCTGCGACGACGGCATCGCCTGCACCAACGATACCTGCGACGCGCTCGCCGGCTGCGTCCGCACCGGCGACGACACGCGCTGCGCAGACGGCAACCCGTGCACATCGGACCACTGCCAGAGCAACGTCGGCTGCCGCAGCATCCCGGGCAACGAGGGGGCGACCTGCGAGGACGGCAGCGTCTGCACCCTCGGCGATCGCTGCGTCCGGGGCGCCTGCGCCGGGCGCACTCTTCTTGTCTGCGACGACGACAACCGCTGTACGACCGATCGCTGCGAAGCGACGACGGCTTGTGTCTACGAGGAAGAGCCCGCGCTCTGCTCCTGTGGCACGGCGTCATCGCCGGTGCCGGCGGGTAGCGACTGTGCCGATGGCGAGGGCTGCACCGCTGGCGATCAGTGTGATGGTGCGGGCCTCTGCCAGCCGGGAGCGGCGCGCGACTGCAACGATGGCGACGCCTGCACCAGCGATATTTGCAGCGACGGGCGCTGTACCCACGACGATTCCGGCTGCGCCACGACCTGCGCTGGTCTCGCCGACGGAACACCGTGCAGCGATGGCCAGGTTTGCAACGTCGGCACCTGCGCCAGCGGCGCTTGCGTCACCGAGACCATCGATTGCGACGACGGCAGCGCCTGTACCGGAGCCGAATTCTGTACCGAGAGCGAAGGTCTCGGCTGCGTCGGCAGCGATGCCTCGCCCTTCGCCTCCATGTGCCGCGCGGCCGACGACTACCGCTGCTACAAAGCGCGAATCGCGCCCGGCAACAGGCCACCCCCCACGCGCAGCGTGCAGGTCGCAACGGTGTTCGGAACCAGGCTCCTGCGTACCGGAGCGGCGACTCTCTTCTGCGACCCGGTCTCGACCGACGCGGCCGGGCGGATTGACGCTGCGGCGGGGCTCGGCTGCTACCAGCTCCGGGCCGACAAGGGCGACAGCCCACCCCCAGCGCGCACCCTTCGCATCCGCAACGTCTTCGGCTTGCAGTCGCTGAGCGTGCGCGAGCCCGCGAATACTCTGTGCCTGCCCTCGACGGTCGGCGGGGTCTCGATGGCCGGAGTCCACGACGAGCGGGCCTGCTTCACCGTGCGCGGGCGCCGCTTCCCGGGGACGACGCACGGCTTCCTCGATGCCTTCGAGGACATTCGGGCGACAGTGCTGCAGCCGATCATGCTCTGCCTTGCGACGGCCCGGGACGGCGTCGCCGCCAGCGCGCCCGAGGAACACCTGCTCTGCTACCGAACGCGCGCGGCCTCATCGGTCACGACCTCGAGCCGGTACTCGGTGAGCCTCTCCAACGACTTCGACGGCCTTGGCCCCCAGGCGCTCGGCACCACCCAAGCCCACAGCATCTGCGTGCCGACCCGGATCGAGAGCTGACCGAAGAAAGCCTCGGGTTCATCCCGAGGCTTGGGCGGGGGCCCTCCCACTGGATCGGCTCCCCCGACGGGCGCCCCGGCGTCGCGCGAATGCATGGCTGGGAGAGGGCTTGGCCCCGAACTTCGCAGGCCAGAGCACCCTAGTAAGTATTTTTACTTACTTAGATAGGCGTTACACTTGCCACAGCGTGGCGTGGTCATCAGGGTTAACCCTATGGAAAAGGAGTTCAACTCGGGGAGGCCTATGGATTCCAGGCATCCGCTGGCTCTCGTTTCGGCCACGGCACGACCCCGTGACCGTGCTCATCCCCGGGCCCTGCGCGCGCTCCTGGTCGCCGCCCTGGTGCTCGGGAGCGTGCCGCCGGGGCGCGCAGACGAGGTCGCGCAGGAACAGGACTTCGCCCTGATCGGGCTTCACGAAATGCGGGTCGGCACGCACGCTCAGCTGCGGACCGGCAGCGTGGCGCTGTGTGGACCGGCCGCCCTGCCGGCCACTGTCGGAACCGGAGCCCGTCTCGGCGATGGCACCCTGCTGGCCGCCCCAAGCGTGCTGGTGATGGTCGGCGCGAGCGTGTTCGACGTGCAGACCGGCAGCCTGCAACTCATGCCCGGTGCCACCGTGCGCGGGACCGCCGACTCGACAGCAGCTCCGACGATGTCGTTCTGTCAGCCCGAGGCACCTCTCGATGTCGAGCTGGGCAGTGCAGCCGTGGTCGTGCCGCGCGATCTATCGCTGACGCTGGCGCCGGGCGCCTACTCCAGAATCGTCGTGCAGGAGCGAGCCTCGCTCGTGCTCGAGGGCGGTCGCTATGACGTCCGCGACGTCACCCTCCTCAACGGCGCGGCCCTGCGTGCGGCGGGGCCGATCGACCTGCGCGTCGCCAATAAACTCAAGACCGGCGTACAGAGCTTTATTGGACCGCTCCCGGGAAGCGGAATCGGTGCCGACCAGATCGCGATCAACGTCATCGGAACACGCTTCTATGCCGGCCCGAAGACACGTCTGATCGGCCGCATCCGAGCACCTGCGGCAAAGGTCACCCTCGGCGACGTCGCGACCCTCGAAGGCCAGATCCTTGGCGATCGGGTGCGGGTCCTGAACCGCTGCAGCGCCTCGCGTTGCGGCAACGGCGTGATCAATCCCGGCGAGGAATGCGACGGCGCCGCCGACGAAACCTGTTCGGGACGATGCCTGGTATCGTGCCGTTGCGCGGATGACGTACCGACGCCGACCCCCGGCCCTTCGCCCACACCGGGGCCCTCGGGAACTCCGGTGGAGCCGCCGACCCCAACGCCAACGCCAGCCCCGACTCCCACGCCGGCGCCGACGCCACGGATTCCGACCTGCGGCGACGACGTGCTCGATCCACCGGGAGAAGAGTGTGACGACGGCAATCTCGCCAATGACGACGGCTGCTCGTCCACCTGCAGGCTCGAAGCTGGCGACTTCTGCAGCTTTACCCAGGGGGGTTGGGGCGCGACGTGTGCGGGCTCGAATCCGGGCTGCCGGCGTGACACGGGCTTCGTGACCGCGTTTCCAGACGGGCTCCGCCTTGGCGACGCGGGCGGCCCCGACGGCCCGAACTCGGGCTGGACAGCGCTCTTCACCTCGGCTGCGGCCATCGACGCCTTCCTCCCAGCGGGCGGCAGACCCGCCGTCCTCGGCGTCGACCTCGTCGATCCTCTGACCACGGCCGCGGGCAACCTGGCCGGGCAGCTCGTCGCGGCTCATCTCAACCTCGCCATCGCCGGGCTGCCGGCCGATCTTGAGTTCGTGGCGTGCGTCGACGAGTCGCTCGAAGGACTCACGGTGGGGGAGATCGTCGATCTCGCCGATCTGGTCGTCGCGGGCCTGGTCGTACCCGGCGGCCCATCGCCGAGCACTCTCGTCACCGCACTGACCGCTCTCAATGAAAATTTTGACAACTGCAATACCAATCGGGGTTGTCTCGGACGCTAGCCCTACCCGGACACGGATCGCGCGGGCGAGATCCATCGCGATGATCTCGGAGCGCTAGTCCAGCCCGGACTGGGACCGGACGGGCGAGGTCAAGCGATGGTCTCGGGGCGCCCGCTCGGCCCCTCGAACGGACCGTGGCCGAGCGGCGCGGCCGCCGACACGACCCGCCAACCGCACCCAGCCTTCCCATCGCCGATTGTCTCGCCACATGTCGAAGGCGCCTTGCGGGCGCCCGGTGCGAGGGCTTTCCTTGGCGCGTGTCGGCGGTGGAAGCGGGCCTCTGGATACTCGGGGCGGCCACGGTCTCCGGGGTTCCGCTCCGAGCCTGGATCGTTCGCGGCCGGCCCTACGCGCTCTTCACCCTGATCCTGCTGCTTCTCTCCGTGCCTGCGGCATTGGTGGTGCACGGGCGTCTCCGCGGTGCCCTCCCGCCGGCCGCCGTACCCTGGCTCGACGCAACCTTCGTCTGGGGCCTGGTCGCAACGACGGCGCATCTCCTCGCACTGGCCGAACCGCGGCTGCGGCACGCACCCTTCCGACTTGGCATCAGCGTGCCGGCGATGGTGTTCCTCTCGACCGGGGCTCTCTCGCTGGTCTGGCTTGCGCTGCTGGCACCACTCGGGGCCATCGTTGCTCTCAGAGCGGGCGGCCTCGCCGGCCTGCCCGGCTGGCTCTACGCCGTGCCGCCCGTCGTCGCCCTGGCCTCGGTCGCCACCTCGTCCCGCCCGCGCCGCGAGACCGTCCGCTTCTCTCTGATCGATCCGGACGACCACGCGCCAAAGGCCACGATCTCTCCGTTGGCCACAGTCAATAGTCAACACATAAATGAACCGGGGGGCCCGGATGCCCGCGCCGAGGACTTCGAACTCCGACGACTCGCGGTGACGCGGCGGCGCTCGTACGCCCCCCGGCCCCGGCGCGAGGACGCGCGCGCCGCGGGGCGGCGGATTCTTCACGTCGTGCAGATCACCGACCCGCACCTCGGGCCCTGGCAGCCGGTGCACAAGCTGGCGCGGGAGATCGAACGACTCTGCGCTGGCGAGCCCGACCTCGTGCTGGTGACGGGCGACCTCCTGACGATGGAAAGTGGCGGCACCCCCGGCGCACTCGCCGAAGCGGTGGCCCCGCTGCGCCGGCTCACGGGTAGAACCTTTGCTGTCCTCGGCAACCACGATCACGAGGCGCTGGACGAAGTTCGCGCCGGCCTGCATGCAGCCGGCGTGCGACTGCTCGTGGACGAGGAGGTAAGGGTCGAGACGCGACTCGGACCGATCCGCATCCTTGGCGCCGACTGGCGCGGACGTAAACGGGCCGAGCATCTCCAGAATTTATTTGCGTCATGGCCACGCCGTGACGCTCTGCCGCGCCTGCTCCTGCTGCACGACCCCAGCGCCTTCCGACTCGTGCCTCCGGGTGCGGCAGACCTGACCTTCTCCGGCCACACCCATGGCGGCCAGCTCGGCCTCGTCTCGCTCGGTCTCGACTGGACCGTGCTCAGCCGAACACGCTGGCCCGACCACGGACTTTTCGCGAGTGGTCCGAACCGCCTCTACGTTCACCGCGGCACCGGCCACTACGGCTTTCCGCTGCGCATCGGCGTGCCGGGCGAGGCCTCGCGGCTCGAGATCGAGCTGCCACCCCGCACGGAGTGAGCCGGGGACGGCGTCCCGCGCGGATCTGACGAGACGACAACGGCACTCGGCCGCACCGATCCAGGCGAGGCTGCACTCGCGCCTGACCGGAGGTCTGCCCGGGCCACCGGAGCGCCGCGCCCGGGCGCGATCGCGACGCCTACAGCGCGGGCCGAAACAGATTGGCGAAGCCGCGCGCGCTGGCGGCGAGATCGCGACGCCTGCCCGAACGACAAGCCGCTGCCTCGTCAGTGGTGCGACTGGAAATCGCGCACCGACGGCGAGGCCCGAGACTGCGCCGGGCGCTTGTGCTCGGCCCGGCGTAGCCGCGCCGAGCACGAGTCCTTCGGGCTCGCGGTTCCCGGCCGCGACAGCCCGCGGAACACACTCGCGACAGCGGCCACTTCGGCCTTGTGGTCCCCGCCGTGGTTTCTGCGGCAGAGCGCGCGGTTTTCTCGACGAGCCATGCGGCCCGTGCCGCTGCGGTCCCCGGCGTGGGTACTGGCGCAGAGCGCGCGAGAGCCCGGATCCCAGTGCCGCACCCGGCAGGCCAGAACGCCGCGAACTGCATTGCGGGTCCGGAGGGGTGCCGTTACCGTTCCGCGCCATGGCCACGATGATCACCGACGAGTGCATCAATTGCGGCGCCTGCGAGCCCGAATGCCCGAACACGGCGATCTATCAGGGCGGCGTCGAATACGAAGCGCTCGACGGCACCAAGCACCCCCCACTCTCGAACGACTTCTTCTACATCGTGCCCGAGAAGTGCACGGAGTGCGTCGGCTTCTTCGATCAGGAGGCATGTGCGGCGGTCTGCCCGGTTGATTGCTGCGTGCCGGATCCGGGCCGAGTCGAGAGCGAGGAACTGCTGGCGGTGCGGGCGAAGGAGATTCACCCGGACAAGGACTTCTCGGGCGAGCTGCCCTCGCGCTTCCGCAAACCGGCGGCCGGCGACGGCGCCGTGGCCGCATCGGTCGCTGCGGCGAACGCTTCTGCGGACCCGGCTCGCGTCGGAGCGGCCGTCTACGCGACTGCGGTTGTCTCACCCGAGGACGCGCTCGCCGCAAAGTTCCCGCTCGAGGAAGACTGGGAAGTCCCGCTGACCTGCTTCCGCTGCAGCGGTCGCTTCGCCGTGCCGCTGCTCTATCTCAAGCCGGGCACGGTCCTGCACTGCCCGCACTGCGGTGGCTCGTACGTCCCCGACACTCGCCTCTACCAGAGCGTCCAGCGCAAAGTATCGGCTTTCTTCGAGACCTGGGGCCGGAGCTTCGACGAGCTGCGAACTCGCCGGCGGCGCGAACTCGAGCGCTTCGAGAACCAGCTCGTCGACGCCTTCGAACAAGCGCGCACCGAAGTCGAGAAGCTCACCGCCACCCCCGAGCTGCCGGGCGCTCCGGCGCGCCAGCGTGGCCTGTTTGGCTGACGATCGTCAGGAACATCGCGCGGCCTCGACAATGGGTTGAGTGCCGGCGCTTCAAGCAAAAATCCAACACGCCGGGCCAGATCCGGCCCACAAGAGGAGAACCCACGCATGAAGGCAGCAATTCTGAGGGCGGTCGGCGAGCCTCTCGAAATCCGCGACGACGTCAAGGTCTGCGACCTCGGCCCCGGCGACGTCCACGTCAAGCTGGTATCGAGTGGCGTCTGCCACTCGGACCTCTCGGCCCAGAACGGCACCATCCCCTCGGGCACGCCCTGCGTACTCGGCCACGAGGGCGCGGGTGTGGTGCTCGAATGCGGCGACCAGGTGCGGCGCGTCAAGACCGGCGACCACGTGATCATCTCGTTCACGCCCGCCTGCGGCGTGTGCCTGCCCTGCATGCGCGGCCAGTCCAACCTGTGCAACTTCCTGATGCAGATGATGATGACCCCGCACTTCGAGATCGGCGGCCAGAAGGTCGTCGGCTTCACCGGGTGCGGCACTTTCGCGGAAGAGCTGGTCATCTCCGAGCACGCCCTGGTGAAGGTCGCCGACGACATTCCGCTCAACGTGGTGTCACTGATCGGCTGCGGCGTCACCACCGGGGTCGGTGCCGCGATCAACACCGCGGGCATCAAGCCCGGTTCGTCGGTCGCCGTGATCGGCGCAGGCGGCGTCGGCATCGCCGCCATCCAGGGCGCACGCATCGCTGGCGCTGCCGAAATCGTCGCGATCGACCTCGTCGAGTCAAAGCTCGAGATGGCGAAAAAGTTCGGCGCCACGCACGCCGTCAAGCCTAGTGATATCGAAGGCGTGAAGAATGAGGTCACGCGCGGCGAGGGCTTCGACTACGTGCTCGAGTGCATCGGCCACCCCTCGACCATCCGCCAGTGCTTCGACCTGGCCCGCCGCGGCGGCACCGCGGTCGTGGTCGGCGTCGGCCGCATGGACCAGACCATCCAGTTCAGCGCCTTCGAGCTCTTCTTCAGCGAGAAGAACTTCAAGGGCTCGATGTACGGCTCGGCCAACGTGCGGGTCGACTTCGACCGCCTGCTGCGCCTGTGGAAAGCCGGCAAGCTCGATCTGGAAGGGATGATCAGCCGCCGCATCCGCGTGGACGATGTCAACGACGCCTTCCGCGCGATGCAGGCCGGCGAGGTCATCCGCTCGGTGATCGACTACAACTGAGGCACACGGGCGAGCGGGCTGGCCGGCGCCCGCTCGCCCCGCAATCCGACCGCGATCGATTGCCGTCGTTGCCGCCGGCAGGGCCTCATCGGCCCCCCCCGAAGCCCGCGACGGCCTCTGAACTGCCGGCCAGGTCGCTGGCGCGTATCGACCGTGGCTCACCCCGAGCCCCAAGGCACCGGAGGACGGTGTGGTCTCGCGACCCACCTCGCGGCAGCGAAGGTCAGTTCCTAGTTGTGCGACTGGGCAAATCCCTCCCGCGCAAAGCCGCCGCACCTGCTCGCAGAGTGCCTGCCGACCCAACAGATGCCATTGACAGCACCCGTCCTGTGGGGACAGGTTCTATCAGTTCGTCCGAGAACCCCGATCTCCTGAGAAGCACAATGCCAGAACGCACTTGTCTACCCCGCGGGCCGCTCGTCACGATCCTCTGCCGGGCCACTCTGGCCATGGGCCTGGTGCTGGCCGCGAGCACTCCGCCCGCCGGTGCCGAGACGCTGACCGGCGAGAGTGTCCGCCTTGACTACCACGCCGACCCCTTACGCGGCTTGGTCTTGACGGCGCTCGGTGACACCGACTCAGCAACGGCGTTCTCGCTCAGCGAGCGCGACATCTGGGAGATCGAGTTGGTCGATCCGACCGCTCCCGCGCCGCTGGCGTCCGGCGTCATCACAATCACGCCCTCGACGAGCACCTCCACCTTCTCCCTCACTCCCCGCGCGGGCGGCTTCGGCGCAACCTGGGCGGGCGTCAGGTCGCCGCTCCTGCCCTCGGGGGATACGCTTGATGTCCACGTCGACGCGACAGTCCCGCCCGGCGACGCCGTGGTCGAACTCCGCATCCACGTGGTGGCCACAACCCCGAGCTTGGCGCTCTACGGCGTGCGCTTCCCGCTCGTCCACGTCAAGCAGCGGGGCGCACCAGCCGACCAGCGTCTGGCCTGGCCCTACGCCGGCGGGTGGCTGTTGCACGACCCGGTCCACGGCAACCCTCTCGTCATCGACCCCGCGACCTACGGCCTGGCCAAGGACGTCATCCACCCCGGTTACAAGGTCAGCATGCAGTTCATGTCGTACTACGACGCCAGCGAGACCGACGGCCCCAACCTCTACTTCGGCACGCGCGACACCACCGGGCACGTCAAGGAGTTCCTGGTCTCGCCGACCATCGCACCCCAGGTCGAGGGTCTCCTCCTCGGTACCCGCCAGATCCCCGAGAACAACCTCAGGCCCGCGGGCGAATACACCGCGCCATGGCCCTTCGTGCTCGGAGTGATCCGTGGCGACTGGTACGACGCCGCCCACCTCTACCGCACCTGGGCCCTCGAGCAGAGTTGGACGGCCGGGGGGCCGATGCGCACCAACCCCGACTTCTCGCCGCTCGTGCGCGACGCCCCGATGTTCGCCTTCACGGAGGCGCCCAGCTCGGGCGATTTTGCCTGGTGGGAACGCGACGTCGCGGACCAGGAGACCTACTTCGGCGTCACGGGAATCGCCACGCACGTCCAGCGCTGGCACAACAACCAGTTCGACGACGACTGGGGGGACTGGTTCCCGGCCGACCCGAGCTATGTGGCCGCCGGTCCCACGCTGGCTGCCGCGGGAAACCCGCATGCGCCCTATGTGATTCTCAATTATTATTCGAGTGACGCACACGATTACGCGAACTCGGAGGTACCGGGCTTCGCAGGACATGCCGTCAGCGAATTCGCCGCACTGGGCGAAGATGGTACCCGATTGACGATCGCCGAGCCGCAGGGCAGCGAGTCCGCGTCATTGCTCTGCCACGCGACCGGCTTCATGTCCGCCTATGCCACGACCCTCGCCGAACGGCTCCACGCCGAGGTCGGCGCCCAGGGCCTTTACCTCGACATCTTCAGCGGAGAACCCGCGCCGCTCTGCTATGACCTCGCGCACGGTCACCCGACCGGCGGGGGCGACGCCTACAATCTCGCGCGTCTCGATCTCGTGCGGTCACTGAAGACCACGCTGCGCGCCTCGGCCCCCGGGTTCTTCCTCTACAGCGAGAACCTGAACGAGATGTTCCTGGGATTGACCGAACTCCTCTACGCCCACCACAGCTTCGACGCCTACTACGATGGGGCGACCCCTCGCAAGCAGATCATTCCTCTCTTCACCACGGTCTACAACGATCATCTCGCGATCGGAATGGTGGCTCCGATCCAGATTCCGTTCGTCAACTACTTGACCCCGAATCGCCTCGACCCCATCCTGCGGATCCGTCGGCGCGAATACCAGGCGCAGCTTCATCTGGGCCACGAACCCCGAGCCGGCTCGGGTCTGAGCACGGTGAGCCTCGCCCAGAACCTCGCGACGCTGCCGCAGGTTGCAGCGGCCTACGAATCGATTCGCGACAGCGTCACGCTGCTCGAGGTTCCAACGGTACGTGGGCATGTCCGCTTCGGCGAACGCCTGCGCGATCCCACGACCGACGCGGTGCAGGTCCTGCCGGTGTTCTCACCCATGCCCGACGTCTTCCTCCCGCTGAGCCTGACCCAGCCGGTGGTCTACACCTCGGCCTGGCGCGCCCCGCGTCATGGCGGCGCCGGACTCCTCCTGATCAACTGGACATTGACGGGGGAGCCGCTTTGTACAGCTACGCCTCTCTGTGAGATCTTCACGCCCGAACTCCTCGGCGGTGACCAGAACGTCGAGTGGACCCTCGATCCGGCCCGCTACGACCTGACCGCGGGCCGCTACCGTCTGACCGAGATCGCCCCCACCGGCACGGTCGCCTCGGAGCTGATCGACATCGGGACGACGCCGCTGACGCGCACGCAGGCTGTCCCGGCGGGATCGGCGAGATTCGTCCAGCTCGCGCCTGCGTATTGCGCCGAGGCCGCGCCGGGATCGTGCAGTCCGGGCGGCACCGGAAACCGCGAATGTGCGCTGGAGTTGCGGACTCACCCAGTCGCCCCGCTCTCCCGCGGGCTACCCGGCACCAAACTCTCGTGCCGCGACGGCGACAGCACCTGCGATGGCGACGGCACGGAAAACGGCACCTGCACCATCGGGCTGGCGATCTGCCTCAACAACGCCGACCCTCGCCTGCCCGCCTGCACGCCTGCGCCGGTGGCCACGCTCGAGTTGCTGGCACCGAGCGTGGCGACCACAACGACCAGTCCCGTGCTTGCTCCCTTGCGGGCGATCCTGAGTGACGCCGTGGACGTGCTCATGACCGCCCCCGGCGCAGCCGACAACTGCACCGAGATGCTGCCGCTCCCCGTGCCGGCGGGGCGGAGGGTAGCCGTCGCACTGCGCGTCAAGCTTACCACTCGGCAGCCCGACGCCGATACGATCCGGCTCGGCTGCACGCAGGCCGCCGGTTGAGCGAGTGTGAGTTTGGACGATTTCCGGTTCGGGCGGGGACGATGGGCCTCTCGACACCACCGGCCCTCCTCCGCCGCGATTCCATCACGGGTTCTGAGCCGGCGCGCCCCGAGCCATGCCATCACGCCGTCCTCGCTACTGTTGTTTCAGGTGCGCTCGGGCTCAGCGCACCGTCGCGCCGGGTGCCGTGGCGCGGCCGGGAGCGACCAGCGTCAGGCCCGACGCATCGCTGGCGGCGAGCAGCATACCCTGACTCTCGACGCCACGGAGCTTGACCGGCTGGAGATTCGCGACCACCACGACCTGCCGGCCGGGCAGATCGCCGAGTTCGACGTGGGCGCGAATGCCGGCCACGATCTGGCGCGGCGCGGCCTCGCCGAGATCGACCTCGAGGACCACGAGCCGGTCGGCGTTGGGATGCGGCTCGGCGCGGCGGATCGTCCCGACGCGCAACTGCACGCGCGCGAAGTCATCGATCGTGATCATGCCTTCGTCGGCCCTGCGAGGTTCCCCGTCGCCCCCACCCGTCACTGTCGCCTCCGCCATCGTCACGTCTCCCGCAGCGTCAAGCGCCGCCTGTCCGTTGGTCCAGTCTGGCCAGAGCAGCGAGTGCGGCCCCTTCGAGTTCGGCGCGGATGATCGCGTAGTCGTCGTCGGAGAGCCTGCCGGTCGCGTGGTCGAGTTCGGCCTCGCGGATCGCGGCCAGGGCCCGGTCTCGCGCCGCAGCAAGCTCACTGCGCTCGGTGATCGAGGTGGAACCGCCGGCTGGGGCGATCTCACTCGCGGGCACGGGAGCGAGCAGCGGCCACGCCACGAGCGCGGCCACGCCGACGACGAGCAGAATCCCGGCGGTCATCAGCATGCCGCTAGCTCCTCTCGTCGAAGCGCCGCAGGGCTTCGTCGAGGCGCGCGCGGGCGGCGGGGTCGGCCAACTCGGAGGCCTCTCGCCCGAGAGCTGTCGAGTGATCGGGCAATGCGGCCGTTTGGCGGCGCCAACGCAGGAGCACGAGCGCGACGATCAACAGCCCCACGCCGATCACCACGAAGGGCATGATCCACGCTGCGAGGTTGAAGCCCCGCATGGTCGGCGCCGAGAGGATCTTCTCGCCGTACTTCTGCTCGAAGTAGCTGAAGATCTCCTCCCGGCTCATGCCCGCCGCGAGCTGTTCGGCAATCTCCGCCTTGAGCGGGATCCCGGATGGACAATTGACGTGGTTGCAGGAATGGACCGTCAAGCCGCAACCACACTGGCAGGTGAGGCCGGTCTCGATCTCACTCTGCGTCGGCGGTGGCTCGGCGGCCACGGCGTATCCCCCGAACGGCAGCAGCGCCGCGAGCACCAGCGCCCGCACGAGGACTCCGCCGGCGCGCACCGCCCGTCGCCACCGGTGGGGCACGATTCCGGCCCGGAGGCACGACGTCGCCCCGCCCAGCACCTGGTCCACGCTCACCGGTCCGGCCCTATTCCATCGCCGCGCGCCCGACCTCGGCCGCGGC
The DNA here is from genome assembly GCA_005777805.1 of Pseudomonadota bacterium. GTDB lineage: Bacteria > Desulfobacterota > Binatia > UBA12015 > UBA12015 > SXLG01. Next base: position 19,410 of record SXLG01000123.1, read on the forward strand.
ACCCACCGCAACCTGGCGCTCGGCCCACGACGGCCACATGCAGATGCCCGTGCCCAGTGCCATCACCAAGCCACCGATCCACATCCACGAGACCAGTGGATTGACGAAAACCTGGAAGATCGCCGCACCGGTCTTCACGTCGTAACTCGCCAGCACGACGTAGAGGTCCTCGCCGAGCGTCGAGCGGATCGAGACCTCGGTCGTCGGCTGCTCGGGTTTCTTGTAGAAACGCTTCTCGGGGTAGACCATGCCCAGCGCGCGACCGCCCGAGGAGATCGCGACATTGGCCGCAGTAAAGAGCACATGGGGAGTATCGCCGTTCGTCACGCCCTCGTAGGTCAAGGTGTAGCCGCCGATCTCGAGGCTCTCGCCGGGCGCCAGGGATTTCTGTAATTCGAGCTTGAAGATCGACGAAGCAACGATACCGACGAACACCAACACCACGCCGACGTGCACGACGTAGCCGCCGTAGCGCCGGCGGTTCTTGCCGATCAGCCGCGAGAGCGCGACAGGCAGCCTCTCCCCCATCACGGCGCGACGCACCCGTGCCCCGCGCCAGAACTCGACCACCACCGTCGCCAGAGCAAATGTCGAGATCGAGAACGCGACGATCGCATAGAAGTTGCCCGCTCCCGCGCCGAGCGCGATCAGCCCGACCGCAACGCCCGCCGTGACCGAGACGCCGAAGCTACGCTTGAGGCTCGTCCAGGTGGCGCGCCGCCAGGCGATCACCGGGCCCACACCCATCAGGAAGACCAGCGCCACCGCAAGGGGCGCGCCCACGCGATTGAAGAAGGGCGGCCCGACGGTAATCTTGACGCCGCGCACCCACTCCGAGAGCACCGGGAAAACCGTGCCCCAGAAGATGGTGAACGCGATCCCGACCAGGATCAGGTTGTTGAGCAAGAAGGCCGCCTCGCGCGAGAACACGCTCTCGAGCTCGTTGCGGCCGCGCAGCAGCGGCAAGCGCCATACAAGCAGGCCGATCGCGATCGTCAGTACGACTCCGAGAAAGATCAGGAAGAAGGGGCCGAGCCCCGACTGCGTGAACGAATGCACCGACGAGATCACGCCCGAACGGGTCAGGAAGGTGCCAAAGATCGTGAGCCCGAAGGTCAGAATCACCAGCACCATGTTCCAGACCTTCAGCATGTCCTTCTTCTCCTGGATCATCACCGAGTGCAGGAAGGCGCTCGAGGTGAGCCAGGGCATGAAGGCTGCGTTCTCGACCGGATCCCATGCCCAGTAGCCGCCCCAGCCGAGCACGACGTAGGCCCACGCCGCACCGAAGAGGTTGCCGAGCATCAGGAAGAACCACGAAAAGAGCGTCCAGCGCCGGGTGGCGCGGATCCAGCCGTCGCCGAGCCGACCGGTCGCGAGTGCCGCGATCGCGAACGCAAACGGCACGGTGGTCGAGACGAAGCCGAGGTAGAGCGAGGGCGGATGGATCGTCATCCAATAATTCTGGAGGAGCGGGTTCAGATCCGAGCCCTCGGTCGGCGTGAAGGGCAGGCGCTCGAACGGATCGGTGACGAAGACCAGCAGGGCGAGAAAGAACGAGCCCGTGGTCAGCAGCGTCGCCGTCACCCAGGGCATGAAGGCGCGGTTGCGGTGGCGGTTCTGCACCAGCACCACCGCGGTGCAGGCGGCGAGCAGAAAAGCCCACCAGAGCAGCGAACCCTTCATCCCGCCCCAGAGGGCCGCGATCGTGTACCAGAGCGGCAGGGTCGAGGAACTGTACGCAGCGACATATTCCACGTTGAAATCGTGCTGCAGGAGCAGCCCGAGCAGTGCTGCGACAGCGATGCCGGTGAGACCGCAGAAGGCCCACGCGGCGTTTTCACCCACTCGGGCCCAGTCGTGGTCACGCCGCATGGCGCCGACGAGACTCGCCACGACGCCGAGCACACCGACGCCAAAGCCCAGCACCAGTGCGAGCCGCCCGACTTCGGTCATCGCCGTGGCCCTGCGAGTGCGGCTTCAGCCATCCGCGACAACGCCATCCGGGACGGTCTCGCGCGGGGTTCCGACCGCCGCCGCGGCGGCATCGGGCATCGCTTCGGGTTCGAGCTCCGCCTCGTATTTTGACGGGCAAGTGGTGAGCAGCGTCTCGGCCGCGAAGACCCCCTCGTGGACACGCCCTTCGACGATGACGTCGCGATCCTCACCGAACATATCGGGCAGGATGCCGTTGTAGCGCACCGGGAGCCGTGCCTTCGCGAACTCTTCCGGTGCGACCACAGGACGCGGCATGTGGACGTCGGTCTTCGGGGGGATCGGCACGATGGCAAACGCCAAATCTAGAGTTGCCGGGTCCCACTCGACCGATCCTCCGGCGACGCGGCCCGCCAGGCGCAGGGGCTGGCCGTCATGCGCACCCCGCGAGGCGGCCCACTCCTCCACCGTCATGAAGTAGGCGGAGGTCTCGCTGACGGCGGTCCAGATCAGTGCAGCGACGGCGCCGACGATCACGAATGAGCCGAACGCGAACTTGGTCTTTCGATCCACGAGGGGTTGGAGGGGAAGCTAACCCATGCCATACGGGGCGGCAACGCGACCCCGGAGCCCGCGCGCGCGGCTGTCCGGCGCTGGCCGAGAGGCACCCTGCAAACGCGATGGCGAAGTACACCGCGCACGCGACGGATCCGGGGCACGCGGCCGGCGCTCGTCGAGGGGGCGACCCGGAGGAGGCGACAATGGCGGAGGCAGTGCGGCGGAGCGTGACGGCAGGCCGGGCACGACAGTGCGACGGCGGCTTGCCGCGTCTGCCCCACTTAGGCCGGACGCAAAGCTCGATAGCACGGCGCACGCGCCCCGCCGCGCCGGCCAAGTGCCGCCGCTGGCTGGCCGAGCTGCCCGGAGCGAAGCGCCGCGCATCGAGCGATCACACCGCTGCGCGCAAGCGGTGGCACTGGATGGCGGGGTTCTGGTTTGCGGCGCTCGTCGTCGGTGTTGTCCTCTCGCCCGACGCTGCCGACATCGCCCGCGCCGCACGAGAGGTTCCCGCCGGTACTGCGGCCCCCGCCGCCCTGGCTGCGACTGCCGGGCCGGCGGTGCGGGCAAGTACAGTCGTCCGGGCGACAGACGCCGCCGCGGCGCCGGCACCCGCCGCAGTGGCGGCCAGTGGCGCGTGGCGCGACGCCCTCGCGGCCGCATTCATGGGCGTCGTCGAAGGCCTGACCGAGTTCCTGCCGGTCTCGTCCACAGGCCATCTCATCCTGGTTGGACACTTTCTGCACTACGGATCGCCGGCCTTCGAGATCGTGATTCAGCTCGGCGCGATGTTTGCGCTGACCTGGTGCTACCGCGAACGCCTGCTGCTTCTCGCAGGCGGCCTCCTGCGCGACGCCACAGCCCGTGCCCTCGCCGTTCGCCTCGCCATGGCTTTCCTGCCCGCGGCCCTGGCAGGCTTCGCGCTCGGCGACTTCGTCGAGAGCCACCTCTTCCGACCCGAGTTCGTCGCGGCAATGCTCGTCGCTGGCGGCGTCGTCCTGCTCGTCAGCGACAGCCCGGATCGCCGCGGCCGCACCCACGCGATCGAGGACATCACCCTCTTGCAGGCCCTCGTGATCGGTTGCGGCCAGACGGTAGCCCTCCTGCCCGGCGTGTCGCGCTCGGGCGCCACAATCGTGAGTGGGCTGCTGGCCGGCCTCGATCGCCGCGTCGCAACCGAATTCTCTTTCCTGCTGGCGCTGCCGACGATGTACGCCGCCGGCGGCTACACCCTGCTGCGCGCGCATGACACCCTTGCGGCCGAGCTCGGCGCGGGCACCCTCATCGGCCTCGTGACGGCCTACGTCACGGCATTGGTGGTGATCCGCGCATTCCTCAGGTTCGTCGAAACGAACACGCTCCGGCCTTTCGGCTGGTACCGGATCGCCGCGGGTATCGGCATCGGCGCGGTCTTCCTCTTTGCAAGCTGAACGACCAACCCAGGCCATGGCTGGCAAATGCAGTGGTTGACCATCTCGGAGCGGGCTGTCGCGACCAGCCGCTCCCACCCTCGCCGGGCGGGAGCGAACTCAATCGTCTCTCGTAGACACGGTGCCGGGGCCGGCGAGGGCGTCGGCCACGCGATCGAGGGCGATGCTGCGCGAGCCCTTCGCCAGAACAATAGTCTTGCCGGTGGCGGGCACAAGTTCGCGCAGTGCAGCAAGCGCCTCGCGCGCATCGGCCACGTCGCGGCAAACCACATCCGCCCTGCTGACGTGAGCCGCGATTTCGGCGGCGAGCGGTCCAACCGCAATCAGCACGGTTTCGGACGGTACGCGGCGCGCGATGGTGCGCCCGACCTCGCGATGCAGCTCGCGCTCGGCCGGACCGAGCTCGAGCATGTCGCCGACCACGAGCACGAGACGCTCGTCCGCGCGCCGGATCGCCACCGCCGTCTCGACCGCAGCAGCGAGCGACGCCGGATTGGAGTTGTAGCTGTCGTCGAGCACAAACCAGGGCCGATCCTGGGCTGGGCGCGGTGCCAAGCGGTGCGCCGGCGCGGTGAGACCCGCCAGGCCACGCTCGATCGCGGCCTCGACGGAAGCCTCGCTGCTGGCTTCGGGCACGGTCAGCTCGCGCGCCACCGCCACGGCAAACGCCGCGGCCCAGGCCGCCGGTGCGCCCAGCAGAGGCACGCGCCACTGCTGCGTTCGGCCGGCCGGATCGCGCAGCTCGAACACAGTGGCGCCGCGCTCGAGGCCGATCTCGGCGAGCTGCCAGTCATCGTCCGGAGACGTGCCGAGGGTCCGCACCTCGGCCGACCGCAGGGCGCGGGCCGCGGCCACCAGGCGAGGTTCGGCTGAACCGATCAGCGCCCGGCCACCGGGGCGGAGGCCGCTCAGAATCTCGCACTCGGCGGCGATCACACCCTCGAGGCTGCCGAGGCCCTCGAGATGCTCGGCGAACGCCGCGGTGATGACGCACAGGTCGGGACGCGCCATGGCCGCAAGTCGTGTCAGTTCACCGGGCGCGCTCGTCCCCAATTCAAGGACGGCGAAGCGCGCCTCGCGCGGCACGTCGAGCAGAGTGAGCGGCGCGCTGACCTGGGAGTTGGCGTTGCCACGGGTCGCGGCGGTGGCACCGAGTTGCGCCAGCACCGCGGCCACGGCCTCCTTGGTCGTCGTCTTGCCGTTGCTGCCGGCGATCCCGACGACCGAACCCACCAGCTCATCACGCCAGGAAGCGCCGAGGGCCTGCAACGCAAGCGTTGTATCTGGAACCTGGATGAGCACAGCACCGGCCGGCACGGCGACGTCCGGTCGCATGACGAGCGCACCGGCGGCGCCGGCGGCGCAGGCTCGCGCGACGAAGTCGTGCCCGTCCGAACGCGCTCCCGGCAGTGCGACGAAGAGGGCGCCGCGCGCAACATGACGCGAATCGAGCGCGCCGCGGAGGAACCGACGTGCGGGATCGCCCGCGATGATCTCGCCACCCGTGCGCCGGGCGATCTCCCGAGCCGTCAGGTCCAAACGCCCACATCTCCCGCTGCTCGCGGCCGGACCCCGTGCCCGACCCCCCGGCCGCAACCCCCAGGGCCACGCCGACTGGCTCTCTACCAACGAACCCGCCGACATGCCGCACCGGCCTCGCTGCACATCGTGACGTGGGAGGGCCCGTTGCCGACACCAGCCGAGCCGGGCACATGCCGCACCGCTTGGCCGGACCACCGAGGTGAAGAGAGCGACGCAACCGACGCCCCGCGGCTCCACGTCCAGATCGGCCACCGCACCTCGCCGAGGCTCGGTGCGGCCCAAGTTCCCTGTAGCCAACGCCCCTGATGGCTCGGGTGGCGCTGCATCGCGCTTCGGCGGCTCGGTGCGGCCGGCGTTCCCCGTAGCCAACGCCCCCAACGCCCTGATCTACCGCCACTCCCCCGGCCGCTCAGGGGGACAGCCGGCCTGCGGATCGCACCGAGCTTGTCACCGACGGCGATTTTTCGAGTGGCTACGCCGGCTCAGGGCGGCAGACGGCCTGCGGATCGCCCCCCCGCTGCGGTCACAGAGCCCGGATTCCCGCCCGATGAGCACTGTGGCACGATGCGCCCGCCAGTGAACCATGCGAGCAACAGGGCGGCGGATGCCGTCATGGGTCAGTCGTCACAGCAACCGAGTTCCGCGCTGCGCGGGCAGGCGATGGTCGCACTCGGTGGTGGCGCGTCCATCGGTCTCCAGCTTGGTTTGACGCAGGCCTACTTCCTCGGCCGCTGGGGCCCAATCCTCCTGTCGTCCATCGCCGGGGCGCTCTTTGGCGGCGCCGGGCTCGTGCTCTGGGTCAAGGTCTTTCCCCGCTTCAACCGCCTCGGCCGCGCCTGGGCCGTCTCCCTCCAGGGCCTGTGCGCGGTGGTCGTGATGACCTCCATTTCTTTCCTGGTCAGCAACCTGGTCGCGTTCCTCACCAGAAGCACGACGATGTTCCACCCCTACAGCGGCGGGAATCTGATCGTCGAGATCCCGGCATGGCGCGTTGCCTGGGGTCCCTTCGTCGCTTTCGCCTTGCCGATTCTGCCCGCGGCGTTTCTGGTCGTCATGGCCTTCAACCGCGGCTGGTGGCCTATCTTTCAGCTCGAGAAGCGCGAGACCCACGCCCGCGCGCTCGCCGCACAAGCCCAATTCGAGGCATTGCGCGCCCAGATCAACCCTCACTTCCTCTTCAACAGCCTCAACTCCATAGCCCAGCTGATTTCGACCGATCCCGCGCAAGCGGAAAAGTGTGTGGAACGTCTGGCCGAGGTGTTCCGCTACCTCCTTCGCACCTCCAATCAAAACTTCGTGTCGCTGGGCGATGAGCTCGAGATCGCCGATGCCTATCTCGATATCGAACGCGCGCGCTTCGGCGACCGGCTACAGGTCTCGCTGCGGGTGGACGAGGCCCTGCGCCGGCGCTGGGTTCCACCGCTGATCCTGCAACCGCTGGTCGAGACCGCCGTCCGCCACGGCGTCTCATGCAAAATCGGAGGGGGCGAGGTCTGGATCGCCGCCCGGCTCGTCGGTGACGAACTCGAGCTGACGGTTGGCGACACCGGAGTGGGAATCGCGGGCGAAGCCGATAGCGCCTTCACGCGCGGGGTGGGATTGCGCAACGTCCACGACCGGCTGGTCACGCTCTTCGGCCAACGCTACGCTCCCTCGATCGAATCCGCCTCCGGTAGCGGCACGCGGGTCACGATCCGACTGCCCCGGGTGGCGGGCGAGCTCGGCGATCACGGAGAGCTTCATTGACGATGGAAATCCGGACGCTTGTGGTGGACGACGAACCGTTGGCGCGCAAACGCCTGCGCGGCTTTCTCGAGAAAATCGACGATATCCGTCTGGTCGGTGAAGCCGAGGACGGCCGTACCGCGGTCGAGATGATCGCGATCCAGAAGCCCGATCTCGTCTTCATGGATGTCCAGATGCCCGGCGAGGATGGCTTCGCCGTGCTGCGTGGCCTGGAAGACCTGCCTTGGATCGTCTTCGCAACGGCCCACGACGAGTACGCGGTCAAGGCCTTCGAGGTGGAAGCGGTCGACTACCTCCTCAAGCCCTTCGCGCAGACCCGCGTCACCGAGGCCGTGGCGCGCGTGCGCGAGAGAATGGAGGCGTCCGAAGCGCCACCCCGGCTCGACGCCGTGGCGCGAATCGAGCGCCTGGCGCACCCCGACGCGCGCAACTCCTACGCGCGGCAGATTCCAGTCCACGGCTCGCGCAAGATCATCGTTCTGCCCATCGACGAGATCCTCTGGTTCGGCGTCGAGTCCCGTCTCGTCTACGCCCACATCGAGGAACGCTCGTACATGACTAATTTCACGCTGCGCGACCTCGAGGAACGCCTCGATCCGGAGGTTTTCTTCCGCGCCCACAAATCCCGGCTGGTGAACCTGAGGCGCCTCAGGGAAATCGCGCGCACACCAAGCGGCCGTTTGCGGCTCGTGCTGAACGATCCGGCCGCGACCGAGGTCGAACTTTCGCGGGTCCAGGCCCGCGCGCTGCGCGAGCGCCTCGGCTGGTAGGCACGGCGCCGCTCCGCGCCTAGGGCTCGAGCTTCGCCATCACCTTGCCACTTTCGAGGTCGACGATCTCGATCTCGACCCCCTCGTCCACACCGGCGGCCGCGGCTTCGGCCCGCACGGCGGCGCGCATCTTGCCGAGCCAGCTCTCGCGCATCATCGGCGGCATTTGATCCATCGGGAAGCCCGCCATCAGCACGCGACCACGTGCCGCTGCCGGCCACTCAACGCGGGCGATCTTCGGCCCGGCCACCGGATGCGCACGAAAAACGCGCTCGACGCGCGCCGGAAACCCGGCCTTCCCCGCCGCGATCGGTGGCGACGCGGCGGGGGCCACTGCGGACGACCCGGACGCCGGTACCGGTGCGACGCCGCCGGGCACTGCCGGTGGGGCGAGTCGCTCCGCAGCGAGTTGCGCGGCCCGAGTCAGATCTCCGCCGGTCTCGGTCGCTGCATCAAGCAAGGTCTGCAGGCGGCGGCGGACGTCGGGGTCCGTGGCCGCCTCACGCGCCCGCTCGACGGCGGCGCGCGCCTCGTCCCGCTTGCCTTGAGCATCGAACACGATGCCCAGGTTGAAGTGGGCCTTGTAGAAATCCGGTTTGCTGGCAATGACCGCCGCGAACTCGCGCTGGGCGCCGACCGGGTCACCACTCTCGAAGCGCATGGTACCGAGATCGGTCCGGACCTCCGGGTCGTTTGGGGTCACCGCGAGCAGCTTTTCGTACCAGCCGATTGCAGTCTTGGTATCGCGTTTGTCGTAAGCGAGATTGCCGAGACCGCGCAGAGCTTCGGTGTTCTCGGGCTCGATCTCGAGCACATGATTGAAGGCGTCCTGAGCCTGCGACGCGTAGGCGCGGTCCATCTGTGAGGCCCGGTAGAGCATGCGGCTAAGCTGGCTCCAGCGGGCGAGATCCTTGGGTGCGGCCTCGGCCTGCCGGCGCGAGTCGGCGAGCATCGTGCGCACCTCTTCGGGCAGCTCGACGGCCGGCGGCGCGCTCGCCACACCACTCGGGGCCGCGGCACCGCTAGCCTTGGCCGAGGCCATGGGCGCACCCTCGCCCGGCTTGGGCGGCCTTGGCGTCTGTTCGCCATAGAGGAAGTGAAGCCACCAACCCGCCCCGAGCAGTGCGACCAGCACAAAAACTACAAGCCCCGCCGGGCGGAGCACAGGCCGTGTCGTTACCCCGGTCAGCGCCTGACCACACTTCGCGCAGAAGCCGTCGCCGGGGCGCGTGGCGTGGCCGCATTCGGGACAGAACTTGAAAGGCATCGAGAGGGTACCCCTAGCAGGCGCGCGTCCGCGATCGACTCCTGCGCCCGCCGGAACGCACCCCCGTCCGGCCGGACCGCCGGCGCACATCCACGCGGCCCCGTCACGCGACGCACCAGCAGCCGTGGGCCGCGGGTCCGCCGAGATCGTCGTCGACGCCATGCGCGCAACCGTGGCCAGTATGTGCACAGCCCCCACCGGTGGTCCTCGCCGTCGCCGCACGGGCAAGCGCGGCCACCGCGCGCTCCCTCTGCGAGGGGCAACGCCGTGATCCTCACGGTCGCCGCACGAGCAAATGCGCCCACCACGCCACCGATCGGTGGGCCTGCCGATGGTCTTCGCCACCCGGCTGGGGAAGGATGCCCCCGGTGGCGCACGAGCAATGACCGACCAGACGAGTCCGATTACATCGGGCGGGGGACGAGGGTCACGGCTGGACGCTGCCCATATTCTATCCCTGACGAGACTCGTGCTCGCGCCGGCGTGGCTCGCCGCTCTCGACGGACCGCGCGCCCTCCCGCTCGGACTGGCCCTGCTGGCGTGCGCCAGCGATTTTTTTGACGGTCGGCTGGCGCGGCGGGCGCGCAGGGTTGCGCGCGAGGGGAGAGTCGAGAGCGCAGGCCACTCCACGGCACCTCTCCCCATCGACGCGGGCGCACTGCTCGACGTCGCCGCCGACGGGGCCTTCCTCATCGTCACGCTTGCAGGCGCGGCTCAGCGGGGCTGGCTCTCGCCCCTCCTGCCTCTCGCTGCGGCCACAGCCCTGCTCGCCTTGGCGCTACGCTGGCGCGGCGATCCCCCGCGCGTAGGCCCCACGCCGGGGCGCCAAGCGCTGGCCGACCGGCTCGGGCACACGGCTGGAGTCGTGAACTACGGCGCGGTACTGGCGGCGAGCACCGTGCCCCTCGGCCTCATCGCCCCAGTCCTGCTCGTGCCGGCGAGCCTTGTCGTGGCCGCGCTCAACGCCCTGCCCGTCGCCTTGCGCCTGAGCGGCCGCGGCACCTGAGCGATCGCCCCGCGCACGGGCCGCCACCTCGCGCGCCCGCGCCCAAGAAGCGACGGCACCCCCGGGCGGCCGCGTCACGCAAAGCCTACCGCCACCCTTACTGCCCTGGGCCCAAGACGCGACCCTGCCCCGGGGCGGAGGACGGCCCCGTCGCCCAGTGCCGCAGGGCCGTCCTGACCGGAACTCGCCGATCTCGACGCCGGCCCGCCGACATGGACGCCCCCGGAGCAGTCCGGCCGGGTGGGAACCCGAGCCGCTCGGGGCAGCGCCAGGCGACCGACCGCCGGAACATCGGACCACCCGCCCGCACTCTCAAAGAAAAATGCTCGACCGATGGCGTTCCTTGTAGCAGCCTATCCGCCAGCAAATTCGGCCCAGAGGCATCGACTCTCGAAGATGCGGGATTGGCGGCACAGCATGACACCTCGGCAGACTCGTCTCTCGGTTCTCCTCATCACCCTCGCGACGTCGGCTGCGCTCACCGGCGCTGCAGCAAGAGCCGCCCCGCCCGACGCGCGCATCGTCAACGGGCTCTACACCCACGACTACCCCAACGTCGGCCTGCTGATGTGGGAGGACACGCCCGGCAACCTGGACGGGGCCGAATCCTGGTGCACGGGAACGATGATCGGTTGCAGCACCATGCTGACGGCGGCGCATTGCGTGTGCGACGGCGACGGGCCCGACTGCGTGACCGGCGGCACCATGATCCCCGACCCCGCGAACTGGTACGTCTGGCTGCAGCACGCCGGCAGCTTCGCGGTGGAGTCGGTCACGGTCCATCCCGATTACGACTTCCCCGAGGCGGATCTCGCGGTGGTGCGTCTCGCGGCGCCGATCACCGGCATCCGGCCCGCCACCGTCAACACCCAGGGCGAGGTCCCCACCGGAACGGACGGAACGATCGTCGGCTTCGGGCGCCGCGGCGCCGGCGTCTACGACTACGGCTTGAAGCGCTACGGCGCGATCGCCACCAGCACGTGCAGCGCGTCACCAGCCGACAAGCTGATCTGCTGGTCCTATGCCGATCCGGTCGGTGCGCCGGGCGAGGACTCGAATACCTGCGAGGGCGACTCGGGCGGACCCCTCTTTGCCGAGATCAACGGCACAACGACCCTGATCGGGGTCACCTCGGGCGGTAACAGCGAGGAATGTACACCCACGGATTACTCCTTCGACGTCGATCTCTATGCCTACCAGGATTGGATCTCGAGCGAGGCCGGGGCCGATCTCGGAGGCGCGTCCTGCGGAGCAATCCCGCAGGTCGGTGACGCAGCGGTCGTGGTCGATGAGGTCGATGGCAGTATCTATCCGGCAAGCGGCACCGACGAGAAGTGGTTCAGCTTCACCATCCCGTCCGGCCTGCAGGAGCTGCGCGTCGCCTACAACGCGCACGACTACGCCGACGACGACGTCTACGTCCGGCTCGGCGCCGAGGCCAGCGCCTCAGCCTACGACTGCCACGTCTCCCCCGGCACGAGTCAGTACGGAGAGTGTCTCTACGCAAGCCCCGCCGCCGGAACCCTGAGCGTGATGGTGGCGCGCAACAGTGGAGCGGGTGCTCTACAGATCACCCTGACGGAGATCGGCGCGGGTTCGACCTGCGGCGGCGTGCCGCAGGGGCAGGCCTGCGACGACGGCCTGGAGTGCACCGAGAGCGACACCTGCACGGAGTCGGGCTGCGTGGGCACGGCGGTGACGAATGGCACAGCCTGCGACGACGGCTCGACGTGCACGACCGTTGACGCCTGTAGCGCCGGCGCGTGCGTCGGCGGCGCGACACCGCGCGCGGACTGCACCATGGCCGGAAGTAGCGGCTCCAGCCTGCAGATCAAGGCCGGCGAGACCGAGTCGCAGGACAAGATCCAGTGGAAATGGGGCAAGAGTGCGCTCACTGCAGCCGCCGTCGGCGATCCCGCGACCGACACCGTGGCCACGCTCTGTCTCTACGACACCACGGCGTCCACGCCCGTCGTGATCCTCGAGCAGGAAATGCCGAGCGGTGCCGCGTGGACCCAGAAGGTCAACGGCAAGGGGGTGACCACCTGGACCTACAAGGATTCGGCAGGCTCTGCCGGTGGGCTCACGGCGCTGAAAGCCGCGACGGGCGAAGGCACCAAGGGCAAGTTTGCAGCGACGCTGAAGGGCGAAAACGTGGCCCGGCCAACGCTGCCTCTCGGGCTGGACCCGACTGTCACCGCCCAGCTCTCGTTCGCTCTCGCGAGCGGCGGCGACACGTGTCTCGCGGCCCGCTTCACGAGTGCGACCGAGAACAGCACCGCGGCGTTCAAGGCGAAGTCGGAGTGAGCATCAGCCTCATTCGTATGATCTGAAATTGCGAGGGCTCCCGGCACGGAGTACCGGGCAGGAACGGGCGACCATCGACTTGATGGAGACGAATTCGACACGAGCGCCGCGCTGCGGCGTTTGACCGTGATCTGGACACACGACCGCGCCCCGGGCCGGCGGCGGGCTCCCCTCAGCTCGTGCCACCGCTCCGTCCGCGCAAGAGTTCGGTGATCTCCCCGCCCGCCCGCGGCAGAAAGGCCACCCCGATCAGCGCGTTGAGGACGAGGAAGACGAGATGGGCGACCAGGCTGTAGGCCATGAGCCCGGGCTCGGGCGCCCAGGCGCCGAGCAGAAAAATCCACGCCGCCTGGCTCGTGCCGAGCTTCGCCACCGTGAGCGGGACCGCCGACGCGAGGAAGATCAGTGGCAGGTTCGCAAACATCACCCCGAGCGGCACCGACATCCCCCACAGCGCCAGCGCGCCCCAGTGGACGGCCACGGCCATCGAGAGCGCCACCGCCTTGAATGCGAGGATGACGAGCCAATCGGAGAAAGTCGCGCGGCCGAGCGTCGCCAGCAGGCCCGGCGCGGGCCGTGCGATGCCGAGCCGGGGCAGGAGCGTGAAGTAGATCAATGCTCCGCCGAGCACGCCGTAAAGTACCTTGTATACGCCGCCAAGCCCCGGAATCGCCGTGCCCGCAACGGCGACACCGAGCGACGACACCAGGATCAAGTCGACGATCTCGAGCACACCGAGGAAGAGCACCGTCCCCGCCATGGCGAGCAGAGGAACCCTCTCGCGACGGTGGAGCCAGAGCGCAAGACCGCCCTGGCCCACGCTGGAATTGACCAGCGCCAGCACGTAGGTGACGGCCCGCACCGGCAGGATTTCGCGGTAGCGCACCGGGGCGTGAAAGCGGCGCACGGCAAAGGTCAGGGCGGCCGAGTCGAGCAAGAAGTACGCGCACGAATACGGCACCATCAAGAGCAGATAGAGCGGCCAGTCGACCGCCGCAAGACTGGCGAGGACGGAGCCGATCGGGACACGGCGCAGCAGGAGGGCAAAGATCGCGGCCGTGGCAATCCAGGGGAGCGCCCGTACCACCACGCGTCTCACCACATTCGCCCCAATTCGGGTCGTCGCCACCGCTGCCTCCCACTGCCGCGCGTGCTCAGCGCGTCCCCTGGGGTTCTTGATGGACGGGCGCGGCCTGCGTCCCGGACGGCGCACCGAGTCCACCCGAACCCGCGTCCGCGCGCCCCGGCGTGCCGAGCGGCTCGATCAGCAGCATGGCGTCAGGGCCGTCGCCACTGGCGAGCAGGATTCGCACCTCCCCTGCCGCGGCGCCGATATCAGCGCGGCGCACCAGGAGCGGCGATGGTGCGGCGGCGAGCGTGCCCGTGAAGCGCGGCACGTGCCGGTCGAGATGGAAGACGAGCCCCCAGTCGAACGACGATGCGCCGAATTGCACCGGCGAGTCCGCCAACCGGGCGCGGACCGCGACGGCAAAATGCGCAAGCGAGCGCTGCTCGGCGATCGCCCTCTCGGCCGGCGCGACCACGCCGCCAAGTAGCGCCAGCAGAGCCGCGACCAGGGGTACACTGGCGCGGAGCCAGTGCGCGTCGCGTGCCTCGCGCGCCACCCACACGGCGGCGACGATCACCCCGACTCCGGCGCCGAGAGTGATCCCGCGCTGCGCGCCAAGCGCCGCCAGCACCGCCCTCACTCCGGCGAGGTCGCGGGGCCGCAGGATTCGCTCCAGCAAAACTTCGAGAGGCAGCCCGAGCGCCGCCGCGATCGCCAGCATCCCGAGCAGGCCGCCCGCCCACGCCATCACGACTAACCCTGCCCGCGCGAGTCGCCGTGGCCCCGGATGTTCCGGCCCCGGCCCCATCGTCAATCCCATAAGGAGCGCCGCCGCCGGGTAGGCCGGCAACAGATAGACCCCGCGTTTGGATTGCGGCAGGGCAAAGAGGGCGACCACAGTGACGACCCAGACCACGAGAAAGCGGCGCGTCGGATCGAGCGGCCGCTCGAGCCAGAGCCACCACGCCACCGCGGGAGCGAGCAGTGCCAGGGGCAGCGTGCCGAGAGCGAGCTGACCCAGGAGGTAGCCCACGCCGTGGCGATGTCCGGAAGCGAGCCGATCGGCATCGAATACCCGCAGGACGTTCTCCTTGAGCACATGCTCGACGATGAACTCGCTGCCGTGGATCGCCCACGCCGCGAAGTACCAGCCGCCACTCAGCACCAGCACCAGAGCGAGGCCGCGTCCGGGCTCGAGGCTGCCCACGACGTCGCGCATCGTTTCGATACGCCGAGCGATGCCACGGCCCTCACCCCAGGCCGGCAGAACCAGCGCGTAAACAACGACGATCAGCGCCGGCAGCACGAACCCGATCGGCCCCTTGGCGAGTGTTGCCAGCGCGAGACAGAGCCAGAGCCCCACCAGACGCAGGGCACTTGCACCGCGGTGGTGGATCCACAGGAAGAGCAGAAGCGCCGTGGTGATGAAGAAGGCGAGCGTCATGTCGACACGCGCCGTGCGCATCGCCCGCAGCCACTCGAAGGCGAAGAGCAGGGCTACCGCCGCGAGCCATCCCGAACGAATGCGCCCGACACAGGCACCGGTCAGATAGACGCCGAGCACGGTGAGCACGCCCAACACGACCGAGGGCAAGCGCGTCGTCACCTGATCGACGCGCCCGAGCGCTCGCGACGCTGCCAGCCCGAGCCAGTGGAAGACTGGTGGCTTGGCCGGCACGTCGTCGCCGTTGCGCAAGGGAAGGACGAAGCCGCCGCCCCGCGCCATCTCCTGCACCACGACCGCCTCGCGCGGTTCGCCACGGGTGTAGAAGGGGACGTCCGCGAGACCCACTCCACCGACCAGCGTCGCGAGGGTTCCCACGACGAGCGCACCCGTCGTCGCTACCAGGAAATGGCGGAAGGTCATCCGGCGAGCCCCCCCGTGGCCACCGGCCCCTGCCGGCCCGTGGGAACGGTGCCCGGCCCGCGCGCTCGCGCGGCATCGCGTGGAGGAACCGGAGCCCCCGACGAATCCCTGCCCTCCGCAGAAGCCGTCCCCAAGCGCAGCACCTTCCTGCCGCGCATCCGCTCCGGAGTCGCGACGAGCAGAACATGGCGGCCGTTGTCGATCCGCTCGACGAAGACGAACCCGGCTCGCTCGAGCTCGGCGATCCGGCTGGGCCGCGTCGCCACCACCAGCGGCCGGCGCGCAGCGAGCGCGACGATCGCTTCGCGCGACGATTCCCGACGGACCTCGCGATGCGTGTACCAGGAGAGTGAGGCCGGCTCGATCCTGTAGGCGACCAGTTCGCCGGCCGACGCCTGCTCCAGAATCCAGCCCGCAAGACCGGCATCACTCGCGACACGGGCGACACCGTGTCCCACACCGAAAACGGCGACCACGAGCAACACCGCACTGCCCGCGACGAGTCGGATCAAGGTTGCGCGAGCCGGGCCACGGTCACGCAGGAGGACCAGGGCAACGATCAGCACCGGCAGCGCCCAGATCGAAAGCGCCTGCTCACGCGGCAGGGCGAGGACGATCACCACCGGTGCCGTGAGCGCGAGCAAACCGAGCACCGCACCCCAGAGCCGCGCCGCCGCCCGCAGACGCGGGGCGGCGCGCTCGCCGGCGCGCAGAAGCCGCGCGCCGAGCCAGAAGGCGAGCGGGCCGAATGCTGGCAGGACATAGGTGGCAAGCTTCGACTCGCTCGCGGTGAAGAAGAGCACGATGGTCCCAGCCCAGAGGAGGAGGTCGCGCTCGTCGGCGGCTCGCCCCGGCTCGTCCGCCCGCGGGGCCGAGAGCGCCGCCGGTAGACACAGCGACCAGGGCAGAAAGCACGCGACAAGCGCCCAAAAAAGAAAGAAAGGCCCCTCGTGATGGTCGAATCCGGCCGAGGCGAAGCGCTGCACGTTGTGCTGGACGAGAAAGTTCCACGGATAGGCCGGATCGGCTACCGCCGCCGCCACGAGCCAGCCCCCGAACACCGCGGCAACAAGTGCCGCACCCGCGAGCGGACGGGCCGCACGGACAGCCTCGAGCAGACGCCCGCGCGTCGCCGCCGCGGCCGCCACGACGGCGAGCGGCAGCACGACGGCGACGGGCCCCTTGATCAGCGTTCCGAGAGCCATCGCGAGCCACGCCATGAGCGCCATGCGCCGAGCGGCATCCCGGCCCGTGGCCCGAGCCGCCGCATGGGCCGCCGCGGACCATGCCGGCGCCCCGAGCGTCGACGCTGGGGACTCCGCTTCCACAAGCCGTCCGCTCGGTTCGATCTCCACCGGCCCCGCGCCTACCGCCTGCGCCGCGCCTGGGGGCTCCGCGACCTCATCCGGCAGCCGCTCGAGGAAGACGAGCCAGGCGAGCGTGGCCGCAGTCATGAATAAAGTCAGGCTCGCGTCGAGATTGCAAAAGCGGCCAAGCGCCACCACCTCCGGGGCCGTCAGAAAGATCGCGGCGCCCAGCGCTGCGGCTGGCGGTCCGAATCGACCGAGCGCCCAGCGATGGAGGAGAACGACAGTCGCGATGGTCGCCAGCGCCGAGGGCAGTCTGGCGGCGGCCTCGGGGGCGAGCGGCAGAACCCCGGCCATCTGGACCAACCAGTAGAAGCCGGTCGGTTTGTGGTCATAGGGTTCGCCATAGATTTTGGGGCGGATCCAATCGCCCCGCTCCACCATGCCGCGCGCGATGCCGGCGTGCCGTCCCTCGTCAGGATCGAGGAGCGGCGTCGCCGAGAGGCGCCCGAGCAGCAGGGCTGCGGCGAGGGCCCCCACGGCCAGTGTCTGCCCGTACGCAGCTCTCCGTCTCCCCACGCTCCCTCGATCCATCGCCACAGGCGCCACCACCGCGCGGCAGGCTACCAGCGTTTTGGCCCGCGGTCGCGCCGCACGGGCTTGCCGGTCTCCTCTCCGACCCCGAACATCAGCCGGCCCGCGCTCCGCGGTGCCCGACGGGGGTTTCGCCATGACACTACGTACGCCCATCTGTGACCTCTTCGACATCGAGGTCCCGATCTTTCTCGCCGGCATGGGCCAGGTCGCCTTCGCCGATCTCTGTGCCGCGGTCTCGGAAGCGGGCGGCTTCGGTACGCTCGGCATGGCCGGCTCGTCCAAGGACGCAATTCGCGACGAGATGCGGCGCGTCCGACAGAAAACCGACAAGCCCTTCGGCGTCGATCTGCTCGCCGCTCTGCCCGAACAGGTGCTCGAGGCGATCGACATCATCATCGACGAAGGGGCGAGCGCCTTCATCGCCGGACTCGGCGTGCCGGGGCCGGTGATCGAGAGATGTCACCGCAAGAACGTCAAGGTGATGGTCGTGTGCGGCAAGGTCGAGCACGCACGGCGCGCGGAGGAGGCGGGCTGCGACGGCGTCGTGGCGCAGGGCACCGAGGCCGGCGGTCACACCGGACGCATCGCGACCATGGCGCTGGTGCCGCAAACGGTCGATGCGGTCACGATCCCGGTGCTCGCGGCAGGCTCGATCGTCGACGGCCGCGGCATCGCCGCCGCACTCGCTTTCGGCGCCCAGGGCGTGTGGATGGGCACGCGCTTCATCGCCACCGACGAGGCCCGCGCCGCGCACGCCTTCAAGGATAAAATCATCGCCTCGGACGGCGCCGATACGACCATCACTCGCTGCTATTCGGGCAAGCCGATGCGCGTCGTGACCAACCCCTTCGTCGAGGAGTGGGAGCGCGACCCGAGTCGCATCAAGCCTTTCCCGCAGCAGCTCGTCGACAGCGCCAGTGCCGGTGTCATGGCCTATGCCCACGACGCCCACACCGACGCCGAGCGCACCTGCATGCCGGCCGGTCAGGGGATTGGCGGCATCGCCGACATCGTGCCCGTGCGCGAGCTGATGGCCCGGCTGCTCGCGGAAACCGATCAGGTGCTTGGACGCCTCGGACGATTGGCCAGCGCGTAGCGCGCCGCTCACGCGGCATCGGCCTTGCTTCGTCTGGGCGACCCCTGGCAATCGTGTGAACCGCCGCCACGGCGGCGAGGAGGCTTGATTGGATTCTATTCGATGGCCGGGAGGCCCTGTGGGCCCTCCTCTGGGCTTTCGTCTGCGCGCAGGTCGCGCTTCTCGCAACGCTGGTGGGAGATCGACCTCGGCTGGTGGACGATCTCGCTGCTGCGCCGACTCGGGCTGGCACGGGTGACACCCTCGGCCGGTCTCGCCTAGCCGACCGCCGAAGACAACGAAGCTGACCAAGAAACACCGCAGATAGAGAACTTCCAAGGCTGGCTCGCGCCCAGGCGGAATTTGGCGTTCGCGCAGGGCCGGCGGTCTCCGCCGAGACGCCGTGCTCGCGCCGTGGTGCTGCGGGAGATCGGCACGTGGCTCAGTCGCGGTGCGTGAGTCGGGAGCGCAGCCAGCCGCGCCAGGTGTTGTCGCGCAAGGCCAGGTAGAGCAGGTAGCGGTGGCGCGCTGCGATCTCGGCGGGGGGCGCATCGTGGAGTGCCGCCATCGAACGAAACTCCGCCCCGGTCTCGATCTCGCGCACGACACGCGCCGGATTGCCGGCGACGATCACGCCCGGCGGGACGTCGCGCGTCACGACCGCACGCGCCCCCACCACGCTGTTGTCGCCGATCGTCACCCCCTTGCCCACCATCGCACCGTCGCCCACCCAGACGTTGCGCCCGAGCACGATCGGCGCGGTGCGGCCAACCTCCTGGGTCCGATCGACGATATCGTGCCAGTCGGCGTCGGTGAGATAGGCCCCGCTCGCGAGCATCGTACCGTCTCCAATTTCGATGCGTGTCGCGGAGGAGAGGCGCACCCCGGGCGAGACCAGGCAATGATCGCCCAGTGTGATCTGCCCCTGGTGGCGGGCGTCGCTCCAGGTCTGGAACGAGACCTCACGGCCACGGGCGGCAACGATGTAGGCGAAGCGGCCGATCCGGATACGCGCGCCGTGGATCTCGACCCGCCACGGCCGGACCACGACCGAGCCCTCGCCGAGCGCGTCGAGCTGCGGCGCGAGCACGTGCCGCGTCCAGGCCTCGCGCACGAGCACACCCGCGTGAGCCAGGCGATAGGGTCGGTGGTCTCGTCTCACCTCGTGATCCCGCAGGCCCGGGCGCGGGGTTCACCGGCCCGGTGCGAGCTATAGGCCACCCCGGTGCTGCGGTCGAGCCATCGGCGCCCCCCTCCAGGTCAGATTTGCCCACCGGACGGCAGCATGACGACCGTTCGCAACGCGGCCGCGGCTCAAGCCCGCCGCGCCCGGGATCGCTGGCAACAGAGGCCGGTCAAACTCACCGCGAGAGTCCTGCCGACCGACAACTCGACCGCCAGATTTCGACAGAGGATTCGTCCGCTCCGGGCTTCGGACAGCCCGCGCGCGCCAAGAGCCGGCTCCATGGCCCTCCACAAGTACTGGTCTTTGGACGCGGCTGTTGACATGATACCCGCGGAACAGCGGGTAGCCGGAAGATCATACGTGTCGAATCCCCCATCGAAATCAAGCTTAACGACGCACCTCGGCTCTCGGCCGAGGGCGCTCGCTCTCCCGGCCGTGCCCGGCGTCCTCACCGGGCTGCGGCTCATCACGGCCAACATGCTGCTCGCGGCAGGATGGTTCGTGCTTGCCATCGCGACCGCGCCACCGGCCGCGCCTCGGACCTCGGTCGCGCTGATCTACCTCTCACCCGGTCTCGGTCTCGGCTGCGTACTGGCCTTCGGACGCCAGCTCGGGCCAGGCATCGCGCTCGGGGCGCTGGTCACGGGCATGTGGCGCGAGATGCCGCTCGCGTGGCTGGCGATGGTCACGCTCGCAGCACCGCTACAAGCTCTCGTCTGCGCCCGACTGCTGCGCGCCGAGCGGCCCTTCGCTCACATCTCGACAACAGCGTCGGCGCTTCGTTTCTTTTTGGTGACGTTGCTGCCGGCCCCACTGATCGTGCTGATCCCGCTGCTTCCAATTGCGATCCTGGGGGGTTTGATGCCGGGGGCGGTGCCGCCCCAGGTGGCGACAGCCGTCAGTCCGGAAGTGGTGGTGGCGAGCTGGCTCGGATTGGCCTTCGGCCTGCAAATCGTTGCGCCGGCCGTACTGGTCCTGGCCGACCGGGACGAGCGCACACGCCTCTGGGAGACACCGTGGCGCACGGTCACGGTCGCCGTCGTTGCGCCCGTCGTCGTGGGCCTGGCCCTGCTTGCGCCTGGCTTGACCCCCCTGACGCGCACGTTGGCCCTACTGCTGCCCGCCGCTGTGCTGGCCTTAGCCGCCCTGCAACTGCCCGCCAGCGGACTTGCGCTGACTTCGACCGTCCTCCTGGGCACGACCCTGATCGCCAGGGCGCAGAGCAGCAGCTTCCCGCCGGGCCTGCCCTTCGACGTCCTCGAGATCCTTGGCTTCTGGGCAGGGGCCACGTTCTGCGTCCTGAGCCTCACCATGGTTGCGATCTTCGCGGAGCGCGAATCCTTGCAGCACAAGATGGACGACGAGCGGCGGCTGACCCTTGCTCAGCTCGCCCGTCGTGCCGAGTTCTTGGCGGTCCTGAGCCACGAGCTGCGCACGCCGCTCAATTCGGTACTGCTCGCAGTCGATCTGCTGATCGAGAGCACGCTCGACGCCGAACAACGCGATCTTGCCGATACGGTCGCACGCGCGGGGGACTCGTTGCGGGCGCTGATCGACGACAGCCTAGCCCTGTCGCGCGCCGAGAACCGGCGGGTCGAGATCCATTCGCGCCCGACTTTGCTGCACGAGTTGCTGGAGGAGGTCGCCGTGGTCCTCGGCGAGCCCGCCCGACGCCGTGGCCTCACCATCCGGCTGGACGCAGCCCCCGACATCCCTCAGCCCTTCGCGACGGATCCCAACCTGGTGCGCCGCGTGCTGCTGAACCTGGTCGGCAACGCGGTCAAGTATGGCAGCCCCGGCGAAATCCTGCTGCAGGCCCGCACCGAACCGGTTGCGCCCCCACATGCCAAGGCAGATTCAGACGGGGCGACAGGCGCCACGATCCGGAGCCTCCGAAATCTTGCGTCGCCGAGCCGCGTCGGGATACGGCTCGAGATCGCCGACGACGGGCCGGGAATCCCGGCCGAGCGGCAGGCCGACATCTTTGAACCCTTCGCGCGACTCGAAGAGGAGAAGCTCGACCATACCCTCGTGCCCGGGGGTGGGACCGGTCTCGGCCTCGCGATCACCCGCGAGCTGGTGCACCACCTGGGCGGCCAGATCGGGGTCCGTGACCGAGACCACCAACCCGGCACTGTTTTTTGGGTGGTCCTGCCCCCGCGGCCGGACGACACGAACGCCCCGGGCGCCTGACCGCGCCGCCGGCATGGACCGGCCGTCGCGCCCGTCAAATCATATAAATCCGTACCGGCCCGGCGGCGTTCGTCATGCTCGGCGCGTCCGGGCGTCCCGCTCGGCCTTCACTCCGTCGCAAGACCAGTGTGCCGGAGCAGAGCGTCGACCGTTGGTGCGCGGCCACGGAACGCCGCGAAAACCTCGAGCGGCGGCCGGCTGCCACCGAGCGCCAGCACGGTCTCGCGATAGCGCCGGCCGGTCGCGCGCATGGCCTCGGGATCGTCAAGCCCCGCCTCCTCGAAAGCCGCGAAAGCATCGGCGGAGAGCACCTCGGCCCATTTGTAGCGGTAGTAGCCCGCGGCGTATCCGCCCGCGAAAATGTGCGCGAACGAGCACAGGAATCGATCCTCGAGGATCGGTGGAATCAATGTGGTCCGGGCCGCGATCCGGCGCTGCAGCGCGAAGAGAGTCTCCTCGCCCGCGGGATCGAAAGCGTGATGGAGGGCCAGGTCTGTGCAAGCAAAATAGATCTGGCGCAGCATATCCGAACCGGCGCGGAAGGTGCGCGCCGCACGGATCCTCTCGAAGAGCTCGTCGGGCAACGGCTCGCCGGTCTCGACATGACACGAGAGGCCGAGCAGCGTCTCGCGCTGCGTGAGCCAGTTCTCCATGAACTGACTCGGCAGCTCGACTGCGTCCCACTCGACGTTACGGATGCCGGCCGCCATCGGCTCGTCGACGCGCGTCAACATGTGTTGCAGGCCATGGCCGAATTCGTGGAAGAGGGTTTCGACTTCGTCGAGACTCATCAAGGAGGGCCGGCCGTCGACGGGCGGCGTCTGGTTGCAGATCAGGTAGGCCACCGGCAGCCGGCCGGGGACCCGCCCGACGCACTCGTCCATCCAGGCACCGCCACGCTTCTCGGCGGGCCGGCTGTAGGGGTCGAGAAAGAAACCAGCGATTGGCTCGCCACTCTCCAGATCCTTGACGCGGAAGAAGCGCACATCGGGATGCCAGACTGCCACCGTGCCATCGGCAGCCTCGATCGCGATCCCGAAGAGACGGCTGGCAAGTGCGATCAGACCGTCGAGCACGCCCGGCAGCGGAAAGTACGGCCGCAGGATCTCGTCGCTGGTTTCGAAGCGCTGCTCGCGCAAGCGCTCGGCCCAGTAGCCGACATCCCAGGGCTGCAGGTCCCCGGCCTCGAGAGAACCCGCTTCGCGCGCCAGCGTGCGCAGATCATCGAGATCGCGTCGCGCCGCCTGCCACGATGCGGTGCGAAGTTGCTCGAGCATGCGCTCGACCGTCGCGACATCGCCCGCCATCTTCGTCGAGAGCGAGAGCGCTGCGTAATCCGCGAAGCCGAGCAGGGCCGCCTGCTCGCGCCGCAGGCCAAGGATGGAGACCATCAACGCAGAATTGTCAGCCGCCCCCGTGCTCGCGCGCGTGACGTGCGCCCGATAGAGCCGCTCGCGCAGGTCGCGATGAGCGGCGTGCTGGAGGAAAGGCCCGGCACTCGGGGCATCGAGGGTGATCCGCCACGGACCGTGCGCGGGCGTCGCCCCGGTGTGGCCTGCTTCCCGCGCCGACTGCGCCGCCAGCTCGCGCGCCGCACCGGGCAGGCCCGCCACCTCGGCCTCGCTCGTGAGCACCAGCGCGAAGGCCTTGGTCGCGTCGAGGACGTGATTCGAGAACTCGGTCGCCGCCTCGGCGAGCTCCGTCGCGATCGCGTTGAACCGGGCGCGGGCCTCGCCGTGGAGCGCCACACCCGCGTGCTCGGCATCGCGCACCAGAATGTCGAGGATCCGCCGCCGGGTCGGGTCGGTCTCCGTCCCCGCATCGCGCAGCATCCGCACCGCCTCGTAGACCGGGCGGCTCTGGCCCATCCGAAGCGAGAACGCGACCACCTCGGGCTGCACCTCGGTGTGCGCGGCACGCAACGCCTCGGAGTTGCGCACGCCCAGCATGTGGTGGACCAGCCCCCAGTGTCGGGACAGCCGCTCGCCGATCTCCTCCAGCGGCACGACCAGCGCCTGCCAATCGGGGCGCACCGCCGCTTCGAGCCGTACGAAATCAACCTCGCACTCGGCGATGAGGGCTCGCATCTCGCCGACCACCCTTGCCGGGTCGAACGTGACGAAGTCGGGAGTCTCGAAGATCCTCCCCTGCGGATCGGACATCAGGAAGGCTGACGGACGATGCGCAAGTAGGGTTTCTTCGTCTCCCAGCCGCCCGGGAACTTCGCCTTCGCGTCCGCGTCGGAGAGCGCGGGCACGATGATGCAATCGTCGCCGCGCTGCCAGTTCACCGGCGTCGCGACCTGGTGGCGGGCCGTGAGCTGCAACGAATCGATTGCGCGCAGGATCTCGTCAAAATTGCGCCCGGTGCTCGCCGGATAAGTGAGCGTGAGCTTCACCTTCTTGTCGGGGCCAATGACGTAGACCGTCCGCACGGTGAGCGAGTCGAGCGCGTTGGGATGGATCATGTCGTAGAGCTCGGCCACCTTGCGCTCGGGATCGCCGATCATGGGGTAGTTCGGAGCCGTGCCCTGCGTCTCGGCGATGTCCCTGGACCAGCGCACGTGATCCTCGACCGAATCCACCGACAAGCCGATGACCTTGACGCCCCGCTCGTCGAACTCTGGCTTGATACGCGCCATGTAGCCCAGCTCGGTGGTGCAGACCGGCGTGAAATCTTTGGGGTGCGAAAAGAGGACGCACCAGCCGTTGCCGATCCATTCGTGAAAACGGATCGTTCCATCGGTCGTCTGCGCCGTGAAGTCGGGCGCCACATCTCCCAGACGAATTGCCATTTCCCTGTCCTCCTTGTGTGCCTGTCGATCGGGCTAGCCCAGCGCCCGGACTGCGGCAAGACAGCCGGCGACGGCTGCCGAGCTACGCGCGATCCCTCTGCGGTCACGGCCGGCGGGCGGCGCAGGGGCCACCGCTTCGCCTTCGCTGCGCTGCGGACTGCGGTCCAGAAGCACGCGCTCGGCATGGACACCCACGGCGCAGAGCGACGGAGCGATCGCCTCAGGAGCCGAGCAACTCGTCGAGACGCGCGCGCAGCTCGTCGCTCACCTCGCCAAGCGCGGGGTCGGAAGCACGATTGGTGAGTTCGAAGGGATCGTTCTCGAGGTCGTAGAGCTCTTCCGTCACGCCGCTGCTCGCGTCGGTCTCGATCCATTTCCAGCGCGCCGTGCGCAGCGCCCGATTGGGGCGGGTGAAGAACTCGCCGGGCGACTGTACGAGCACCGCGTCACGCTCCGGTCCCCCCGCGCCGAGCGCACCGACGAGGTCGATGCCGTCGGGCACGTGACCATTCACACCGGCGGCGGCCGCCACCGTCGCGGTGATGTCGGGCATGGCCACCAGTCGGTCTTGCACGCGCTTCCCCGGAGGATCGAACATCGGCCAGCGCATGAGGAGGGGAATGCGGATCGATTCTTCGTAGGACGACCACTTGGCCGGCAGCCAGTGTTCGCCCCAGTGGATGCCGTGATCGGAGAGGTAGAGCACCAGCGTCTGGTCGCTGATCCCGGCGATCTCGAGCGCGTCGTCGATCGACGCCACCGCCTCGTCGACCGCGAGCAGCGTTTCCAACTCGGCCTGGCGGAGCACATCGCGCTCCGCTGTCGCGTCAGCGCCGTGCAGAACCCGCCACGAACTCACCCAGGCAGGCTTGTCGCCGAGATCGGCTTCGTGCCAATTCGGCGGCCGCCACGGCGCGAGACCGGCCAACGCACCGACGTGCCTCTCGGCCGGCGTCGCCGGCACGTGCGGCGCGAAGGGCGCGACGACAAGCAGAAAGGGCACGGAAGCGCTCCCCCGCACGAAGGCCGCGGCTTGCTCGCCCAGCAGATCGGTCGAGTAGGTGGAGAGCGGCATCGAAGTGAAGAAGCCCTGCAGGCTCGCCTCGAAACCGTAGTACCCGCCCCCGGCGCCACCGAGGAAGACGTTCCAGTTGGTCCAGCCTGCGGGCACCACCGCACCGAGTGTCTCGGGCAAGTTTGTATACTTGCCCAGAATCCCGTTGCGATACCCCGCCGCCGCGAGCCAGGCCGCGAGCGTATCCTGCTGGTCGAAGCCGAGCGGCGCTGCCGCGGGTTGGTGGTGGGGCAGGCGGCCACTCATCAAGGTGGCGCGGCTCGGTGCGCAGACCGGGCTGGTCGCAAAGGCATTCGCGAAACGGCTGCCGCGCGCAGCGATCCGCGCGAGCGTCTCGGGCATGAAGTCGAGCGCATCGGCGCGCTGGTCGTCAGTGATGACCAGCACCACATTCGGGTGGAGAGCCTCGGGTGCCACGGCGTCGACAGCCTGCTCGAGAGTCGCGCGGAGACAGCGCAGCGCGGCGGGGACCGCGACGAGGCCGCCGGGCGCGCCGGCGTCACAGCCCCGGCCGAGTCGCGGCAGCGCTCCGACGCCCGGATCGCTCTCCACCCGCACCGCGCCGCAGCGCGCGCTCACCGTTGTGAAGGCCACCGCACCCTGGGTGGCGCGGCGCTGGCGCAAGCGTTCGCCGAGGCGCTGCCGCACGTAGCGGCCCGCG
>SXLG01000124.1 GCA_005777805.1 Pseudomonadota bacterium
CCCGCTCAGCCCACCGCGCGCATCAGGTGCAGGCGGTCGGAGATCGGGCGGCGGGTGAACACGCTCTGGATCTCCTCGGCCGTGGCGGTGACGGTCATGCCGTTGGAGGGCACCGCCTCGGTGCGGCAGAACTCCGGCACGTCGTCGTCGGCCGCCGTGAAGCCGGCGTTGCGGTTGAAGGTCCACTCATCGACCAGCGTCTGCCAGCCGAGATCGGCGGCCTCCTCGAAGCTCACCTCGCGGCCGATGTGCGCGCCGTAGAGCTGACGGATGTCGTCGATGCGCGGCTGCTGGAACTGGCAGAAGCCCGAGGAGTCGCAGAGCGCGTTGACGAGCTGGGCCTCCTGAGAGGCCGTCGCGGCATCGGCGCCCTCGGGCGTCATGATCACCAGCCCAGCGGTGTGGTCGGCCCCCATCGCACTCGTCATGTACGTGATCGCGGTGGCCGGCAGGCTGCGCAGCTCCCAGGCCGGGATGCCCTGGCCACGCACCGCGGGAATCCGCGCCTGACCAAAGCGCTTCGCCACTGCCACCACGCCGCGGCCGACGTCCTCTGCGAGCGGGTCGCCCTTGTCGATCTTCTCCATCAGCGCGAGCGCCGCGGCGCCGTCGCCAAAGGCCAGCGCGCCGCAGTCCATCGCCATGCCGATCGCACCTCCGGTCTCGATCGTGTCGAGGCCGAGCTCGTCGCACAGGCGGTCCATCCTGGCGACGGTGTCGAGGTCGGCGATCTCGCAGTTGGAGCCGCAGAGAGCGAGCGTCTCGAACTCGAGCGCGGAAGTGATGTAGTTGCCATCGGCGCCGTGCACGACGTTCGAGCACGACACGATGCAGCCGGTCATGCAGTGGTGCATGCCGCCGCCGCGCGTCTCGAAGTTCTTGACGATCACCGCGCCGTCGAGGTTGGCGGCGTGCTCGAACTGCATCAGGCGCCGGTTGCGGGTCGGGAACGTGCTCAGCATGTTGGCAATCGGAACCGTCGTCGAGGTGCCGTGCTTGAAGATCTGCGGCCCTTCCTTGTGCTCCTTGGTCATCAGGGCGACCCGTGCCTTGAAGGCGTCCATGTTCTGCGGCAGCCGGGCCTTGGTGCCGTCGTCGTCGACCACGATCGCCTTCAGGCCCTTGACGCCAAGTGCCGCCCCGAGGCCACCGCGGGCGGCGTGACGAGCCGGGTTCTTCTTGCCCTCGTCGGTGAACCCGACGCTGGCGCCGCTGAGACCGAGCTCGCCGGCCGGGCCGACCATCACGAAAGCCGCCTTGGGACCACAGCGGTCGCGCAGCAGCTCGGCACAGGCGTAGGTGCGGAGCATCTTGAGCTCGGGCGCCTCGGCAAGCTTGAATCCGGTCTTGTCGAGCGTCAGCAGGTAGCGCTTGTCCGCAGCCTTGGCCTTGCCCTGGACGATGATCGCGCGGTAGCCGAGCCGCATCATCTTCTGCCCGGCCTGGCCGCCCGAGTTGGCTTCCTTGATGCCGCCGGTGAGCGGGCTCTTGCCGCCCACGCTCATGCGTCCCGAGGTCGGGGCGATCGAACCCGAGAGCACTCCCGGTGCGATCACGACCTTGTTGCCGGGCCCGAGGGGGTCACACTTCGGATCGACTTCCTTGTTGAGGATCTTCGCCGAGAGACCGCGGCCGCCGAGCAAGTCCCATTCGGCCGGGAATGGCTCATCGGTCACGGTAAGGGTGGTCATGTCGACGCGCAGCAGCTTGTCCATCGGGTCCTCCGTGCCGAGATGGCTACCACGAGGCTCACCGACAACGAAAGGGGGCGCGGACCGAGCGCGACGCGAACCCGCGGCAGTCCTCCGAGCTCCGCGGGCGGGACTTCGCGACGGCGGGCCGCCACAACAACCCGAGCACCCCTTATCCGGAGCCGCCGCCCTCGTTAGACTCGCAGGGCAATGATCGACCCGAGCGTGCTCGAACTCCTGCCGCCCAATCTCTCCGCCCTCGCCCGGCTCGCCGGCAACGTCTGGTGGACCTGGAACGAGGGCGGCGAAAGCCTCTTCCGCGACCTGGCGCCTCACCTCTGGCGCGAGTGCCTGCACAATCCGCTCGAGATTCTGCGCCGGGTCGCGCCCGACCGCTTCTCGCAGCTCACTGTCGATCCCTCCTACGTCGGGCGCCTCGAACACTTGAGCCGATCCTTCGACGACTACATGCAGCAGGCACCGGGCCAACATGCCTCGATCCGCGCGAGCGGCGCGCCGACAGGGTCGGCGACCTGGGGTCACCTTCATCTGCCCGAAGAAGCCGCCGAGCATCCGGTGGCCTACTTCTGCGCCGAGTTCGGCTTGCACGAATCGCTGCGTCTCTATTCGGGCGGGCTTGGCATCCTCGCTGGCGATCACCTCAAAGCGGCCTCCGACCACGGCCTGCCGCTGGTGGCGATCGGGCTCCTCTACCGCAACGGCTACTTCAGCCAGCGCATCGGCACCGACGGGTGGCAGCGCGAGGTCTACGACGACGCCGATTTCGACGCCTTGCCGCTCGAACTGGTGCGTGACGCCGGCGGCTCACCGCTGCTGGTCGAGGTGCCGATCCGCGGCCGTGCCGTCCGCATTCAGATCTGGCGCGCCGACGTCGGACGGGTCAGGCTCTTTCTGCTCGACTGCGACGTCGAGGGCAACGAGGCGATCGACCGCTGGATCACGGCCCATCTCTACGGCGGCGACGCTGCGACCCGCATCGTGCAGGAGATCGTGCTCGGCATCGGCGGCATTCGTGCCCTGCGCGCCCTGCGCATCACTCCCTCCGGCTACCACATGAACGAGGGCCACTCGGCCTTCCTCGTGCTGGAGCTGATCCGCGAGCGCCTGCTGCGCGGCGCCAGCCTCGACGATGCCTGCGCGTGGGTACGCGAGCGCGCGGTGTTCACCACCCATACGCCGGTGCCGGCGGGCAACGACGTCTTCGAGACCAGCATGATGCGCGACTGCCTGCAGGGCTATCTTGACGACTTCAACGGCCAGGGCGAGACCATCTTCGGACTTGGCCGCCGCCATCCCGGAGACGAGTTCGAACCCTTCGGGATGACCCCTCTGGCGATCCGGATGGCGCACTCCTCCAACGCCGTGAGCGAGCGCCACCGCGAGGTCTGCGCACGCATGTGGAGCCCGCTCTGGCCCGAGCGCAGCGTCGAGGAAAGCCCGTTCCGCGGCATCACCAACGGCGTCCACGTCCCCACCTGGATCGCACCGCTGATGCGCCGGCTTTATGCGGAGCATCTCGGCGCCGACTGGCTCGAGCGCGTGGACGATCCCGACCTCTGGGCCCAGATCGATCGCGTGCCCGACGGCGAACTGTGGCGCATCCACAGCCTGCTGCGCGCCCGCCTGGTCGCGGTCGCGCGCGACGGCGCCGAACAACAATGGCGCCGCGCCGGCGAGTCCGATCAACTCGTCCGGGCCGCACGCTCGATCCTCGATCCGAACGTGCTGACGATCGGCTTCGCCCGCCGCATCGCCGGTTACAAGCGCTGGGACCTTCTGCTCGCCGACATGGACCGCGCACTCGCCCTGATGAACCACCCCGAGCGACCGATCCAGTTCGTGTTCGCCGGCAAGGCTCACCCCCGGGACAACGAGGGCAAGCGCGTCCTGCAACAAATCCTCGCCTGGCGCGGACGGCCGGAGCTCCTCAAGCGCGTGATCTTTCTGGAAGGATACGACCATTTCCTCGGCCGCAAGCTCGTGCAGGGAGTGGACATCTGGCTCAACCTGCCGCTGCCGCCGCTCGAGGCAAGCGGCACCAGTGGCATGAAGGTGATCGTCAACGGCGGCCTCAACGTGAGCGTGCTCGACGGTTGGTGGGCCGAGGCCTGGGACGGCCACGACGGCAACGGCTGGGCGGTCGGCGAGCCGTGGGATCCGGCGAGCCCGCGCGCCATCAATCCGAGTCGCGACCGCGACGCCGCCGACGTGCGCGCCGTCTTCGATCTGCTCGAGCACCAGATCGCACCGCTCTTCTACGACCGCGACCGGGCCGGCATTCCGCACGGCTGGGTCACGCATATGAAAAACTCGATCCGCACGCTCACAGCAGCCTTCAGTGCCAGTCGCATGGTCAAGGAATACGCCCGCCTCTACTGGCCCGGCACGTCCCTCAACTCGCGCTGAACCGGGGGCACGTCACGCCTGGGTCAGAAGAGCGTGTAGATGAAGGGCGCGAGCCAGGGCGACGCCGCCGCGACGACGAGCAAGCCGCCGATCGAGAGCAGGCCCGCGAGGGCGGGCAGCACGTACCACTGACCACGCCGCACGAAGGTCGCGAAGAGGGCGATCATCACCGGCAGGCGACTGCGCAGCTTCCAGAGCACGGCGACGGCAAGACCGCCGCCCGCAAGCCACGGCACCAGTCGCCCGAGCGACGCGGGCAACCACGCCTGGAGGACGGAGAGCACCGCAGCGATCGCGACGACCGCCCCCACCAGCAAGGCGACGCCAAGAATGCTCGCCAGCGCGCCCTGCTGCGGAAAGCGCCGCCACATCGCGGTCGCGAGCACGAGCCAGACCGCGAGCGCCACGACGGGCCAGCGGGGGTACGGGGCGGATGCTGGGCCCGCCGCGCTGGAGCCGGGCTGTCCCGCCACGGGAACCTGCCGCCGCTCGCCGCGAGGGGGTGGTCCGAGCAAAGCCGGTTGAGCCAGCGCCGCGGCCAGACTCTCGGCCAGAATCTCGTTGCCCGTGGCCGTGGTGTGCCAGTCGCGCTCAAAATAAAGCGATTTCGCACCCGCCTCCCCGGCCGCGCGTAGGGCCGCCCGCGGATCGACCACCGGCAGACCGGCCTCGTTCGCCAGGCGCGCCATCGTCGCGAAGGGCCGCTCGGGATCGTAGCGCCGATCGTCGATGAGCCGCGCCATCGCCGCGCGCGACGCCGGATCGACCTGCGCCTTGTCCGGCACGATCAGCACCACCGGTCGCGCGCCGATTTCCTGCGCCAGCGCGGCGAAAGCCTCGAGCGCGAGTCCCGTTTCGGCAACTCCCGGAGCGGCCTCAAGCACACGGAGCCCCCATTCGGCGGGCAGGCCCGGCGCACCCGGAAGCAGCGGCATAGCCGGCGGTGCCACGGCTGCGGCGAGCAGGCTCGCAAGTGCCGAGTGGCGAGCGAGCCACGTGCCGCGTCCCGGATCAACCAGATTCGCCGGCATGTCGGCCAGTGCTGCGCCGCGCCCGAGCCGGGGCTTGGGGTAGCGCAGGTAGTGGTCCTGTCCGTTCCAGAAGACGTCGTTCTCATACATTTGCAGCACCACGACGTCGGGCCGGTAGCGGCGCCCCTCGCCATCGAGCCAGAGCACTTCCTGGTCCGTGGACCAGCCCTCGGTGCCGGCGTTGATCACCTCGACCGCACGGCCTTCGGCCCGCAGGCGCTCCTCGAGCAGAGCCGGAATCGTCGCATCCTCGGCCACGGTGTAACCCAGCGTGAAGGAGTCGCCGACCATGAGTACGCGCTGTATGCCGGCTGGTGTCTCGTAGCCCACTGATTCCGGCTCGCGCAGCCCGCGTGAATTGGTGGCATAGGCAACGTCGAACTCGGCGGTATGCCGCCGCGTGCTGGCCCGAGGCTCCTTGATCCAGCCGACACGCGGATCGAAGCGGTTGAGCGTGGCGGTCGGGGCAAAGCCGAGCAGGCGCAGTACACCTTCGAGCAGGAGCAGGACGAGGACAAAGCTCATCCCGAGGGCCAGGAGCTGACGGAGGGTCTTCACCGCGGGCCTCCGCCTCAGTCCTGACGGCGCGCCGCGCGCAAGTCGTGCCTGGACCCCGTCCAGGGCAGAAACGCGCCGTCGCGCGGCCGGCGTCGTCGCAGCGGGTCATCGAACAGGCGCGCCACCAGTGCCAGCGGCCCGACCAGCAGAAAATACATCGCGCCCAGAACGAAATCTCCCATCACCTCGCCGAAGCGCGTGAGGAAAACGCGAATCCGATCGCCGAGGCGCGATCCCTGTTGCGACTCCGACATCTGTCCACGAGTAGCTATCGGGCGCGCAAGACAAAGCCAACCGACTCCGCGCGGGGCCGTCGCGCGATCCCGTGGACGCGCGCCCCGGCGCGCCCCCTCGGTATGGAGGCCCGTAGTCGGGGTGCCCCACGCGGGGCTCCGCCACTCGGAACCCCGCACACGAGTCCGCATCGCACGGGAGCAGCGGGTCGTCGGTGGCCGGCCGCGCTTCGAAGGGCAGCGCGCACCAGAGCGCAGGGCACCGGGCATCGGACTGCGCTGCGGAGGCCCTACGGTCGCGAAGGACGCGCGGCGCTGCGCGTGTGATTTCGCGCGGATCCCCCTGGCGAAGGCCGTGGCCGGCCGCGCTTCGAGCAGCAACGCGCACCAGAGCGCAGGGCATCGCGCTGCGCTGCGGAGACCCCGCGGCCGCGAAGGCCGCGCGGCGCTGCGCGCTCAGCGCTCCGCGCGTGAGTCCTCGCGCGGAGCGCAGGCGAAGGCGGTGGCCGGGCGCGCTTCGAAGGGCAGCGCGCACCAGAGCGTGAGCGCTTGTTCGTCGGCCCGCTGGGCCGCGGCGTCGCCCAGTGCGCGGTGGATGTCCGCGGCCCGTTTGCGGGCCTGAATCGCGGCCGCCGGGTCGCCCGCCGCCGCCGCAGCCTCGCTCAGCAAGACCAGACTCGCGGCGATCGCCGGCACGTCCTCCACACCCCGCGCCAGGGCAAGTGCCGATTCAGCTCGTGTCCGGGCTGTGGCGGGATCGCCCGCGTCAAGATCGAGCCGGGCCAGATTGCGCAGGCGAAGCGCGACCGCACTCGTGCGCTCGCCGTCGCGATCGAGGGCAAGCGCACGCTCGAGACGCTGGCGTGCGCGCCGCTCGTCGCCACCGGCGCGGTCGAGAAGTGCCAGGTCGTTGAGTGCCGCCGCCTCGACCTCATCGGCATCCGCCGCTGCGGCCAGGACCGTAGCCCGCTCCAGGAGGCCGCGGCTCTGATCTGGTGGGGCGAGCGAGGCCTGCTCGACGAGAGCTGCCGCCTCGATGTCGCCGAATCCGCCGGCGCGCGCGATCTCCATCGCCTCGGCAAGTGCCACACCTGCATCCTCGCCCTTGCCGCCGAGTCCTGCGATCCGCAGCAGGGCCGACGCCGTCTCGCGACTCGCGTCGATCCGCCGCCACGACCCGAGCGCCTGCTCCTCGAGCCCGACGGCACGCTCGCGATCACCAGCGAGCGCGGCCGCCTGGGCACCCTGCTCGGCAGCTCGCGCGGCGGCCGCAAGTCCCGGTGCTGGCTCCCGCCGTGCCGCCGTGCAGGCGTTGACAATCATGAATCCGAGAAGTGCGAGAACTGAGCCGATACTCGGCCGTGCCCGCGCGACCATGCACGCGCGCGCGGCATCGACGCGCGGCGCCAAGCAGGACCCCGCGCGTGCCTCGTTGACCCGCGCTGCCGCGGTGGCCACCGGCAGGGGCGCGGTCTCGGCGCTGCGCTCAGCGCTGTCCATCGCTGACCTCCCCGGCCGCTCGCCCACCGCCCGACGCACGGGGCGTGGCCTCGCGACCCAGGACGAGTGGTGCCGCTCGCACGGGCGCGGGCATCGAGCCGCGCAGCAGCACCGACTGGCCGGCAGCGTCAAGCACGTCGGAGGCCTGACGCACGCCGTGCGCAGCCCCGGTCGCGATCGAGGGCAAGCTCTCCGAGGCCAGGCGCACGTTGCGACCGACCACGGCCGCGTCCGCGGCGACCCCGGGCAGCACCTGTGCGGCGCGGCGCAACTCACTCGAAATCACGGCGATGTCCTCGGCGGCGCGGCGGACCTGTGCCATCGTCGCCGGCAACTCGGCGGTGGCGACACGCACGTCGGCGAATGCCTCCTTCGCCTCGGCAAGCGTCGCATCGAGGGAGGCCCCGGTCTGCGACGACGCGACCAGGTGGCCGATCGTCCCCTCGCCGCGGTCGATCCGCTCGAGGATCGAGTCGAGACTCTCCAGCGAGCGAAGCACCGGGGCCTCGGGTGTGGCCAGCTCGTGGCTCAGCTTCGCCACGTCGGTGAGGATCGAATCGAGTTTGTGCAGCATCGGTTCGAGCTGCTCGGCCGCCGCGGCAAGCGAGACCGGCTCCTCGGTCTCGAGCAGCGCGTCGGGCTCGATCGACGCGGCCTTGGGATCACCGACGCTGATCTCGATCGATTTGTCGCCGAGCAATCCCACCGAGCCGATGGTCGCGATCGAGTCGGCGCGAATGTTCTCCAGTCGTTCGCGATCGACATCAAGCATCACCTGGACCCGCGCGCGGCCATCGGTCGCCCCCTCGGCGGTGAGGCTCAGGCCCTTGACCGAGCCAACGTTGAGGCCGGCCAGAAACACCGGCGCGCCCGGCCGGAGTCCGCTGCTGTTGGCGAAGACTGCGCGCAGCCGCACTCGCGGCCGGAAGATACCCTCCTCCGAGCCCAGCATCGCTGTCATGATCGCCGCCGCGACCAAGCCGAGCAGCACGAAGCCGCCGACCAGGATCTCCCGCTGTCGCTCTGCCACCATCTCTTCTCCCTCACCCGTAGAGAAAGGACCTGAGCTTGGGAACCTCGGTGTGCCGGATCTCTTCGCGCTCGCCCGCGACCAGAATCCGCCCGTCGTCGATCATCGCCATCCGGTCCGCGACCCGGAAGGCGCAGCGGACATCGTGGGTCACGACGATCGAGGTGACCTGACGCTCGCCCTGGAGCCGCCGGATCAGCTCGCTGATCGTGTCGGAGGTGAGCGGATCGAGCCCGGTCGTGGGTTCGTCGTAGATCACGACACGCGGTTCGAGAGCGATGGTGCGGGCCAGCCCGACACGCTTCTGCATGCCGCCGGAGAGTTCGCTCGGCATC
Source organism: Pseudomonadota bacterium (assembly GCA_005777805.1). Taxonomy (GTDB): domain Bacteria; phylum Desulfobacterota; class Binatia; order UBA12015; family UBA12015; genus SXLG01. The sequence continues at coordinate 8,806 of SXLG01000124.1, forward strand.
TTGTCGGCCGCGCCCTCCATTTCGATCCATGACAGGATCTCCTCGACGCGCGAGCGGATCTCGGCCTCCGGGAGGCGCGTGTGCTGGCGCAGCGGGAAGGCGACGTTGCCCGCAACCGTCATCGAATCGAAGAGTGCTGCCCCCTGGAAGAGGAAACCGGTGCGGAGCCAGATCGGATGCCACTGATCGTCGCGCTCGAAGGTCGCCACATCCTGCCCTTCGAGCCACACCGCGCCACGGTCGGGCCGCAGCAGGCCGACCAGCATCCCGACCAGCACCGACTTGCCGCAGCCGCTGCTGCCGAGAATCACCGTCGTCTTGCCGGCGCGTACTTCGAGATCGACGCCGCAGAGAACCTGCTTCTCGCCAAACGCCTTGTGGACGTTCCTGAACTCGATCGCGGCGGTCGGCACTTCGTTCCCCATCCGCTCGCCCCCTACCAGCCGATCGAGACCAGAAGCTGGGTCAGGAAGACGTCGCTCACGAAGATCATGAGCGAGGCCTGCACCACCGTCTGCGTGGTCGCCTGACCGACGCCCGTGGTGCCCCCCTCGGTCCGGAAACCATTCCATGACGCGACCGCTCCGATGATCACACCGAAGAGCGTCGTCTTGCCGAGCCCGGTGAAGACGTCGGCCAGCGTGATGTAGTAGAGCGTGGTGTCGACGTAGGCGCCAAGCGGAACACCGCCCACCACGGTGGTGATGATCGCCCCGCCGATGATCCCGAGCAGATCCGAGATCGCCGTGAGCAGGGGCATGGCGATCAGGCAGGCGACGATCCTCGTCGCGGCCAAAAACCGGTAGGGATCGACCGCCAGCAGGCGCAGCGCATCGATCTGGCGCGTGACCTTCATCGAGCCAATCTCGGCGGTGATGCCCGAGCCAGCCCGCCCCGCCACCATCAACGCGGTAACCACGGGGCCGAGCTCACGGGTCACGCCGAGCCCGACACCGACCGCGGCGTACTGCACGACACCGAACTTCTTGAGCAGCGTCAAGCTCTGCAGCGCCATCACCAGCCCGATCGCGAATGCCGAGATCGCCGTGAGCGGCAGCGAGCGCGCGCCGATCTCGAGCACCTGGGCGACCAGCTCGCGGGCCGGCACGCCGCGCCGCAGGGTGCGCAGAGCGCGACCGGTGAAGCGGAGCAACGCCCCGTTGTAGGCCGCGAGCTCGAACACGGCGCGCCCCACCGCCGCCACCAGCCCCGCCCCGCCACGTGAACCGTCCCCCCCCACCCCAGGCACCGACTACCACGACCTGTGCGGGCACTGAAGCCGGGCGCGCCTGCCGGAGACTCCGCTTTTGCGGCACGCGGCACGACCCAGTGGGGAGAAGAGCAGTGGCGGTTTGCGACGAACTCGCGCGGGGCCACGCGCCCGCTACCGAACGAACTCTCCGCGAGTCCGACCGGACGCGCCAACTCCGCCGAGGACGCGCGGGGATTCGGCGCGTTCCCTCAGCGCTCTGCGCCTCGCCCGAGCAGCCCGTCGAGGCCCGCGCCCCACCACGCCTGGAGGCGTTCGGCCGGAGTTGGCGACTCGGCCGGCCCGGGTGCCACGCCGCCGTCGCAGGTACCCTCGGGTGCTGTGCCGCGCAGGAAGGCGTAAGGCCGTGCCGGACCGCACGAGCTGTCGCCGCGCAGCCCGGTGGCGTCGTCGATCGCGACCACCTCGACTCCCTCGGGCATGGCGAAGGTCTCGACCGGTTGACCGGCAAAGGCACGGCGGGCGATCGCGATCCAGAGCGGCACCGCCAGACTCGCGCCGTCGCCCGCGAGCGGGTGACCGTCGTCGTGCCCGATCCAGATGCCAAGCACAAGCGAGGGTGTATAGCCGACAAACCAGGCATCGCGGGCATCGTTGGTCGTTCCCGTCTTGCCCCCGAGCGGCCGCCCCAGATCCGCCGCACCGACCCGCCGCGCCGTGCCATCGGCCACGACGCCTTCGAGCAGCGTGTGCACGACGTAGAACGCGGCGGGATCACCCACCTCGCGCGTCTCGCTCTCGACCGCGAGCAGCCGCGCCCCCGAAGGGCCGTGGACCGCCTCGACCGCATGTGGACGAACCACCCGACCGGGTGCGACAAAGGCTGAATATGCGGCAACGACATCGAGCAGCGACGCGTCGAAGGCACCGAGAGAGAGCGATGGCGCGACCGCAAGTGGCTCTGCGGTCGCGAAGACATCTCCTCCGATCCTCGCCAGCTCCGTGAAGCCGACCTGATTGCCCACCCAGACCGCCGGGGCGTTGAGGGAGCGCACGAGCGCCTCGCGCAGCGTCACCTTTCCGTGCCAGCGACCGTCGGCGTTGCGCGGCACCCAGGCGGTCGCGCCTTCGCCCACCTGGATGGGCCGGTCCTCGATCAGGGTCGCGGCGGTCAGTCCGAGTTCGGGGCGCGCGATCGCCGCTTCGTAGAGGAAAGGTTTAAAGAGGGAGCCGACCGCGCGGCGGGCCCGCGTCGCCCGATCGAGATGGCTCGCGCCGTAGTCGGTGCCGCCGACGAGCGCGCGCAGCGCGCCCGTGCGCGGGTCAAGCGCTACCACCGCCGCCTCGGCCCCGCCCCGCGCCACGACACTACGCTTGACTTCCTCGACCGCGATGCGTTGCAGGCGCGGGTCCAGCGTGGTGAAGACCTCGACCCCCGGTCCGAGATCCAGCGCGCCCGGAGCGCTCGCCTCGAGTTCGCGTTGCACCTGACGGACAAAAAACGATTCGGGCGCCATCGCCACCACCGAGCCAAAGGTCGGCTGGTCCCGGCGCGCGCTCGCGGCCTCCCCCGGACCGATCCAGTTCTCGCGTTCGAGCGCGTCGATCACCTGATCGCGCCGCCGCAGCGCGCGCTCTGGATGGCGGGCCGGCGAGTAGACGTTGGGCGCCCGGATCAGCCCCGCCAGCAGCGCCCCGTCGGCCAGCGTGATGTCCGCGAGTTCCTTGCCGAGCCAGACGCGCGCCCCCTCGGCCAGGCCGTGGATGGCCCGGCCGTCGCGATGCCCGAGGTAGACCGTCGCCAGATAGGCCTCGAGGATGCGCTCCTTGGCGAAATGCCATTCGAGCAGGAGCGCCATCGGGATCTCGACCAGCTTGCGGGCCAGCGTCCGGTCGCGCGTCAGGAAATGATTTTTGACGAACTGCTGAGTGAGCGTGCTGCCGCCCTGAAGCACGCGACCGGCGCGCAGGTTTGCCGCGAGCGCGCGCAGCATCGATGCCGGGTTGATGCCGGGGTGTTCGAGGAAGCGGACATCCTCGGCGGCCAGCACGGCATCGACCACCCCCGGGGGAATATCCTCGATCGAGAGCCGCGGCCGCGGCACGAAATGCTCCTCGAGGACGCCCTCGATCGGCCGCGGACCCAGCACCAGTGCATCGAGCGCCCCGCCACGGCCGGGATCGCGTAGGCGGATCAGTCGCTCGGCCTCGAGATCCAACCGCACCTGAGCTGCGGGCGCGGCACCGGCCACACGATCGCCGGGCAGCAGGGCCAGTTCGACGGCATGTCCGGTGCGCCGCCATGTTCCCGCGACGAGCGGGCCGTCGCCGGCGGCGCGCCGGTAGCCACGCAGGGCGACCTCCTGCCAGAAGCCCCCGAGGGCCAAGTCCATTCCGGGACGAATCTCGACGGGCGCAGAAAGCATCCGCACGGGATGGAGCCAGTGGCCATCCTCGAAGCCAGCGCGCACGCGGTGGTCGAGCCAGAGGAGCATCACCAGCGTTACGGCCAGCGCCACAAGCACGACCCGAACGAGCAGTCGCCTGAGCCATCGGCCGGGTCCGCTCCGCGCCCTCTCCCACCCCACGGGCCGAGTGTAGCAGCAGGCTTGCGCCCCGGCGTCGCCCGGGTCGTCCCGCAATCCGGGACACCGCGCCCCATGGCGCAGGTCTCGACGAGCGTGGCCACGGTGGGCGTCGCGACAGGATCGAGCCGGTGCTAGCGTCGTCGGCCATGGACCATCGCTGCTGGCTCGCATGCATCGACCCCGCGTGCGGTGCCAAATACGATGTCTTCGAGGTGATCTACCGCTGCCGCGCCTGCGGCCAGCTCCTCGAGGTCGTGCACGACGCCGAACAGCTCGCGCGCCATAGCGCCGCCGAATGGAAGGCTCTCTTCGACGGCCGCATCCGCTCGACCGTCTGGCCCTTCGGCTCGGGCGTCTGGTGTCGCAAGGAAATGGTCCTGCCCCAAATTGACGACGAGAACATCGTCAGCATGTACGAGGGCGGCTCCAACCTCTTCTGGGCGGAGCGCTTCGGCCGCGAGATCGGACTGCCCGACCTGTGGGTCAAGCAGTGCGGCAACTCGCACACCGGCTCGTTCAAGGACCTCGGCATGACGGTCCTCGTCAGCGTGGTCAAGGAGATGCGGGCCCGCGGCCAGGACATCCCCGCGGTCGCGTGCGCCTCCACCGGAGACACCTCGGCAGCGCTGGCCGCCTATGGTGCAGCCGCCGGCATTCCGACCATCGTGCTGTTGCCGCGCAACAGGGTCTCGCTGGCACAGCTCGTTCAGCCGATTGCCAACGGCGCGATCGTGCTCGCTCTCGACACCGATTTCGACGGCTGCATGAAGACCGTGCAGGAACTCACCGAATGCGAGAACGTCTACCTCGCCAACTCGATGAACTCGCTCCGGCTCGAAGGTCAGAAGACCGTCGCCATGGAGATCGTCCAGCAGTTCGACTGGCAAGTGCCCGATACGATCGTGATTCCCGGCGGCAACCTCGGCAACGTCAGCGCGCTCGGCAAGGGCCTGCTCCTGATGGAACGCCTCGGCATCATCGACCGCCGGCCACGCATCGTGGTGGCTCAGGCCGAGAACGCCAACCCCCTCTACCTCGCCTACCAGCGTGGCTTCGACCGGCTCGAAGCCGTGGAGGCCAAACCGACACTGGCGAGCGCGATCCAGATCGGTAATCCGGTGAGCTACGAACGTGCGGTCCGGACCTTGCGCGAGTTCAACGGTATCGTCGAGCAGGCCAGCGAGACCGAACTCGCCGACGCCTCGGCACGCGCCGACCGCACCGGGATGTTCAACTGCCCGCATACCGGCGTGGCACTCGCGGCACTGCTCAAGCTCCGCGAGCGCGGCGAGATCCATGCGGACGAGAGGGTGGTCGTCATCTCCACGGCGCACGGGCTCAAGTTTGCCGATCAGAAGGCCGCCTACCACGAGGGCAAGCTGGCTCAGGTCCTCGGCCACTACCGCAATCAACCCATCGAGTTGCCCAACCAGCTCGACACCGTGCGCGAGGCCTTGCACCGCTTGATCGACCTGGAACAGGGCGGCTCACGCGTCGCGGGAGCAGGCCAGTGAGCGCCACTCCCAAGGCCACCCCAGACCGCCAGAAAGCGCTGGCGACGCGCGCCATCCATGGTGGCGAAACGCGCCCACGGGCCGGCCACGCGATCACCACGCCGATCTTCCAGACCGCGACCTTCGTCTTCCGGGACACCGCCGAACTCGTCGCGCACATGAATCATGAAGTCTCGCGCGAGGAGTACGGCCGCTACGGCAATCCGACCCAGCGCATCGCCGAGGACAAATGCGCCGCCCTCGAAGGCGCCGAGGCCGGGCTCGCCTTCTCCTCGGGCATGGCGGCCATCACCACCGCTCTGTTCACGATCCTGCGCCAGGGTCAGCACGTGCTGCTGACCGACGACTGCTACCGGCGCACGCGCCAGTTCTGCACCAGCGTGCTCGGACGCTTCGGCATCGAGTCGAGTGTGGTCCCGATCGACGATTATGCCGCGATCGAAGCCGCGATCCGACCCGAGACCCGTGTCTTGATCTCGGAATCGCCGACCAACCCCTATCTCCGCGTCGTCGATCTCGAGCGCATCGCCGACATCGCACGCCGGCACGGGCTCGTCTCGATCATCGACTCGACATTTGCGACCCCGATCAACCAGCAGCCCCTCAAGTATGGTATCGATCTGGTGCTCCACTCGGCGACCAAGTACCTCTCGGGCCACAACGACGTTCTCGGTGGCGTGATCCTCGGCAGCGAGGACATGATCGACTCGATTCGCGCCTGCCAGGGCGTGCTCGGTGGCATCCTCGACGCGCACGCGGCGTATCTGCTTATCCGCGGGCTCAAGACGCTGCCCGTGCGCGTCGAGCACCAGAACCGCTCGGCGCAGCGCATCGCCGAGATGCTGGCCGGGCACCCGCGCGTGGCGCGCGTCTACTACTGCGGGCTCCCCGACCACCCAGGCCACGCCATCGCCGCTCGCCAGATGAGCGGCTTCGGCGGCGTGGTCAGCTTCGAGGTGAGCGGCGACCTCGCCGAGACTTCGCGCGTCGTCGACGGCGTCCGCATCTTCCAGATCGCGCCCTCGCTCGGCGGCGTCGAATCGTTGATCGAGCAGCCCGCACTGATGAGCTTCTTCGAGCTCTCGAGCGAGGAGCGGCTCGCGATCGGCATCAAGGACAACCTCGTTCGGCTCTCGGTCGGACTGGAGGATACTGACGACCTGATCGCCGACCTCCGCGCCGCCCTCGACTGACGCGCCGGGGGTGCGGCGGCGGGATCACTCGCCCAGTGTCTCCCAGTGCACGGTCCAGAAGCGCGGCACCGGTGGTGCCAGCTCGAGATGACCGCTGAAGCACTCGAAGCTCGGGCGGTGGCGGAGCCGCTCGTCAAGCAGCTGGAGGTACTCCTCGAGAACCACGCCTGCCGCCGGCTGGCCGATCTCGACGCGTCCGCGCTGACCGCACTTGGCGCACGTGACGTCCACCTTCACGGGTTCACGCCTTCAAGGGTCGCACCGCGGAGCCACCCGCCGCACCTGGCGCACATTTCGTCCACCTTCACGAGTAGCGCACCTCGTCGAGAAAAAGTCCCCGCGGAGGCGCGGTGCGTGGGGCCCGCGCCCGGACAGGGGTCGCGAGCAACTCTCGCATCGTGTCGGACGGCAGGCGGCCACGACCGATCTCGAGGAGCGTGCCCACGAGCTTGCGCACCATGCCGCGGCAGAAAGCGTTGGCCTCCACGCGATAGACGAGCAGCGCACCCGAGAGAACCGGCTGCGGCGGCCCGGCCGGTTGCGGAGCCACGATAGGCTCCGCCGCCCCGCGCCGCTCGGGCGCAACCGAGAGAGAGGAGTCACAGCTCTCGAACGCGCTCGTGATCACCCGGCGGATGCTCGAACGAGGCCTGTTGTCGGAAGCCTGAAAGCTCTTGAAATCATGTTCGCCGACCACGTCCGCCGCGGCTCGGCTCATCGCCCGACGATCGAGCACTTCCGGGACGTGCCATACTCGACCGCGCTCGAAGGGGTCCAACACTGAATCTGTCCAGATCCGGTAGCGATAGAGCCGCGCGAGCGCGTGGCGCCGAGGGTCGAAGTCCGCCGCCACGGGCTCGAGATCGCGGATCGCGGCGGAATCGCCGAGCAGAGCGTTGACCGAACGGACGAGCCGCGCGGTGTCCGCGACGGGAACACTCGTATCGAACGCGATCACCTGGCCTCGGGCGTGGACACCCGCATCCGTTCGCCCCGCACCCTCGACGCGCACACCCTCGCGCAGCACCGTCGAGAGCGCCTGCTCGAGCGCGGCCTGCACCGACGGCGCGACATGACGCTGATTCTGCCAGCCCGACCAGGCCGAACCGTCGTAAGCGACTCGCGCTCGGTAGCGCAGCACGCCGCTGGCGGCCGGCGCGGCTTTCCGCTCCGCCCCCACGCCTAACTGTCTCGCTCGAGCAGGCGCACCAGAACATCCGCGAGCGGCACGGTGCGCCCGTGCAGGCGTTCGTCGAAGGAGAGAAAGAAGCGCAGGGCTGTGGGAATGGCGTGATCGGCCTCGAGCCCGGCGACGTGCAGAAAGGGCGAACCCGTCACCTGGACCGGTCCCGGCTCGGGGTCGGCCAGTAGCGCCACCTGCTCGTCTGCCTCCTCTCCGACCTCGACGCGGGACAGCTCGCCCGCCAGGCAAACACCCTCGGTGCAGCGCAGAGCTGCGGCCACTTCCTGCAGGTCGAGCGGGCGTTCGGTCTCGAGATACACCGCCAGCCCGAGACCCGTGAAGACCCCGACGTCAATCAGTGAAACAGAAACCCGCGGTGCGTCCGCTCCGAGCAGCGTGCGAACCTCGGCCGAGAGCAGCGCCCCGGGGTTCGGATCGGTCTCGGGGACCACCACGGGGCGCAGCCCGAAGGCGAGCGCACGTGGGTGCTCGGCGGGTTCGAGCGCACGTCCACCCAGTAATTCAACAGCCTGCCGGGAGAGTTCCCGCGCCGCCGTGGCACCGCGCAAGGTCGCCGGGCGCAGGACCGTCACCACCACCCGGACCAGGGGCGCGAGTGCGGCGATCGGGTCGAGCGCACCGAGCAGCCCGACCACGGCCGGTGTCGGCAGGGCCACGCAACCGCCCGGCTCGACATCGGCCAGTGTCTCGGCACGAGACCCGGCAAGCACCAGAAACGCACCGCTCTCCGGACCGACATCGGTCGCATCGATCAGGATCACGCCGGCGTCGGCCGCCGCGGCGACCAGGTGTTCGCGGCCCCCGGAGTCGCCAACCACGACCGCGACCTGGACCTCCGTGAGATCGTCGAGATCGCGGAGTGGCGCGTCGGCGAGCCAGCGGCCGGCCTCGTCGTCGCCGGCCATCTCGCCCTCGCCACCGCACTCCGCAACTAACGATACGTGCAACTCGGAGGGGTCCACACCGCGCGCCCCGAGGGCCTCCCGCAGTGCCGCCGCGAACTCCGCATCAGCCCCGAAAAGCGCGATCCGTGCCACGCCCTAGCCCAACCGGGCGCGGATGGCCGCGCCCATCTCCATCGTCGAGAGCCGTTTCTCTCCCGGGCCGGCGAGATCGGCGGTCCGCGCCCCGGCGGCGAGCGTCGCCTCGACCGCGGCCTCGAGAGCAGAGGCCGCGTCGGCTCGGCCAAACGTGAAGCGCAGCATCATCGCGGCCGAGAGGATCGCCGCGACCGGGTTGGCGAGGGCCTTGCCGGCGAGGTCGGGGGCACTGCCGTGGATCGGCTCGTAGAGGCCGTAGCGCAGCCCTGTACCCTCGCGGCCGCAGGTCTCGCGCGTGCCGAGCGAGGCCGAGGGCAAGAGGCCCATCGAACCCGGGAGCATCGCGGCCTCATCGGTCAAGATATCGCCAAACATATTCTCGGTCACGACGACGTCGAACTCGCGCGGCCGGCGGATCAGGTGCATCGCCATCGCATCGACCAGCAGATCCTCGTACTCGACATCCGGGTTCTGTGCCGCGACTTCGTGCGCGACCTCCCGCCAGAGTCGCGAACTCGAGAGCACGTTGGCCTTGTCGACCGAGGTCACCTTGCGACGACGTTGGCGCGCGAGATCGAACGCGACCTCGACCACCCGCCGTACCTCTCCCTCGGTGTAGACGAGCGTGTCGACCGCCTCACGCCCCTGGGGACCATTGCGCCGCTCGCTCGGCTGGCCAAAATAGATTCCGCCGGTGAGCTCGCGAATGACCAGAACGTCCACTCCCCGCACTACCTCGGGCTTCAGCGTGGATGCGTCGATCAGGGAATCGACCGTCCGTACCGGCCGGAGGTTGGCGAAGAGACCGAGTTCCTTGCGCAACCCGAGCAGTGCCTGCTCGGGTCGCACGCTAGCGCGCGGATCGTCCCATTTGGGACCACCGACCGCGCCGAGCAGAGCCGCGTCGGCCGCGCGGGCCAGCCGCAGGGTGTCCTCGGGCAGTGCCGTGCCGCACGCGTCGATGGCGCAGCCGCCCGCCAGCCCCTCCTCGAACTCGAGCGCGAGTTCGAACCGTCGATCAAGCGCGCGCAGACACCCGACCGCCTCGTCCACCACCTCGGGACCAATCCCGTCACCACTCAGAATCGCGATCTTCACCTGGACCTCTCCTCTCCCGTCGCCGCTGCCCGCTCACCGCCGCACCCGGCCATCGCGCGGGTCAGGCGGCCAAGGCCGAATTCATGGCCCATGCGGGTCGTCCTCGCCGGGCCGGTGCGCGCGCAGCCACGCGAGCTTGTTGAGAGCCGCGACGTAGGCCGCGGCACTCGCCTGAATGATGTCGGTGTGGCTCGCCTGTCCGAGCGCGACCCGTCCCTCCTCGCGCACGAGGCAGCTCACCTCGCCGAGTGCGTCGGCACCACGGGTGATGGACTTGACATCGAAGCGATCGAGCGCCGGCACATGGTCGCCCACCGACGCGAGCGCCTGCCCGATCGCCGCGTAGGTCGCGTCGATGACGCCGTCGCCGGAGGCCTCCTGCTCGATCTCCTGGCCCGCGATGCGCAGCCGAACGCGCGCCCGCGGCGGCCCCTCGCTCGTGCTCGCGCACTCGAAGCCAGCGAGCTCGTAGCGCTCGGCGACGTGCGACGATTTGCGCGCCACGATTGCGACCAGATCCTCGTCATAAACGCTTTTCTTGCGATCAGCGAGTGCCTTGAACGCGGCGAAGGCCTCATTGACATCGAGTTCGTCGTGGAAGAGCCCCAGCGACCGCAGGCGATCGACGAAAGCGTGCCGGCCCGAGTGCTTGCCCAGAACCAGGGTATTGGTGGCCCTGCCGATGTCCTCCGGACGCATGATCTCGTAGGTGAGCTTGTACTTGAGGACACCGTCCTGGTGGATGCCGGCCTCGTGCGCGAACGCGTTGTCGCCCACGATCGGCTTGTTGATCGGGACGGCGATGCCGGTGACCTGACTCAGGAGGCGGCTTGCCGCGAAGATATGCTCGGCGCGCACGTGGGTATCCACGCCGAAGACGTCGTGACGGGTACGCAGCGCCATCACGACCTCTTCGAGGGACGTATTGCCAGCGCGCTCACCGATGCCGTTGACCGTGCACTCAACTTGACGCGCCCCGCCCGCCACCGCGGCCAGCGAGTTGGCCACCGCCATGCCCAGATCGTTGTGACAGTGGGCGCTCCACACCCCGCGATCGCCACCCGGAATCCCGGTCCTCAGGCGGCGAAAGAGTGCGGTCGTCTGCTCCGGGATGGCGTAGCCTGTGGTGTCGGGGACGTTGCACACGGTGGCCCCTGCAGCGATCACCGCCGCGAAAATCTCACACAAAAAATCCGGATCACTGCGTGACGCGTCCTCGGCCGAGAATTCGACGTGATCGACGTGCTGGCGGGCCCGCTCGACCGCCCACACGGCGGCCTCGACCACCTGCTCGCGGGTCATCATCAGCTTGTGGCGCAGATGGATGTCGGAGGTGGCGATGAAGACGTGGAGTCCCGGTCGGGCGGCACCCGCCACGGCGGCAAGAGCGCGTTCGATGTCGGGGCCGCGCGTCCGCGACAGGCTCAGCACCACGGGCTCGCGCACCGCTGCCGCAACCTGCCGGATCGCATCGAAATCGCCCTCGCTCGACGCCGCGAAACCGGCCTCGATCACGTCCACGCCGAGAACCTCGAGCTGACGCGCGATCGTGAGCTTCTCGCCGGTGTTCATGGTCGCGCCGGGCGATTGCTCGCCATCGCGCAGCGTGGTGTCGAAGATGCGAACGAAGTCTCCTGTCATCGTCTCCATGGTTCCTATCCGTCCCCTTCCCGCCCCCGACCCGAGCCGCGCCACGAGCGCCCCCGGCCGACCCGCGAGACGGCGACTGGATACAGCAACACCGCCGGGGCCGACAGCCGGGCGCCCGAGGCGACGGTCGACGGGAGCAAAGCCGCAAAAAGGCGGCGCTCAACCGACGGCGCGCCAGGGCGCGCATCCAAGGGCGAGGCGAATCATCGCCCCGCTCCGCAGCACGATCTGGCGACCGACATCCATGGGCATCCGTCTTAGGCCCGTGACCCAGCCGAGGCAAGGGGCCCGCGCCTGGACCCCCCGGGAAGATCGTGACGAAGGGTCCCCGCCGGGCGATCCGTGGCGCGCCCCGGCGCCGCACCTTGGCGCCGCGTCGGGCAATCGCTAGGGCTCAACCCTTCTGATTTCACCCGAAGCCGGCCAGCGTAGCCGGAGAGGAGCGAGGGTTTTCCGATGCAGACGATGAGTTTCATACGGAGCTGCGGCCTGGCCGCGGCAGCCATGGTGGCGCTCGCCGGACCGGCCATGGCCGGCGGCACGATCACCGGCAAGATCAAGTTCGACGGCACCGCCCCGAAGCGCGCGACGCTCGATATGGCGGCCGATCCCGTCTGCGCAGCCGCGCATCCGAGCCCGGCGCTCGCCGACGACGTCGTCGTCAACGACGGCGCCCTGCAGTACGCCTTCGTCTACTTGAAGAGCGTTCCGGGCACGCACGCAGCACCGGGCGAGCCGTCGGTGATCAACCAGCAGGGTTGCCAGTACATCCCGCACATCGCTGGCGTACAGATCGGTCAGCCGATGAAGTTCACCAACAGCGACCAGACGCTGCACAACGTCCACGGCATGCCGAAGGTCAATACGCCCTTCAATTTCGCGATGCCGAAGTTCGTGAAACAGAAGGAGACCAAGTTCACGGCCGAGGAACTGATGGTCGCCGTGAAGTGCGACGTCCACCCCTGGATGGCCGGCTACATCGGCGTGCTGCCGCACCCCTTCTTCGCGGTGAGCGGCGCGGACGGTTCGTTCAAGATCGAGAACATTCCGGCCGGCGAATACGACGTGGTGGTGTGGCAGGAGAAGCTCGGCGCCAAGGAAGCCAAGGTCAAGGTCGACGAGGGCGGCAGCGCCACGGCCGACTTCAACTACGCCGGATGAGGACAACCGGCGGAGCGGTCTCGGCCGCTCCGCCGGCTCCGGCGCCCCAGCCATGCAGGCGACGACATTCTGGGCGCTGAGCGCTCTTTTTCTCCTCTTGCAGATCGCCCTCGTCGGCTGGCTGCTGCGGCAGCGCCGTGCCCTGTTGCCGGGCTCTCGAGAGGCGGCTGTCGTCCAGACCGAGCTGGTGTGGACCCTGGTCCCGGCAGCACTCGTGGTCGCCTTGGCGTTGATGGCCGCAGGCCTCGGGCGCGCCAGTTGGTCGCGACCACGCTTGGTGGATGCACCGGCGCGCGTCGAAGCGCGGGGCCTGCCGTGAACCCACCCAACCCTGCACCGACGCTCAGCGCCGCGGCACACGAACCCGCCACCGCCCCGGCCTCGCTGGCGCGCGATCTGCTCGAGCTGACCAAGCCACGAATCACGACAATGGCCGTGATCTCGGTCGCGGCAGGCTACACCCTCGGCAGCCGCGGGCCGGTCGCTCTTGCCCTTGCGGGAGCGGTCCTGTGCGCCGCGACGCTGCTCGCGAGTGGGGCGAGCGCACTCAACCAGTGGCTTGAGAGCGAGACGGATCAGTGGATGACTCGCACCGCGAGCCGGCCACTCCCGCAGGGCCGCCTCGCTTCAAGCGTGGCCCTCGGATTCGGAGTCCTGCTGGTCGCAAGTGGCCTGGTCCTGATGACCATGGCCGGCGGCGCACTCGCCGCCTCGATCGGGCTGGTCACGGTGGCGCTCTACGTGCTCGCCTACACGCCGCTGAAGCGAACGACGCCCCTCTGCACCGTGATTGGCGCCGTGCCCGGTGCGCTGCCCCCACTCATGGGCTGGGCTGCGGGTGCGGGCAGCCTCACGGCGGAGGCGTGGCTGCTGTTCGCAATACTGTTCTTGTGGCAGATGCCACACTTCCTCGCGATCGCCTGGCTCTACCGCGACGACTACGCGCGCGCCGGACAGCCCATGCTGCCGGTGGTGGACCCCTCGGGTGCCGCCACCGCTCGTCAAGCGGTGCTCTACGCAGCAGCCCTGCTGCCGGTCAGTCTGCTGCCCTCGGTACTGGGCATCGCGCGCGAGCCCTACTTCGCGGTGGCGCTGGTGTCGGGCGTAGCACTGCTCGTCGCGTCGCTGCGAATGGGCCTCACGCGATCGATGGCCGACGCCCGGCTCCTCCTGCGGGTTTCGATTCTCTACCTGCCCGTGCTGCTCGGGACGATGGTCTGGGCACGGCAACCCTTCTAGCGAGGTCTCGAGCGATGAGTTACGCGATCGTCGAGACCAACGCACTCGGCCACAACTACGGTGAGCGCCGCGCGCTCGACGGCGTCTCGCTGTCCATCGCTGCCGGTGAGATTTTTGGCCTGCTTGGCCCCAACGGCGGCGGCAAGACGACGCTCTTCCGGATCCTCGCGACTCTGATCCGTGCTGCCCGCGGCTCGGCTTCGATCGACGGACACGACGTGGTGCGCGATCCGCACGGCGTGCGGCGGCGGCTCGGCGTCGCCTTCCAATCGCCGAGCCTCGATCCGGTGCTGACCGTACACGAGAATCTCGCCCATCACGGCCGACTGCAGGGACTGGCACGCGGCGACCTCGGCGCACGCATCGACGAGTTGCTTGCCGCCTTCGACCTCGCTGACCGTGCCGGCGCACGCGTCGGTACCCTGAGCGGCGGGCTGGCACGCCGGGCCGACCTCGCCCGCGCGCTGCTGCACCGCCCGCCGGTGGTCCTGCTCGACGAACCGACCACCGGACTCGATCCGCGCGCCCGCCTGGATCTCTGGCGCCATCTCGACCTTCTACGCACGCAGCAGGGCACGGCCGTACTCGTCACGACCCACCTGATGGAAGACGCCGAACGCTGCGACCGCCTGCTCCTGCTCGACCGCGGGCACGTGGTGGCGCAGGACACGCCCGACGCTCTCCGGCGCGAGATCGGGGGCGACGTGATCGTGATTCGGGGCGGCGATCCCGAGACACTGGCCGACGATATCGGGCGCAAGCTCGGCGAGTCGGTGTCGGTGGTGGACGGCACCTGTCGCATCCGGCGCGCACGCGGCCACGAATTCGTGCCGGCCCTCTTCGAGGCACTGCCCGGGCGCATCGAGGCGGTCAGCGTGGGGCGACCCACACTCGAAGACGTGTTCATCCAGAGAACAGGCCACCCTCTCTGGGAGGACAAGGAGAGCGCAGCCACATGAACTCGACTCTGGCCGCCACCATGGGGGCGGTGACGACGCTCTGGTGGCGTGACATCGTCCGCTTCTACCGTCAGCGCAGCCGGATCGTCGGAGCGCTCGCTACCCCCCTGATCTTCTGGCTTCTGCTCGGCTCGGGCTTCTCCGGTTCCTTCCGGGCAGAGGGCAACTACGCGACCTTCTTCTACCCCGGCGTGATGGTGATGATCGTGCTCTTCACCGCGATCTTCTCGACCATTTCGGTGATCGAGGATCGCCGCGAGGGCTTCCTGCAGGGCGTACTCGTGGCGCCGATCTCGCGTGGTGCGATCGTGGCCGGCAAGGTGCTTGGCGGCAGCACTCTGGCGCTGGGCCAGGCGGCCCTGCTGCTGGCGGCCATCCCCTGGCTCGGCCTGCGCCCCGGCGCCAGTGGTCTCGCTCTCGCGCTGTTGGTCTTGACGCTGATCGCCTTGGCCCTCACGGCGCTGGGCTTCATCATCGCCTGGCAACTCGACTCGACCCAAGGCTTCCACGCCATCATGAATCTCGTGCTCATGCCCATGTGGCTCCTCTCGGGGGCGTTCTTTCCGCCCACCGGTGCGGCCGGGTGGATGCGACCGCTGATCGCGGTGAATCCCCTCACGTATGGCGTGGCCGCGCTGCGCGAGGCCCTGGCTCCTGGCGCGGCGGGGACCGACGCCCCGTCCTTCGGGCTGGCACTCGGCGTCACCGCAGCTTTCGCGCTGGTCACCTTCCTCGCGGCGCGCGCCCTCGCCGAGAGGCCCCTCGACGCGAGACTCGCATGAAGCGGCAGGCCCCGACTCTGGTGCTGCTGGGGCTCGGGGTTGCTGCGGCACTGGCGGTGCTTTGGACACTCGCCGGCGCGCCGGTCCGCGAGCCGGGGCTTCCGGAACTCGTCAAGCTGCCGGCCTTCACCCTGAGCGACACCGCGGGCCGGGCGGTCTCGCAGCAGGATCTGGCGGGTCACCCGTGGGTCGCCGATCTCATCTTCACCACCTGTGCCGGCATCTGCCCACGCATGACCAGCGAGATGCGCCGACTCGACGAGGACACGCGCGACTTGACCGAACTGCGCCTCGTCTCGATCACGGTCGATCCGGAACGCGACACGCCCGAGGTCCTCAAGGCCTATGCCGCTCGCGTCGGCGCCGACCCACGACGCTGGCTCTTCCTCACGGGCGACCGCGCCGCGATCTGGCAACTCGCCCGTGAGGGCCTCCTGCTGCCGGTGGCAGAGGGCAACCCCAAGATGGGTGACGAGGAGATCATCCACAGCCAACGCTTCGTGCTGATCGACGCGCGTGGGGTCGTCCGCGCCACCTACGACGTGCGCGATGGCGAAGCTCTGGCCCGGCTGCGCACCGACCTGCGCCAGCTCACCAGCGAATAGGTGCCGCCCCACGGCCCGACCGCCACTCGACGGGCGGACGGACCTGCAGCAACTCGCCAGCGGATAGGTGTTCGGCCGAGTTCTCCCGTCTCGAACCCCGCGATCGTGCCCAAGCGAGTCGCTCCTCTAGATTGCGCGCGACGCCAAAGGCGCGACCGGTGGCAAGCTCAGGCCACGGCCACCCTTGCCGCGAGCTGACCCTGTCCTTGCTCGAGCGCAAGCAGAAAACGTTTGCGGTCGAGGCCTCCGCCGTAACCCGTAAGGTGACCGCTGGCGCCGATGATGCGGTGGCAAGGCACGATGATGGCGATCGGGTTGGCGCCGTTGGCCATCCCGACGGCGCGCGACGCACTCGGGCGCCGGATCGCGGTAGCAATCGCTCCGTAGCTCGCGACCTCGCCGTAGGGCACGCGCTGCAGAGCCCGCCAAACACGGAGCTGAAAGGGCGTACCCTGCGGCGCGAGCGGCACGTCGAAATCGCGCCGACGCCGGCCAAAGAAGGCATCGAGCTGGCGGCGCGTGCGATCGATGATGGTGTCGCTCGTTTCGATGGCTTCGCCTCGGACCTGATCCACCTTGCGACCGTCACTGAAGAGCAGCCCGGCAAGCGCCTCGCCATTCGACACCAGAATGAGTTCGCCAAGCGGGCTCGAATGCGTCAACCATCGCGTCATGGCTTCCTCCCACCGCCGCCACGGACCCCTCGCGTCCGCTCCCGGCTCTTCGGCGACGATCATGGTCGCGCGGGCCACCACAATCAACCACGCGGCCGCGCCACGGCGGACGCCGACGGCCCCCAGCGACGATCCGGGCGCCCGCACCTTCCGGGCTCGCGCCGGGAACAAGCTCACCGCGCCTCTCGTCAGCCTCGGCGATGCGGCTGCGCCGCCAGATCACGCATCGCCCGGATCGAATCGAGTCGCGAACCTCTCGTCAGCCTCGACGGCCGGGCTGGGCCCGCAGTACCCGGCCGGGCAGAGGGGCGTCCGGGGAAACGACATCGCGACCTTCGAGGCGGATCGGTGTGCCCTCGACTACCACGGCGCGCATCCCGAGGGCATCGGCGACCAGCCGATCCGCCCCACCTGGCAGGTCGTGGACCCGGCGCAAAGGGCCACACCCAACCGTTGCCGGGTCGAACACGACAAGATCGGCGGCGAGCCCCGGTGCGAGCCGGCCCCGCTCTGTCAATCCCAGTAATTCCGCAGGCTCCGAGGTCAGCCGCCGCACCGCCTCCTCCAGCGTGAGCACTCCCCTCTCGCGCACCCAGTGGCCCAGGAGATGCGTCGCCGCACCGGCATCGCAGAGCTGGCTCGCGTGGGCACCGGCGTCGGAGAGGCCCAGCACGGCCGAAGGGTCACGCAACAGCTCGGCCACGATGCTCTCGTCGGTATTGAGCACTGCCATGCGAAAGCGGGCCTCGAGCCCGGTCGCCAGCGCGAGGTCGAGCACCACATCCACACGGTGCACGCCTCGCTCGGCCGCGACCTCCGGGACGCGCCGCTCGAGCAGGGCATCGTGGCCGGGCGCGTGGCTGATCCACATCTGCTCGAAGGAGAAGAGGCCGAAGACCGTATCCACCTCGTGCCGTAGCCGGGCGCGGAACGCGGGATCGCCGTAGAGCTGCCGTCGCCCCTCGAGATCGGCAGCAAATACATCTTTCATCACGGGCAGCATCGAGAGCGGAAACGGCGCCGAGAGCTGGAACTCGAGCATGAGTGGCCGGCCCGTGACCTGTGGATGCACGCGCACGCCCTCGGCTTGGAGAGCCGCGGTCTGTTGCAGGATGTCGCGGTGGCCGGTGGGGCCGAGCATCCCTCCGAGCAGCGCGGTCCAGGTCACGGGCCGGCCGATCTCGCGCTGAATCGCGGCGAGCTTGTCGATCCAGAGATCGCCACCGATCGTGACCTGGAACACCCCCTGCGGGCGACCGCGCAGCGCGCCTGCGAGAGCCGCCACTTCTTCCGGCGAACCAATCCGGCTCGGCACGGGGTTTCCCGCGTAACCGATATGGGTGGGGGCACGGGAGGTCGCGAAGCCGAGCGCTCCGGCGTCGAGCGCTTCGGCGACCAGCGCCCGCATCTCCACCACCTCGTCGGCTGTGGCCTCGCGCTCGACCGCAGCGTCCCCCAAGACGAAGGTCCTGACCGGCGTGTGCCCGACCAGCGCGCCGACGTGAATCGCCGTGCCGCGTCTCTCGATCGTATCGAGATACTCGCCAAAGCTGCAGAAGGGCCACTCGGGGCCGATCCCGGCGCGCAGAGCATCGAGCGACATGCCCTCGACATTCTCGAGCGTCCGCAGGATCAGATCACGGTGCTCGGCGCGCGTCGGCGCGATGCCAAAGCCACAGTTGCCCATCAGGGCCGTGGGGACACCGGGCCAGGGCGAGATGCTGAGCATCCGATCCCAGAGCACCTGGGCATCATAGTGGGTGTGAATGTCGATGAAGCCGGGGGCGACCACGCATCCGGTGGCGTCGATCTCGCGTGCCGCGGGCCCAGCGACGTCACCGAGCGCAGTAATACGTCCTTGACGTATGCCCACGTCGGCGCGTCGGGCCGGCATCCCGGTGCCTTCGACCACCTCACCACCGCGCACGACAAGATCCCATCTTTCCATCGCTCAGCCTTCCCCCACGCCGTGCAGGAAACCCGTGTCCATGCTCCCGGTGCCGAGTGCAAGTCGGGCCAGACCCGAGAGCAGGGCCGCGCCGCTCTCGGCACGCGCGCGGAGCGCCTCGGCGCGCCGCACCCGCGCCAATTCGAGCTCGGGCATATCGACCAGACCGCGCTCAAACCCTGCCAGCGCACTCGCAAAGCCAGCGTCTGCGGCGACGACCATGGCGTCGGCCGCGTGCTGCCGGTCGATGGCATCGCGCACTTCGACATACGCCCGCCAGACCTCCGCCGCGACTCGATTGCGCGCTTGTGCAAGTTCATCCGTGGCCGCCTGCCGTTGAACCACGGCCAGATGCTCGGTGTTGGCGCCGGCAAAGCCGTCGAAGAGCGGCCACTCGATGCCCACGAAGCCCGCGTAGGTCTGGAGGCCGAAGTCGAGTTCCTCGAGCCCCGGGACACCGCGAATCGAGTTGTCCAAACGGTTCCAGCCGAGCTGCCCCGTCGCTCCGACCCGCGGCAAACGCGCCGCCCGCGCCCGACGGGCCGCGGCGTCGCGCCCCCGGACCAGGGCCGCCTTCGCCAGCAGATCGGGCCGCTCGGCAAAGGCCCGCTCGACCCAGACCTCGAGGGTTCCAGCGAGCGCCCGTGGCAGCGCTTCGACCGGCAGTCGCTCGAGTTCGAGCTTCGTCCCCGGCGCGAGCCCGAGCACCTCGGCCAGCGTCACGTATGTAATTTCCTCTGCGGCGCGCGCGGTCTCGAAGGCATAGGCCGCGGCGGCCGCGCTGCTACGGGCTTGCAGGAGATCGGGCTCGGTGAGCGAGCCCACCGCGAAGCGGGCCTCGGCCGCCTCTTGCACGACATCGGCGCCAGTCCGGGCCACCCGTGCCGCCACGACATGATCGTGCGCCGCCTGCCAAGCAGCGAAACTCTCGACCACGGCGAAAGCCACTGCCTGGTGCGTCGCATCGAAGAGGAGCCGGGCGACATCGAGATCCCGACGCGCGACGTCGACCGTCGCCTCGCGTGCGCCGAAGTCGAAGAGAAGCCAGCGCATGCTCACCGACGCCGATCCGAGCGTGAACGGCGCCGAGAGTTCGAGATCGAGGGACTGTTGCGAGTTCGCTCCCTGCAAGAGCGCGCCCAGAGCATCGTTGCGCGCCATGAGCGTCGAGAGATCGGCGCGAACCCCCGTGTTCAGATCCCAGAAGCCACCGCCATAGGAGGCCGCCAGTGCAAGAACAGGATAGTACTGACTCTCGGCGATGCCGACGGCAGCAGCCGCGCTGCGGGCCTGATGCCAGGCGACGCGGGTAGCGGGATTGCGGCGCTCGGCAAGGTCAATCAGCGCGGGGAGGCGCCAGGGCCCCGCCGGTTCGGTCTCGCGCGGTGGACTCGCCGCAGCCGAGCGCTGCACCAGAGCCTGGAGTTCGGCTCGCGGAACCGCCGCATCGCCCAGGCCGGGTTCGGCGCCTGCCAGGCGTTCGGGCGAGAGGGCCGCACAGCCCGCGCACGCCAACGTCAGCAGCACCGCCACGAGAACGAACGGCACACGGGCTCGGATCCCCACCATCGCATGAGCGTTTATCAGGAGCAGCCCCAAACGCCGACCCACCTGCCCACGGGCACGAACCGCAGAGAATGTTTCCCCCTCTTCGTGGTCCCTGCTACATCCCGGCCGGAACGAAGCTCATGCTCAGCGCCAGATCACAGCCGAAACCGCCGACGTCGATGGCCACGAGCTTCGCCTCGCCCGGCTGGCTCGGCGTCGCTGCGCTGGCGGGGTTCGCGACGGGCGCCTCCGGCTGTGCTCCAAGAATCGAAATCGAAGGCGCTTACTTTCCCGCCTGGTTGCTCTCGGCCTTGATGGGCGGCCTTCTCACCGCGAGCCTGCGGGCCCTGCTCGTGGCCCGCGAACTCGATGCCTACATTCAGCCCGCCGCGCTGGCGTACCCGGCAATCTTCTTCGCCTGCACCATGGGCCTGTGGCTGGGATTGTTTTCGGGATGAGTTCGCGCGCCGAGGAAGACGCCCCTCTGGGCCTTGCCGGAGCGAGCAGACCCGATCCAGCGCGGGAGCGTCTCGGCCGCCTGATCGGCCGCGGCTCGATCCTGCTCGCGATCGGGCTCGGGCTCATCGCCTTCTGGCGCGTCTCGGTGAATCCACGCGCGGACGACGCACGCATCGTGGCCAACGTGGTCGGGATCGCGCCGCGCGTCAGCGGCCCGATCGTGCGGCTGCCGATCCACGACGACCAGCAGGTCGCCGCCGGTGACGTTCTGTTCGAGATCGATCCGGAACCGTACGCGATCGTCGTCAAGTCGACACGAGCGGATCTCGCTGCGCTCGACGGCGAGATCCGCAACGCACGCGGCGAGATCAAGGCACAGGAGAGTCAAGTCGTCGCGGCGCGCGCCGGTTTGGCGCAAGCCGAGATCGGGCTCGCCGAGACGCGCGCCACGTACGATCGGCTGCAACCCCTCCTGGCCCGCCGCTTCGCCACTCCCGAGACCGTCGGTACGGCGCGGCGCGCGCGCGACGTCGCCGCCGAGGCCGTCCGGGTCGCCCAAGCCGAGCTGGTCGCGGCCGAGGCCGCGGTGTTGGAGCTGGCCCCGCTGCTCGCGCGCCGCGCCGCCGCAGCGTCTGTGCTCGAGGGAGCCGAACTGGCCCTGCGAGACACGGTCGTGCGGGCCCCGTTTCCGGCCCGTGTGGTGTCGCTGACCATTTCGGAGGGGGCCTTCGCCCGCATCGGGATTGATACCGTGACGCTGATCGACACGCGCCAGTGGTGGGTGGTGGCGAACTTCACCGAGACTGAGTTGCGTCACATCCACGAGGGCGACGCGGCCCGGCTCGATCTCTCCACCTGGCCCGGCGCGGTAACGGGCACGGTCGAGAGCCTGGGCTTTGGCGTCACGCCCCTGCCCGAGGATCCTTTCCCCGGTCTGCCGATCGTGATGAAGAATCTCGACTGGGTGCATCTGGCACAACGGTTCCCGGTGCGGATTCGGATCCCCGCCGACGTCCCGCCCGAGGCCCTGCGCGTCGGCGCAACTGCCGCCGCGACGGTGCTGGGCAGCGGCTCTCCCAGCGGAGGCTGAGTGAAGTCCACACTCCCCGGCTGGCTCAAGGCTGAATTGGCGCCCGACCCCGAGCGCATCCGGCGGACCGGCCACATCACGCTGAGCGTGCTTGCGGTCCTCGTCGTCATGCTGGCGGTCCGCATGCCCTTTCTCTCGATCGGACCCTATCTCGTGTTCCTGCTCGCGCAGGACGAGACGCTCTCGACCCGGATCGGCGCACTGCTCGGGATCGCTGTGGCCTCGGTGTCGTGCCTGCTCATCTTCCTGATCGCGGCGGTCGCTTTCGATGCACCGTGGCTCCGGCTGGCACTCTTCAGCGCATCTTTCTTTGGCTGTTACTATCTCATCTGCACTCTGAGCGAGCCGAAAGCGGTACTCGGCCCCCTCGTGGTGCTGACCCTCTTCATGGGCGCGTTCGACCAGGTGCCAAGCGCGACTTACCTCTTCACGCAGCTCGCCTGGCTCTGGGCGGTGCTGCTGTTGGTCGTCGCCGTCACGCTCCTCTCGCAGTGGCTCTGCGGCATCCCGACCGCGACCGAACTCGTCCGCATGCGCCTGAATGCCCGCATGGCCGCTGCTGCGGCAGCACTGCGGAGCAAGCCCGAGCGCTGGAGTCCGCTGCCGGGAGCACGGGCCAAGCTCTACGAGACACTCGAACGGATGGTGTTGGCAGGGCTGCTTCAGCCCCGTCAGGCTGACAACTACGCGACGCTCATGACCCTCTTCGATCGGATCGAAGCGCTGGCCCGCAGCGAGAGCCGCAGCAGCGGGAGCTGTCGTGCACGGTTTGGCGCGGCGGCCCGGCGGGTCGAGGTGCTGGCACACGCGATCACAGCCGAGCGCCCCCTGCCCCCACGCAATGCCGCCAGCGACGACGCTCTCCTTCATCTGCCCGAGGGGCTCCGGGAAACCATCGAGATCGCCGAGAATACCTGGGTCGGCATGGGTAGCCGCTCGCCAGCCAGCGCCGAGGCCCCGGTCGCGCCGGCTCTCATCAAGGAGGATTTCTTCACCAACCCCCTCCATGCCGCCTTCGCGGCACGAGCGACCGCTGCCACGATGGCCTGCTACCTGATCATGAGCGCGCTCCACTGGCAGGGCATCCACACCTGCATGGTGACCTGTGCCGTCACCGCGCTGGTCACGGCCGGAGCGCAGGTGCGCAAGCAAGCGCTCCGTCTCTTGGGCGCGGCCGTGGGTGGTGCTCTCGGCATCGCTGCGATGGTGGCGGTCATTCCGCACCTCGATTCGTTGCCCGGCCTCCTGCTGGTCGTCGGAACCGTCAGCGCCCTTGCCGGCTGGATCTCGCTCGGCAGCGTGCGGACGAGCTACGCCGGGTGGCAGATCGCCCTCGCTTTCTTCATGACCGTCCTGCAGGAACCGCATCCGACCACCAGCCTGGACGTGCTGCGAGACCGCTGGGTCGGCATCGTTCTCGGCATCGTCGCGATGCGAGTCGCCTTCGATTTCGGCTGGCCGCAGAGCGCCCTTGATCTTTTGCGAATCCGACTCGTCGAGACTCGCGACACGATCGAGCAGTTCATGGACCGGGCGACAAACGCCATCCCCACCGCCGCCCCCGCGCGCCTCTGCACTCGGGAAATCGCGACCAGCCTCGCCATGGCCGGCGATCTCCTCGCGGAGGCCGAGATCGAGCGTTCCTACTCGAACGAGGGGATGGGCTCGTCGATCGAAAGGATGCGCACCGAGTTCGCCGAAACAGGACGGCTCTTCACCAAGGCCCTGGCACGGCGGACGTGCTGAATCGGACTCGCCCTGCGGGTGTCGACCGGAATGGCCGAAGCCAGATCCTTCACGGCGGCCTCTGCGATCCGAGCGGGCCGGAGCCTTCCCGACCCGGCTAGAGCGGTCGTTGGTGCTTGACCTCGGCCGCCGCCACCCAGCGGGTGTGATAGCCGGTCGGCACGCGCTGAGGGATGGCGATACGTGCCCGCGCTGGCGCTGCGACGTCGGCGGCATCGAGCACGTGGAGCTCCGAGCAGCCACTTGCCTCCTCCTGCACGAAGGTCAGCAGGTAGCCGTCGTCCTCGGCACCCGTGCCACCGTCGCGCGCCGCAAACGAGACCTCCCCGCCGTACCAGCCGCGCGGGTATTCGTGGATCACGGGCGCGCCGCCGTCGAGGTCGTAGCGGATCAATGCGTCGAAGAGGAACGTCTCGCTGGGCGCCAGCCGTGGATGGTAGCTGTAGCGACTGCGCCGCCCCAGCAGCGCGTCGTTCATGCGCGGGAACTCCGTGAGGACGTCGTCGAGCACCTCCTCACGTGCCTCGCCCCTGGCGAGATCGAGTCGCCAACGGTGGAAGAAAGGAGCAATCCGTAGATTGCCGAGCAGCGGGGCGCCATGAGAAGTCCCCTCGCCGCTCAGGGGCTCCGGAATACGGCATCCGACCAGGACGATCGTGTCATCCTCTTCCCATGCATTGACGGTGTGGTACATGAAGAAAGGCGCGACCTCGAACCAGCGGACGTCCGCGTTGCCGCCAAAACGTGGCACCACGCCAATCCGCGACGGACAGTCGCGCCGCATCACCAACGGCATCTCGCCGCTTGCGCGGCGGCCAGGGTCGGGCTGCAACGACATGTCGAAGAGGAGGGTGAAGCGTTCGGTGAATGCGATGTCGTGCTGCAGCCGTGGTCCAGGAAGCTCCACCTCGGCGTGATGCACCAGCTCGCCCGCTACGGAGACCACGCCAAAGCTCAGGTAGGGCGGCCGGGGCGAATAGTCGAAAATCACCATCTCGCCCGTCCGTGGATCCACCTTGGGATGCGCCGAGATCGAGCGCACGAGCCGTCCACCCCAGGTTTGGTTGCCGAGCGTCTCGAGATCGGGCAGTCGCACCACCCGCGCCTTGCCCGAGAGCCACCACAGGGCCATGAGCTGGCCGGCATGGAACACGAGATCGGTGTTCGCCGTATCCTTGTAGGGACCTTCGGGACGCCGGTAATCGGGCCGCTCGAGGATCCCCGTGGAGAGGGCTCGCCCCGCGGCCACGTCGGCCGCGAGCCCCTCGGTGAGCACCCAGCGGTTGCGGTAAGTCGCCTGTCCGTCCTCGAAGTGGACCGCGTGGAGCATGCCGTCGCCATCGAAATAGTGGTACTGGCCAATGGGGTGAAAGCGTGGATTGCTGCCGGTGCGCACGAATATTCCCGAGAGGTCGCGCGGCAGCTCGCCCGTGACCTCAAGCGGCCCGGCCACGAGTTCGCGCGAGATCGGTGCGTAGCCCCCCTCGAGATAGGGGCTCTGAGAGGGTGCAAATGGCGACGGCGCTGATTCGATCGTGCTCACGGAATCCTGACCTCCTGCCCGATGCATCGTCGTCCTCGCTCCGCCGCCTGAAGATCCAGCGGGAGAAGCCTGTGCCTTCGGGCGGGGACCAGCCTATGCGTCCGGGAAGGACGACAGCAACCGAGGCTCTTCGCCCCGGAGCTGCCCCGCCCCGGTCGCATGGGTCCTCGCCGCGGAGGGCATGCTCCCAGCGCACGTTTTGCCCGGCGGGAGCTGGCCCACGCTGCGCGTGGTCGGGGGCTGCATCGTCCCGCGCGAGCTGCCCGACCAGGGCCCTCCGCGCGCCAAGATCCTCCGTATGTCGCCAAGGGCCGCATCATCCCGCGCGATGTTGACAGTGCCTTCGAGTTCGTCCTACGAACGTCCAACCGTCGGACTCACCGGACTCCGCAAAGCGACACACCCATGGATAGAGCCGCCGGCACGCGCATCGCATGGCCCACACTCCCCCGCCGCCGGCCGGCGCCCACGTGAGGGTTGAAGCCGGGGCATCGCCCCCCGACGCCGCGCCGGCCGCACCTCTCCCGTTGGCCGACGCCCCCGTGCCTGCCGGCGGCAGCCGCCCTCTGACAAGCACTGCAATAGCGGCCCTCCTCTATCTGGGCGTGGCGTTGTGGTCGATGCGCGATCTCCAGGGTCAGGCGTCGACCCATGTCCTGGGCCCGCCCGAGCAGGGGCCGATGTCAAATCTCTACCGAACCGATCAGGAGATGGTGCTGGGCACCGTGATCCGCAACGCACGCCTCTTCACCGAGGCCCCGGGCCGCCTCGGCGGCCCGGGGCAGTGCTTTCCCTTCCCCAAGGCTTATACGCTGGGCGAGCATATGTTCGGCAACGGAGCGCTCGCTGCGCTGCCGTGGATCCTCACCCGGGAGCCCGTCCTCTCGTACAACATCATGCTGATCTTGACGCTGTGGATCCCCGCCCTGGCCATGTACGCCTTGGCGCTCCACTTCACGCGCGATCCCCCGGCAGCCTTCCTCGCCGGACTGATCTTCGAGCTCGCCCGCCCCCGCCTGCTCGATCCCGCCCACCCCTACGTTCATGGCGACCTGTGGGCACCGTTGATTCTCCTCTTTCTCCACCGCACGTTCGCCCGGCCGACCTGGACCAGCGCCGCTGTCCTGGGCGGACTCTTCCTCCTGCAGATGGGCGAGAGCATCTACGCATTACTCGCCACCACCCTGCTCGCGACGGCCTACGGGGCCTGTCTCGTCGTGGCGCACCGCCGCCGGCTCATGCGCGCGCTGCCCCGTCTGGCGCTCGCAGCGACCGCCGTCCTGATCGCGGCCCGTACACTCTTCCTGCCCTACCTCGAAACTGGCCGCACGTGGGGTGTTCTGCAGGGACGGGCCAGTTTTCTCGGCGCCATTCAAGAATTCGCCCCCGGAGAGAAGGCCTTCCCCGGAGCCATCGCCTCGGGACTGACCGCGATCGGCCTGCTTGACCGCGCACTGCGCCGCCGGCCCTGTGCCCACGGCGAGGATCCACGGATCCCGATCGCGCTCGCGGGATTCTTTGTCTTGTGGTGCTCCATCACCCTGCTCCCGGTCCCGGGGCTCTGGCTGCCCTCGCCGCTCCTGCTTGCCGGCGGACTCATCCCCGGACTCGACGCGGTCCGCGCGCTCTCCGCGGTACGGATCGGCGTCTACGCCCCGGTGGCGTTGCTCGCCGGTCTTGGCCTCCACGTAATCCTGACCCGCTGGCTTCGCCCGCCGGCCCTCGGCGTGATCGTGGCGATCCCCCTCGCCGCCATCGTGCTCGCGGAGGCCTTCCACCCCGCTACCGCGGTCTGGAACTTCGGGACTCCGCTCCACCTCGTACCCTGGAGGATCGCTCCTCCCGCGGCCGAGCGACGTGCGGTCGCATTGGTGGGAGCGAATCCCGGCCCCGTCCTCGAATTGCCGACGCTCGAGCGCAGAATCTTTTTGAGGAACGCGCACGCCGTCCTGCTCTCGGCCTGGCACGGACAGCCGACTTCGGCCTGCTACAACTCCTTCCAGACCGCCCTCACCGACCAGGTCTCCGAACTGTCCTTGCGAGTCCCGCTCCGACCGGCCCTCGATGCCCTCGCCGCGCTGGGATTCGGGACGCTCGCGATCCACCAGGAATCGCTCTTCCCTCGACACGCCAACTGGCTTGGCCCCCGCCTGGTCCAGAGCACGGGCCCCGCGGGCCCGCTCGCATTGATGAGCGCCCACGGCAAGCATCTCTTCTACGACATCACCGCCGCGCCGGAGATCTCCGAGGACTTTGCGCTGCTGGCACCCCCCACGGCCGCGACCAGCGCCAGACTGCACGGCCCTCGGGCTGCGCTTCGCTTCCACATCCGCAACACGGGGCGCAAGACCTTCCGCCACCCCACCCCCGTCGAACCGAGCGAGGTTGTGCTGCGCTGGCTACCGGAAGAGCATGCGGCCACCCACGAGACCCGCGCCCGGGCACTTCTTCCTATCGCGATCGGAGCAGACGGCACACTCCCGATCGTCGTCGAAACGGAGATCCCCGTCTCGCGCGGCCGCTGGCGGGTTCAGCTCGCGCGCGCCGTCGAGCCCGGAAGAGTCCTCGGGGAGACCAGCGTCAAGGTCTTCCCCTAGATCGGACGCGCTCAATGCAGCGCGGCCAGCCGCGGATCTGCACCCCTTCAGCCCGCCCGTCCGGATAAGGTCGAACGCTAGGACGAAGCGGCGTCGTCCGCCGCGAGACGGGCCTGCTGACGCCGGGTCGCCCGCCAGATCATGAATCCCCCGCCCAGCAGAATCGAGGGCGGCAAGGCAAGCATCATGATCGTGCCGGCGACGAATCCCGCCGTCCAGTCATCCGACCCATCGCCGAAGCAAACAGCGCAGGCTCGGGAAACAGCGGGGCCGGCCAGCAGCTCGAGCACGCCGATCAGGCCAAGAGCGGTCCAAATACGACGGGTTTGCGGGCCTGACACGGCGGCCAAAAGCCCCAGCGCGCCGGTCAGGCCGAGAGAGAGTCGCACGGCAGGGCCGATCGGCGGGAAATCAGTGATTCGCAGCCGCGGCTGCATGGAAGTGGGCACTCGCCGCCGCGTCCGTGGCCTGGCGCTGCGAGATCTCCATCTCGTGAATGCCGATATCCGGCAGCACGAACACCATCAGCACCAGCACGAGCAACAAGCTGACGCCAAGCCCCCATTTGAGGAGTCGTCCCTCGTCCTTGAGGTGCATGAAGAAGCCGGCGATCAGGAGGATCTTCGTCACGGCAATCAGCATTGCCACGATCGAACTCGATGCGCCCGGCAGATCGAGGTAGGCAACCCCCACGGTTGCCGCCGTCAGGAATGCCAGCGCCGCGAAGACGATCAGGGTCGTCCGGATCAACGTATCGGGATCGTGCCCGTCTGCTTGTGCACTCATCACTAGAGCCCTCCCATCAGCTTCAGAGCAGATAGAGAATGGGGAACAGCAACACCCAGACCAGATCGACCAGGTGCCAGTACAGGCCGGAACATTCGACGCGGTCATGGCTCGCCGCAGTGAAGTGCCCGCGAGAGGCCTGCCAGTAGATGTAGCCCAGGAGTCCCATGCCGCCGATGACGTGGAACATGTGGAGCCCGGTCAGCGTGTAATAGAAAGATCCGAAGAGGCTGGCCGAGATCGTGATGCCCTCGTGCCATTTGTGATTGTACTCGTAGGCCTTGATGCACAGGAAGATCGCGCCGCCGCCGATCGTGCAGAGCAGATAGTTCTTGAGCTTTGCCACGTTTCCGGCCTGGATCGCCGCGATGGCAAGCACCATCGTCACCGAACTCGAGATCAGAACGAAGGTATTCAGCGTCGCCAGCGGCACTCCCATCATCGCGCGCGGCGGCACGAAGAAATGACCGCTGCCGCTGCGCAGGATGACGTAGGCACTGATCAGTCCGCCGAAAAGCATCACCTCCGAGGCGAGGAAGGCCCAGGTGCCGAGCTTCGCATGAGAGAGGCCGGTATTGGTGCTTGCCGCATGTGCGCTCATCTTGTCTTCCTTCAAAGTCCCGCTGCGGTACCCGTCACGCCGCGTCCGACTGCGGCCAGTAGTCGGCCTTGCGCCCAGGCACGCTGTACTCGTAGGGGCCGCGGTGCACGACCGGCGGCGTAACAAAATTACCGTGCGGCGGCGGCGACGGGCACGCCCACTCGAGCGTGGTCGCCTGCCATGGGTTCTCGCCGGCCTTCTCGCCCGACCAGATGCTCCAGAAGAAGTTGAAGATGAAGGGGATCTGCGCCACGGCGGTGATCAGCGCGCCCGCGAGAATCACCGTGCTCCACCCCTGGACTGGCAAGTTGTGCCACTGCAACGTCGGATCGGCGAGCCGCCGCTGCATGCCCCACATGCCCTGGAAGAACATCGGGAAAAAGACGAGGTTCATGCCGATCAGGGTCCCGGTGAAGTGGAGCTTGCCGAGTCCCTCGTTCATCTTGCGACCGAACATCTTCGGGAACCAGTAGTAGGTCCCGCCCAGCAGGGCCACGAGCGAACCCGGCGCCACCACGTAGTGGAAGTGACCGATCACATAGTAGGTGTCATGCAAATAAAGGTCGGTCGGGGCGTAGCCGAGCGGCAGGCCGGTCAGACCGCCGATGCCGAACATCGGCAGGAACGCCAGCGCGAAGAGCATCGGTGTATTGAAGCGGATCTGCGCGCCGCGCAGACTCAGCAGCAAGCAACTCAGCACCGCCACCGATGGCACCGAGATGGTCATCGTGGTGGTGACAAAGAGGTTGGCGATGCTGGTTCGCATTCCCGAGACGAACATATGGTGCGCCCACACCACGAAGCTGAGCGCGCCGATCAGCACGAACGAACCGACGAGTTCCTTGTAGCCAAAGATCGGCTTGCGGGTGTTGGTCGCGATGATCTCGGTCACGATGCCCATGGCCGGGAGGAGCAGCACGTAGACCTCCGGGTGTGCCAGGAACCAGAACAAATGCTGCCACAGGAGCGGGCTGCCGCCACCGGCGCGCGGGAAGACGCTATCGCCGTAAATCATGTCCTTGGGGATGTAGAAGCTCGTGCCGGCGACCCGGTCGAGAAGCTGGAGAACCGCACCGGCCTCGAGCACCGGGAAGGCGAGCAGCAGCAGGACGGCAGTGACGAGCTGCACCCAGCAGAACACCGGCAAGCGGCCCAGGGTCATGCCCTTGGCCCGCATGTTCAGCGTGGTGACGATGAAGTTGATCGAGCCAAGCAGCGACGAGGTGATGATCAGCACCATCGCGATCAACCAGATCGTCTGGCCCGGAGGCGCCACGACCGAGAGCGGCGCGTAGGACGTCCAGCCCGACTGAGCCGCGCCACCCGGCGCGAGAAAACTCGACATCATGACGACGCTACCGACGAAATAGACCCAGTACGACGCCATGTTGAGCCGCGGGAAAGCCATGTCTTCGGCGCCGATCTGGAGGGGCAGGACGAAGTTCCCGAAGGCCGCGACACCCAGCGGCACGACGCCGAGAAAGATCATGATCGTGCCGTGCATGGCGCCGAGCTGGTTGTAGAAGGTCGGGTCCATGTACCCGTAGGGCATGTTGGTCTCGCCGAAGAGCCAGGCGATGAAGCCGCGCACCAGCCCCAGGTTCTCGGGATCGAAGTCGGCTCCCGGCTGCGGCCAGGCCAGCTGGTAGCGCATCAGCAGCATCATGCTGAAGCCCACCAGCAGGAAGAGGAAGGACGTGATCAGGTACTGGATGCCGATCACCTTGTGATCGACAGAGAAGATGTACTTGCGCCAGAAACCGGTCGGCGCGGCGTGTCCGTGATCGCTCATGATTCCGTTCTCTCCGCTCGCCCCGGGGCCGAGGCCTGGGAGCGCGCATCCTCGAGGACGCGGCTGGCGTCGGCCGTGCCGAGCTTCAGTTCGAGCTGAGTCTTCATCCAGGCCTCGTAGTCGGCGGGTTCCTCGACGAAGACGTTGCCCACCATCTGGGTGTGGCCGAGGCCGCAGAGCTGCGCGCAGCCGATCTCGTACTTGCCAATGACATTCGGTTCGAACCAGAGCGTCGTCGTCATGCCGGGCACGATGTCCTGCTTGTTGCGGAAGTTCGTCACCTGGAAGTCGTGAATGACGTCCTTGGAGGTCATCAGCAGAGTGAAGGGCTTGCCTACGGGCACGTGGAGGTTGTTGATCGAGAGGACGTCGTCCTTCGCGGCAGGGTCCTTGTCATCGAGGCCGATCGCGTTGCTCGCCGAGATCAGCGCGACATCGCGGCGGCCGAAGGTTCCGTCCGGCCCGGCGTACTGGAAGTTCCATGCGAACTGCTGCGCGACCAGGCGGATCTGCAAGGACTCGCCCACCGGTGGCACTTCCTGCTTGAGGTTCGCCCAGATCGGGATGCCGAAGGCCAGGATCAGCCAGACCTCGAAGGCCAGCACCAGCGCGTCGGGAATGAACGACGCCCGCTCGCCTGCGGTGTGATAGACGGCCCGGCCGCCCGGGCGCGCCCGGTAAGCCCAAAGACAGTAGGCCAGATAGACTCCCCAGATGACGAAGATCGCCACCATGACGACGTGCAGCAACGTCATCAGGGAATCGAGCTGCGCTCCGTAGCTGACAGCCACGGGCGGTATCCCCATCGCGAATCCCGGTTCCTCGTTCACGCCCTCACCTCTGCCGCAGTCCTGGTCGCGGTCGGGGGAATCCTGAAGCCCTTTTCACTAGAAGAGTCAAGCGCGGCGCAGGAGTTTTTCGATAAGTCAGACTAATTTGGCCTGATCAAGCGGCCCCGGCGCCGCCACCCGCCTGTCCGGTGCCCGGCTGCGTCCCGTGCTGAGCGCGCCCGAGAGCCCACAGTGCCGGTCCGGAAATGACATAACTGGCCAAGGCCGCGAAGAGCACGATCTCGGGCTTGGATGCGAGCAACGTCACCAGGAGGAGCATGCCCGCAAAGACGAGCAAGGGCTGGCGGGCGCGCATGTTCAACCGTTTGAAGCTCGAATAAGGCACCTGACTGACCATCAGAACCGCCAGCCCATAGACCATCACCAGCAGGAGGACACGCTTGGTCGCCGCCCCTTGCCCACCGAAGTGATAGAAGAGAAGGACCGTCGAAGCGACCATGTCCGCCGCTGCGGGGATCGGCAGGCCGGTGAACCGGCTGGGTTCCGCCACCGACTGGAGCACGTTGAATCGCGCGAGACGCAGCGCGCCGCAGGCGACGAAGAGCGAGGCCGCGAGCCAGCCCCAGGCCCCCCACGGGATCAACGCCCAGCGGTAGGCCAGAAACGCGGGCGCGACACCGAAGGACACCAGATCGGCCAGCGAATCGTACTCGACCCCGAAGGCACTGGTCGTATGCGTGAGGCGTGCGATGCGACCGTCGAGGCCGTCGCACACATGGGCGGCCACGATACAGACCGCTGCCATCCAAAAATCGCCGCGCGAGGTCGCGATCACCGCGTAAAAGCCGAGGAAGAGCCCCACTGTCGTGAAGAGATTCGGTAGCAGGTAGATCCCCGGAACCCCCTCGCCATCCCGGCCACCCGGAATCAGGTGCACCCGCTTGTGGGGCCGATGCCGCTTCATTCGAGCATCCCCAGGACCGTCTCCCCCGCTCGCACCCGATCGCCGACACGTACCGTGGGCCGGAAGGGCGGCGGCACCCAGACGTCGACTCGCGATCCCAGCTTGATCATCCCCATGCGTTCGCCCCGGCGACAACGATCGCCGGCTTTTACCCGACACACGATGCGGCGCGCCAACAGACCCGCGATCTGCACGAAGGCCATCTCGCGTCCGCTGGCGAGCCGGAGCACGACCCCGTTCTGCTCGTTGTCGAGCGAGGCCTTCTCCGAGAAAGCCGCCAAGAAGCGACCGGGGTTGTAGTGGACGCCCACCACCTCGCCATCGGCCGGGATGCGGTTCACGTGGACGTCGAGCGGCGACATGAAGATCGCGATTCGTGCCGCCCGCCGCCGCAGGTAGCGGCCCTCGGGCATGTCGGCATCAACGGCCACCACGCGGCCATCGGCGGGCGAGATCAGCGCCGAGTCCGCAACCACCGCGGCGCGTTCTGGATCGCGGAAGAACCACCCAAGGAAAAGCGCTGCAACGGCGCAGAGCACGCCTACCGGCCAGAGCAGGCTCGCCCCGGCGCTTGCCGCGACGGAGGCAAGGACGGCCGCGGCCGCAAACCCGCCTATCAAGGGCCAGCCGTCGCGCGCCACCGCCGGGCGTCTCGTCGTTTTGGCGCTCAGTTGCGTGCCCGGTCGACGAGCCGGCCGCTCGCCATCCACGGCATCAACGCCCGAAGTCGGCCACCGACCTCTTCGATCGGGTGGTGCTCGCCCTCACGTCGGAGTTCGCGGAAGTGCGGCAAGCCGCAGCGGTACTCCTCGAGCCATTCGTCAGCGAAGGACCCGGACTGGATGTCGGCGAGAATCTTCTTCATCGCCTCGCGCGCCTCGGTGCCGATCACGCGCTTGCCACGGGTGAGGTCGCCGTACTCGGCGGTGTTGCTGATCGAGTAGCGCATATGGGCCAGCCGTCCTGGCTGCCCATGCGCACCCAGACGTCGTCGAGATCGGCGATCGGCCGCGCCGCCAGGGACGCGGTCAGCCACGCGTAGCGCTCGCGGGTGGTCGAGGTCGGCGAGATCGAC
>SXLG01000125.1 GCA_005777805.1 Pseudomonadota bacterium
CGGCTGCGGCAAGACCACGATGCTCCGCATGATCGCGGGCTTCGAGGAGGCGACCGAGGGCCAGCTTCTGCTCGAGGGGCGCGAGGTCGGCAACGTTCCGCCTTATCGCCGGCATGTCAATACCGTATTCCAGAACTACGCGCTCTTCCCCCACCTGACGGTCAGTGAGAACATCGCTTTCGGGCCGCGGATCGCGCGGTTGCCCGAGGGCGAGATCACGCGACGGGTCGAGCGCATGCTCGACGTGGTGCGCTTGCGCGATCTCGCGAGCCGCCGGCCCCATCAGCTCTCCGGCGGCCAGCGCCAACGGGTTGCCCTGGCGCGCGCACTCATCAACGCGCCGGTCGCACTCCTGCTCGACGAACCCCTCTCGGCGCTGGATCTCGAACTTCGCCGCGCGATGCAGCTCGAACTCAAGCGGATCCAGCGCGAGGTGGGCATCACCTTCTTCTACGTCACGCACTATAAGGAAGAGGCGCTCACCATGTCGGATCGGATTGCCGTCATGCGCGGCGGTCGGATCGAGCAGGTCGGCGCCCCCGAGGAGGTCTACGAACGACCGGCCACGGCTTTCGTGGCGCGCTTCATCGGCATCGCCAACCTCTTGCCGGTGCGGGTGCTCGGCGTGGCGAACGAGGCAGCGACGGTCGTGGTGGGGGAGTCCGCCCGGCTCGAAATCGGGACGAGCGAGTTTCGCCCCGCGCCGGGAGAGAACGCGGCCTTGATGGTGCGGCCAGAGAGGCTCCGCGTCTGTCTCGAACCCGAGACTCCGCCGGCCGCAGGCGAACTCTCGCTCGAGGCGACGTTGCGCGAGGTGATCTTTCAGGGGCCGGTCGTGCGTTGCGTGCTAGACGTTGGGGCCGGCAGGTCGCTGGTCGCGCACGCTCCGGCCGCCGGGCGCGACGGCCGCATCCGTGTCGGATCACGCGTCGCCCTGCGCTTTCCCCAGGCGGGGGTGCGCCTGTTGGCCCCGGACTCCACGCTGGCGGACGATTGACTCGGCACAGGGCCAGCGGGGTCGGAACGACCGGGCGCCGTTCCGGGCGGCGGGCTAGGTCGTGCTGACCAGTTTTCCGCGGCCGGCGGTCGCCACGGTGATTCTGTCGCTTGCGTTGGCACTGCGCTTGCTGGCTGCGTGGGCGATCCCTCTGGGTAGTGGGACTCTCGATCCGAATTGCGCCCCGGACGAACTGGACCATTTCCGCGTCACTCGCGCGCTGGCCACGGGGCGGGCGGCGCGCTGGCCGGAGGACACCACCTCGGTCTATGCCAATTTCCCCCCGATCCAGTACGCCGTCCAGGCGCTGGCCCTGGGCAGCGGTGCAGTGCTGGGCATCGACGGATCGCGGCTCCAGCGCCTTCCCTCGGTCGATCCCGAGGCGCGCGGACATCTCGTGGCGCGGCTCGGCAGCGTTCTTCTCGGCACGCTTGCCGTGGCGGTCATCATGTTCGCGACAGGCCGCTGGACGGGATCGCGCCGCGCGGCTGCGGTGGGCGGACTGGTGGCCGCACTTTACCCACAGGCGATCTTTCTCTCGGCCTACGTCAATGCTGATGCCTGGACCTTCCTCGCAGGGGCGCTGCTCTGTGCTGCGGTCGCCCGTTGGGCGCGCGGTGGCGAGGGCGAGACCGGGCTCCGCTCGCTTGGCGTTGCGGCCGGTTTGGTCTTGACCGGCAAACCCTCGGGTTGGTTTCTCCTCCCGACGACCGCCCTGTGGCTCTCGTGGGCCGTGGTCCAGCATCGCGCCCGCCTGATCGCAGCCGCGCGCGCGGCATTGATCGCCCTTTTGGTGGGGGCGCCCCCTCTCGTTTGGAACGGCCTCAGGCGGGGGGGCGACCCGCTGGGTCTCGCGGGCTACCGGCGCTGGCTCGAGCAGCACGATGCGGTCATGGCCACGGCCTTCGAGCGTGCGCATCCGTGGTTCGATTTCGCTCTCTGGCTCGGCAAATCGGCGGTCGCCCAGTTTGGCAACATGCACCTCTCGTTGCCGGTGCCCTTCTACGTCGTTGCCCTGGGCCTGCTCCTCATGGGGCTCGGCATGACCCGCCCCGGAGCGCGCGAGGCGCGGGATTTCGTGCTGCGGGGAGCGCTCTGGCTCGCCACCTCGTTTGCCCTGAACCTCGGACTCGTGGCGTGGAACAGCTGGTTCGTCGATTTCTCGCCGCAGGGCCGCTACGTCCTGTTGATGCTAATATTGACGACGGTTCTCGCCGCCTGGGGGCCGGCCTGGCGCCGCCGTCCAGGAAGGCTGCGGTACTGGCCGATGGTCTACGTCGGCTTCCTCGCGGTGGCGGCGTTCGCCACGGAAGTCCTTCTGCTGGTCGCGCCCTGCCGGCCTTGACGACGGGGCGTGCGGCTCGAGTTCGCGGCGCGTGGGGGCGATCCGCAGGGCGCGCGGAAGATGAGGGCGTGTCGCTCCGAAGGGCTCGCCGGACGAGAGAGGTGCGGCCCCGTTGACGAGGCCGCACCTCTAATCGGGCCTGCGGGCTACTTCTTGCACTTCGGCGACTGACGCTCCTGGATGGTCATCCGGGGCGTCGCGTCGTCTTCGCGATTCATCATCACGAGGTCGCCAACCTTGGCGCCATCGATCACCATCGACGGCATCTGGAGGCGCACCTCGTTGCCGCTGGTCGGGTCCTTCAACGTGATCGAACCCTCCGGCACGAGGTTCTTCACGACGCAGAGCGGGTTCTCCAGGATCGCCGCGTTGGCCTCAGTGTCAACCGTGAGCTTCTGCTCCTCGGCGGCGGCAGGAGAGAACATGCTGGCCGCGACGACGCAGGCGCCAGCGGCGACGAGGGACGACAGACGGGTCACTTTCATGCGCTGCCTCCTAGCGCATCTCGGCCCGCGAGCGAAACCAAACGGGGGGGCACAAGACGGGGAAGCCGCTGGCGTTCGGCCGGCGGCGGTTCGCCGGGTTCCTCCGGCTGGCCGGTCGCCCTATCGGTCGGCCGGAGATGACGCCGGCGGTCGCGACCCGCTGGACGGGACGGGGGTCGGCCTGCTGCAAGGGCAACCTATGAGGACCGGACGGGCGCGGGGCCCGCGGCGTCGGGTCAGTGCCCAAGCGACCAAGGAGGGAACATGAAACGGCTGGCAGGAAGGGTGGCGATCGTGACCGGGGCGGCGTCGGGGATCGGGGCGGCCGCCGCACGGCGCTTTGCCGACGAAGGAGCGGCGATCGCATGCCTCGACGCGAATCCGATCCCCGCCGAGGTCGAGCGGACTCTCGCCGAGCCGGGCACGCGGATCACGACTCACCGCGTGGACGTGCGCGACGAAGCCTCGATCGTGGCGGCGGTCGGTGCGGCGCTTGCGGCGCACGGTGGACGCGTCGACGTGCTGCTCAACGCGGCCGGGGTTGCCGGCGGCGGGCTCGCGCACGAACTCTCGGTCGAGGAATGGGATCGCGTCGTCGACATCAATCTGCGCGGCTCGTGGCTCGTTGCCAAGCACGTTCTTCCGGCGATGATCGAGCGGCGTGCCGGCAGCATCGTGCACATCGCCAGCGTCGAAGGGCTCGAGGGCATGAGCGGCGTGCTGGCGTACAATGCCTCCAAGGGCGGCGTCGTGTTGATGACTCGCAACATGGCAATTGACTACGCCGTGCACGACATTCGCGTCAACTGCCTCTGTCCGGGATTCATCGAAACCGCGATGACGGCAGGGGTTTTCGTCCTGCCGCAGCTCACCGAGCAGATGCGCCAGCGTCATCAACTGCGCCGCTTCGGGCGCCCCGAGGAGGTCGCGGCTGCGGCCGCCTTCCTGGCCTCGGACGACGCCTCGTTCGTGACCGGACATGCGCTGGTCGTGGACGGCGGCTGGACGGCCGGCTTCCGCCTCGAGTTTGATCCCGCCTCGATCTAGCGGCATTCGAGAAAAATGTGCGAGTTCTCTCTTGCACCAGCTGCGGCATCGGTCGCATGATGCTGGTGCAGGGCCGATGGAGGGCCCCGCTATCGAAGCAGCGGAGAAACTGAAGTGGATGATCCACCGGGCCGCTTGAGGCGTCGTTCGTGACGTACAGGCTGAAGAAGCCGACAGGCGGCGCCTGAAATCTTTGCAGAGTGGGGACACGGTTTCGCGTTGATCGAAATAATCCCGCTACAAGCGGGATACCGCACGAAGCTGCGGAGTGAGGGACCCGGGGGCGAGAACGCCCGCCGGGTCCCTCCGCGTTTGGGGCCCGGAGCCACGTGGCCGCGGCGATTCGGGCGCCGTCAGGAGTCGTGCCGTGGTAGCGAAACTGGGCCACGGAGTTCGGCACCGGGGCTGGCGCGGGCGGGCTGGTGCGATCCCATCTCGCGCGTGGCGGTGCCGAGGCCACGGAGTTCGGCAACTGGAGTTGGCGTAGGGATGGCAAGTCGGGCGTGGGAAGTGGCGGCGACCGTCGGCCATTTCGTCGTGGGTGCTTGCGGGCGGGTCCGCGAACCGGCGATAAGGCGGGACCTGCCTCGCGCTCCTGTGCTCGGGCTGCCCCGGAGTTTCGCAGGACCGAGCATGGCAGATTTGCCGGATCCCGGCCACGCTGATGTCGACCGATTCCACCACCGCTCTCGCGCGCGTCCTTCGCCTGCTCGCGCTCGGGCTCGTCGTGCTCGTCCTCGGGATGGCGGTCACGGGTCTGGGAGATGCCCTGCGTCTCGAGGGCACGCCCGTGCCGCTCGTACCCGTGGGCGAGGGGGGCACGGTGCTGCCCACCGTTATCGTCCCGGTCCGCTTCCAGGCGGAGCTGGGACGCATCTCGGCGCTCGACCGGATCGTGGCGATCGACGGCACGCCGTGGCGTTCGGCAGCGGACCTGCTGGCGGCGGCTCTCCGCGCCGGTGATGGCGGTACGCTTGACCTCGAGATCGAGCGTCCGGGCGGCAGGCGGTTCCAC
Source organism: Pseudomonadota bacterium (assembly GCA_005777805.1). Lineage (GTDB taxonomy): Bacteria > Desulfobacterota > Binatia > UBA12015 > UBA12015 > SXLG01. The sequence continues at coordinate 4,890 of SXLG01000125.1, forward strand.
GAGCGCTTGGCGGTGGTGGCATTCAACCGGACCGATCTGCGCGAGATGCTGTTCCTCCCCCTCGGTCTCGGACTCATCTTCGTCGGACTCGTGCTCACGGCCGTGCTACTCAAGCCACTCGACGAGCGGGCCTGGGCAGGATTTTTGTTCGCGACCGGGGGGACCCTCAACTACGTCGCCCTGGTGGTCGACGCCGGCTGGGTACATCGCTTCGCGCCGGTATCGTTCATGTTCGGCTTCGTGTCGGCGGCCGGGTTGATCCATCTGTCGATGCTGCAGCCCGAGCGCCGCTGGCTGCTGGCGCGCCATCCACGTGGCGGCCTCGTCTTGATCTATGCCACCGCGGGGGTGGCTTGGGCGCTGTACGCGCTGACGAACTCGAGCCGGCCGGGCTGGAGCCCAGTGCTCGACCTCGTCGAGGTCGGCGGGTTCGTGCTGGGGCTCGCGCTCCACCTCACGAATCTTGCGCTCACACTCGGCCGATCGACCAACGCCCAGCGACTGCAGGAGGCACGGGTCGTGCTGCTCGGGCCTGCGCTCTATGTCCCCTTCGCCATCCTCCTGACGCTCCAGTCGTTCGGTTGGATTGAACCCCGGCTGCCGTATCCCATCTTTCTCGCGCCGCTGTTGGCGACGACGCTCTGCTTCGGTTGGGCCGTGTTCGGCACCAATCTCTTCGAACTCGATGCGACGCTCCGCCGGGGTATGGGCTTGGCACTCGTGGTTCTGGCTGCGGGTGTCGTCTGGATCGGACTCTTTGCCGCGGTGCAGGCGACGGTTGGTGCGGAGGCCGGCTGGGCGGCGGCTCTGCTGGCCGGGGTCGTAGTGATCGGCCTCGTGCCCAGCGTGGGGGGGCTACGCGGCCCGGCCGAACGGCTCGTTGAAGGCGCGCTCTTTCCCCGTCATCGGGTCGCGCGCGAGACGCTCGAGGCCGCCGCGCGCGAGCTGCCACGCCTGCGCGGTGAAGCCGAGCTGGCCGCTCTGTTACGTGGCGCGCTGGCGCGCGGTCTGACTTCGACCAGCGTGAGGCTGCTCGCCGGGGTGCCGGGTGAGAGCCTGCACGAATTCGGCGTGGACGAAGGCGGAAGCGCGTCGCGTCTGTCTCTGCCACCGACCGATTCGCTCGCTGCTGCGATCGCTCGCGGCGCCCTGCTCCGGCGGCCGGGACGTTCGACAGATGCGAAGCCACGGCCCGGCAACGCGGCCGCACGGCGCGTGGCAGACCTCGGGGTCGATCTCGTCGTGCCGTTGCCCCCGGGGCCGCGAGTGGTGGGCGCGGTCTTGCTTGGCCCGCGCGCCGACGGCCGCCTCTACACGGCTGATGACGAGGCATTGGTCGAGGCCGTTGTCGCCCAGTGTGCCGTGGCGATGGAGAATGCTCATGTCTGGGACGAGGTTCGGCGCCTCGAATCGCGGATCAATGCGGAAAACCTGTATCTAAGAGAGGAACTGGCCAAGGAGGTCGGAGCGGGGGAGATCGTCGGTGATTCGCTGCCGATCCGCAGCGTACGCGCCCAGATCGCGCAGGTGGCACCGACCGACGCGTCGGTGCTGGTGGTCGGGGAGACGGGTACCGGCAAGGAACTGGTCGTGCGGGCGTTGCACGCGGCGAGTCGTCGCGCGGCCCACGGCCTGGTCAAGGTCGCTTGTGCCGCAATCCCCGAGACCCTGCTCGAGAGCGATCTCTTCGGCCACGAGCGCGGCGCGTTCACCGGCGCCACGGCACG
>SXLG01000126.1 GCA_005777805.1 Pseudomonadota bacterium
CGCGGGCGAACCGGTGTTCATCGCCGACGGTCACCATCGCTACGAGATCTCGCTCGCCTACCGCAACGAGCGCCGTGCCGCCGACCCCACCGCCAACGGCACGCAGCAGGCCTTCGATTTCGTGCTCACCTACCTGGCTTCAACCCGCGACGAGGGCCTCGCCGTGCTGCCGACGCACCGGCTCCTGCGCGGGGTACCGCCGGCCGACTTCGCCGCGCACGTGGCACGCACCTGCCGCCAAACCCCGATGGCGAGCCCGGCCGCGCTGTGGTCGGCCGTCTGCGCGGCGGACGACACCACGCGCGGACCACGGCTCGGTCTGCTCACGCCGGACGGACCGCCTCTGCTGCTCGAGCCGGGCGTGGAAGCCGTAGCCCTGCTCGCCCGCCTCGCGCCCGAACTCGCCCGACTCGACGTGGCTTTCCTGCACGAGGTCGTGCTGCCCGACGTGCCGCCCGAGGGTTTCGACTACACGCATGACGCCGCGAGCGCGATCGCCGCCGCCGCGGCGGGAGGACTCGTCCTGCTCTTGCCGCCGCCGCGCGTGAACGACGTGCTCGACATCTCGCACGCGCACCTGACGATGCCGCAAAAATCGACCTACTTCTACCCGAAGGTGCCGACCGGGCTCGTCTTCAACCCGCTCGAGGACGGCTGAGCGGTCGCGCGGCGCAGCGGAGAGCGCGTCCCGTCGGATGGCTGCCCCGGCGCTGGGTGTCTTCGACCACCCGTCGCGCGGCGCACCGGAAAGCGGGTCCCGTCGGCTGGCTGCGGCAGGGAGACGCGCGGCGCACCCCAGGCTTCGTGATCACTCGCTCGCGCGGGGCCGAGCCGTCTACGGCCACCCGCAGGCGACTCAAGTTCCGCTGCGTGCGACGAGCCGGACCGGAGCTTCGGGTTCGATCTCGCCGAGGAGGGCTGCAAGTTCGTCCCGTCGCCGCTCGAAGCCCTCGTCGTCGAGCACCGGATCAGCAGCGACCTGCCGCCGCATCGCCTGGAGGGGATCGACGTAGCGTCGTCCATCCAGAATCGCGAGGTGGAGGTGCGGACCCGTGGACAGACCCGTGCTGCCGACGAAGCCGATGATCTGGCCCTTGACGACCCGCTCGCCGGCGCGGACGTCACGGGCAAAGCCCGAGAGATGGCCGTAGACGGAGGTGATTCCGCTGCGGCCGCCGTGTTCGAGGCGAATGGCGCGCCCGAGCTGACCGTCCCAGCGCGCCGTCCGGACGACACCGCTGGCGATCGCCCGCACCGGCGTTCCGGTACGAGCGGCGAAGTCAACGCCATAATGTGGCCGCCGACGCCCAAGCACCGGGTGCTGACGCGAATAGCTGAAGAGCGAGGTCACGCGCGCCCTCTCGAGCGGACGCCCGAAGCCCGAACCGCCCAGCGAACGGCCGTCAGCGTCAAAATAGCCTGCCTGGCCCCGGTCGTCCTCGTAACGATAACTGCTGCGCTTCTTGCCGCGCGCCTCGATCTCGACAGCGATGAGACGGCCGTTCTCGGCATAGGAACCGTCGAGACTGGTGCGCACTTCCCAGAGGATGCGGAAGCTGTCGCCACGCCGCAGTCGGTTGAAATCAATCTCGCCGCCGAAGGCCGTGGCCACCGCGGCGACGATCCGGGGCGGAACCTGGGCCTCGCGACACGCCGCGGCCATCGTCGAGCGGATCGAACCGGCGGCGCCGCGCACTTCGCTGCGCGAGGGCAGATCGATGCGACGCGCCACGATGTGCCCGCGCCCGCTCTCGGTGGCACGGTCCTCGACGAGCACACCCGCGAGCTTGTCGAGTTCGAGCATCAACTGCTCGAGCTGACCCGTGTCGGGATCGACGTGCAGCGTGAACACCTGTCCGATCTTGAGCCGGGCGAGATCGTAGGTTGGCCGCGCGCCGCTGTACCAGCGCATCGCCTCGGCGCGAGAGACGCCACCGCGGGCCAGCGCCGAGATCAGTGTGTCCCCGGACTCGACGACAACCTTCTTCTCGTTGGCGGTCAGGACGCCCTGGGCCGTCCACTCGTCCTGCGGCAGGAGCGAACGGGCAACCTCGTCGAGCGTGGGCGCGTGCTCGACCAGCAGGGTCGACTCGGGCTTGAAGGAGCACGGCGCATCGCCTGTCGGCACCCCACCGACGACCCGCGTCAAACCGGGCTCACCGAGCGGATTCACCAACCCCGGCAGGGGCCGCAGCAGGTCGACAGCAAGAGCCGGACGAGCGACCGCGATCGCAATCGACAATCCGACCAGCAGCCACCCACGAGATGCAACAATGCTGCGCCTCGGAGCCGCTGCGCCGATGGTGCTCTCAGCGCGCAGTTCCGTTCTCCCCTCGGTCGGATTCGTTGTCAGGCTCCCTCTGGGATGTCAACCTTTCCGGCCACATCGTCCGGGTCGCGCGTCGCTCGCGAGCGCGCGAGCAGGACGTGAGAGTCGGAGAGATGCCGCAGTCGCAATCCGTATTCCGCCGAGTCTCAACGGCCATTTCATTCGCCATATTGCTGGTTCTATGCGGGATTACCCTGATTCTCCGTTGGGAACTCCGCCGCGTTGCACCGACTCGCACAACACCGGCGATCGTTCTGGTTTCTCGCGGCGCAACGCTTGAACGAGTCGCCGACGACCTGGCGGCGGCGGGCGTCATCCGATCGGCACTCGCCTTCGAGGTGCTGGCCCGGCTGCGACATGACGCGACGCGCCTCCAGGGCGGCTCGCATCGACTGCCCGGGGGTCTCACTGCAGCGGAAGTTCTGGAGCGCCTGGTCAGCGGTTCAGTGCGGATCGATTTCGTCACCATCCCCGAAGGACTGCAGGCGCGGGAGATCGCTCTCCTGCTCGAGAACGCCGGCGTCGGACCGGCCGCAGATCTCCTCGCCCTGATGAACGATCCAGATTTCGCCGCCGAACTCGGTGTGCCCGCGCCCCGGCTCGAGGGCTATCTTTTCCCCGACACCTACGCACTGGGCCCTGCCCCAGAACCTGACGCCGTGCTGCGCCGCATGGTGGCGCGCTTCTTCGAGATCTGGCGTGCGGGTGCGGCCACGAGCGCACGTCGGCACCAACTCGACTTGCACCAGGCCGTCACGCTCGCGTCCATCATCGAGGAGGAAGCCGTGCTCGACCGCGAGCGGCGGACCATCTCGGCGGTATTTCACAACCGCCTCGGGCGCGGGATGCCCCTGCAATCCGATCCGACCGTGCTCTACGGCGTCGAGGCCCGCCCGGACCGCCGCATCCGGCGCAGTGATCTGGAGCGCGCCACGCCCTACAATACCTACGTGATCCGCGGTCTGCCGCCGGGACCGATCGCCAACCCTGGCAGCAAAGCACTCGCCGCCGCGGTCGCGCCCGACCCGGCGGTACGCGCGCTCTACTTCGTCGCCCGCGACGACGGCTCACATGTTTTCAGCGAGACCCTCGCCCAGCACAATCGCGCGGTGCAGCGCTGGCAGCGCTGAGGGCTGCACAAGGAAACCGTCCGACCAGGATCCGAAGCCAGTTCTGCCGCGCTCCCATGTGTCACCGCCATTGGCTGGCGACGAGCCCATCGTCGGGACGACGGCATCTGATTCTGTCGCGCCACCATCCGCCACCGCCGCAGACCGCCACGGCCTGCGCTCCCGCCAGCAATGAATCCGTGCGCCGCAGCCACCGCTCGGTGCGACGCACCGTGAGCGTCCGCATGTGAACTCCCTCGCGTACGGATCCGGGCAACGCGACCGCCGCTCAGCGCGAAGTCGCGTCGGGCGAGCGGGCGAGCGGCTGGAAGACGGGCCCCGCGGCGCTGTCGATGGTGATCGTGCGCTGGATCTCGTCGCTCTTCCAGCCGAGCGCCGTCGGCCGGCGCACGCCGGGCAGCGTCTGCACGTCGTAGAGCTCGGTCACCACACCCTCGAGCTCGAGCCAGTGTGCGACGACACCGCTGCGCAGGTCGATCACCCACAGGCCGCAGCGCGCATCGGTATCCTTGGCGCGCAGCTGGTCGTCGAGCGGGAGTCCCGCGAAGATCTTTTCCCGGCGCTGCTTCGAGAGCCCGACAATCGCATAGTCCCCGTGGAAGGCCAGCCCGCGGAGAAAGCCGGGACAGAAAGCAACCGGGACGAAGTGCGCCCTCCCGGCGGCACGACCGATCCCGTCGACGTAGCCGAACTCCCCGCTACCCGCGTTCAGGACCCAGAGCTGGTCGCGATACCAGCGGGGCGAGTGCGGCATCGAGAGCGTGTCGCAGACGATCTCGTCGGAGCGCACGTCGATCACACAACCGCCGCTACCGCGCCGCTCGCGCCAGCCGCCGGCGACGTCCGAGCGGCTGACCGTGGTCACGAATGCCGGCGCGCCGTCCGCCATCGCCAGGCCGTTCAGATGGCCGCGGTCCTCGGGTGCGAGCCGCGAGATGAAGGAGGGCTGCCAGAGTGGCTGAAAACTGTAGCGCTCGCTCAGAGTCGCGAGACAACTGTAGGCAGTGCTGGCAAAGACGACACTGCCCGCGGAATCCACGGCCACGTCATGGGCATCGAGATCCCCGGTCGTGTGCGCCACCCGCGGCACGTAGAGCCGGTCGAAGCCCTCGTGCTCCACGCCCGCGGGCAGCGCATTCTCGAAACGCCACATCTGCGCGCGGGTCGAGAGGTAGAGGCTCTCGGACGTGGCGAAAAGCCCCATCGGCCGGTCGAAGAGACGCTCGAAGGCCGAGAGCTGCCCGTCGGCCTTGCGCCCGACAAGGAAGAGGCGATGCGTCTGGTAGGTGGTGAACGCGAGGCTCAAATCCGCATCGGCGAGCCATGCCATGAAATAAGGCGAGACGCGGATCGAGAGCGGCGGCGGCTGGGGCATGCGCGTGGTTGGCGCCCGTTGCGCCCGGATGCAAGTCCGGGCGCCGTCGCCGTGCCGACCGCGAGCCGTTGCTGCGCTGGGAGCCCGAGCGAGCCGCGACGTTCGGGCGATCCTCTCATCCCGGGCCGGGGTTCGAGGATCAGGCTCCCATCGGGGCGCGGGACAACCCTCCTCGCCCGGCTCGGGCTGTTCGAGGAGGGCAAAGATCTTGTCCCCGAATATATAATTGGTCCACACGGCACCCGCCGGCAGGGGAACCTCTTCTGCGATGGACTCACCCTGTCGGAAAATGCGTGCGCGAAGATCGTACTCTTCATCCACGAAACCGCGCCAATTCGCGGGACCGGGCGTCATCGCGAGGTAGAAGTCGCCCATGGCCCCGAGCGTTTCCGCTGGGCCGCCGTGGACTCCCTCGAGCCGGTGCCACGAGCGCATCAAATCATGACTTCGATAAACGTCTAGGCCCGAGGAGGGTTCGGGGGGTGTAGCCCGCCGTCACGATCGTGCGATCGGTCAGCACTCGCAGGTCCCGATAGCCATCAAGAAAAGGTGTCATCGATGCCCGGCACTGTCTGGTCGCCGAGAGAGAGAACTCGCGCCCACGAGTCGCCACCATCGAATGTGCGGTAGAGTGCCATATTTGTAGTGATCCAACCATTGTCGGGACTCGAGAAATAAAAGGCGCCGAGTCCGCGGACGATCGGCCTCGGGACAGGATTGCGACTCACCACCCAGGAACGACCCGCGTCACGGCTGCGGAGGAGCCGCGACTCGTCTTGACCGGACGGTGAGTTGCGGACCCCATAAACCCAGATCGAACAGGCACGAGCCTCGGGATCAGGCGCGGCCGGCGAACTCCCGCACCCCGTGGCCAAGACCGACACCAGGAGGCCTCTGGCGGTCCTCCGGCCCGATCGTCGTGCTGCGTCAATCAGACGTACAAGCATATATCCTCATCAACACCCCACGAACGAGATGCCACGGTGACGGGCTTTGATCGTCGCCTGACCGTGCACCGCGCTGCTGATGTACATGTCTTTCGGCCGCCACTTGGCGGGGTCCGAGACCAGGGCCTCCGGCCTGTCTCTATTGTGGGATAGATGCCACAGCACGCGAGGCAACACGTCGATTCTGTAAGTACGCTCGGCGCCTGCGATCGGAACCGACGTCGGTATGGAGATGGGGCTTGCATTCCCGTGCAACTCTGGCTCGCCCCAGAGTGATATCCAATCGCTCACACCAAATATGTTGCGGATCGGCCAGTTGCGCGGATCCTCGGTGGAGCCGCCGCCGGAGTGGGCGTTGATCATGGCGCCGATGTTCTCGCCGAGCCGATTGCCCTGACCATCCTCGACGACGGCCATGTAGAATGGCACCCCGGTCGCATTCGGTCCGGGAGCACTCCCATCAGAACGCGGGTCAAATACTATTACCTGATAGAGGAGCTTCTGCGGGTTCGAGCCGTTGTTCGGCTGTCCGTCGGGCCCATTGGTACCAGCGTCGGTCTCGAAGACGAGGCCGTAGATCACTGTAGGGAAGTTGCTCCTTCCATGGAGCGGGCAGCGGCTGCCCGTGCTCCAGCTCAGCACCTGGGAGGTCACCGTCAGCGTCAGACTCTCGAGGTCGGAGAGCCGCGGAGCATCCTCCCAGGGAAGGAAGTTTGCGGGCAGCGCATTGGGAGGATTTTCGCTGCCGCAGTCTGAACCGTTCAGGCAGTAGGGCGATCGCTGGTACGCCGGCATCTTCAAGGGCTGCTGTGTCGAGTTGGCGACTCGGTAGTGCCAGAACATGGGCTGAAGAGTCAGGCCGGCTTCACATGCTGCGCCCGCGCATGCGTTCCCGTACGAGCTCCCGCTCCCGCACATCCCGTTGGGGCCAGCCACACCGGGTCCGAGCCCCGAGTCCCGCTGATCGGTCACAAACCACACCTGCGTGTAGATCCCTGCCGTGGGGCCTGGAACCATCTCCACTTCGTAGCGGAAGGGGTCGGGAGTCTGGGCTGGAGCTGGAGCCTGCACCGAAAAGCTGCGGGTGCCTGGAGCGTACACGTAGGTCGCGGGGTCGAGGGACGCGAGCTGATTGACGGGGTTGAAGATCCACGGCCCCGTACGGTCCGACGAAGCCGGGCCGAATTCCTGCGTCACCACGCCCTGATATGCGGGAAGGGCCGCCCAGAACTTGTAACCGATACTCTTTCCCTGGAACTTGGGTCCGCCGCTGTCGCCGAGCAAGCGCACGGCACGCGCCGCAACTGTCACTGTCAGCGCGATGAGGACGGTCGCCGCGAAGACCCCCTGCGGGGCCCGGCCGCGCTTCACGGCACCACCTCCGACCTAGGTACCCCTTCTTCAATCACCGATTTTACGCAGGCCCCGCTCAAGCCGATGACCAGGACCATGGTCAGGAAACGACTCGCAATGCCCCGACTCGAGCGCCGTGTGACGTCTACAAAGTGACCAAGGTCCACTGGCGCCCAACAACCCGGAAAGGATCCCCTATCCTCCATCACAACCCGCCCCCCCGGGCGCGACCGATTCCATCAGGGCAAACGTGGTTACGGGATTGGGGTAACGGTCGGAGAGCCAGGCGCCCGACGGAAACGGAAACCTCCGTGGCTCCTCGCTGTCGAAGGGAACGACCAGGGCCCGAACGTTGTTACTGTAGGGATGGAGGATTGCCCCGTGGTGTATTTCCTCCAACTCCAGAACAACGTCGGACTCGACGAAGACCGTGCCCTCGTCCGAAGCTCCGGTAACCAGACGGGTGCGCCGCCTGTCCGCGTCAAGCGGGTTGCTGCTGTAGATTTCCCGCCATGTCCGTCCGGCGTCGAGAGTGCGCAGCGTTGTCCAGAAGCCATCCTCGCGCCAGCCTTCGGCAATCAAAATGCGGCTCGCGGCGACCTGCAACGTGAAGTAGCGTGCGAGCTTCGGGATTCGGTGCCTGAGATCCTCCCAGGTCCGACCCGCGTCTCTCGAACGGAGGAGGATCGATCCGTTGTCGGTGATCCAGAGTTCGTCATCCCCTGTGCACCAAGTCTCGAGATACGCATAAACGTTGTAGCTGTAATCGACTGTCGGCAGCCTGGGCAGAGGACGCCAGCTTTGACCGTAGTCACTCGTCACTGAGAACGAAAAGTCATCTCCCGGCACGACACTCGCCTGGACCTTCGCAAGTGCGTGACCCGTCGGGGTCGTGCAGGCGGTAGGCACTCGGCCCGATCCGGGACGAGAGGGATCCGCCGCAACACCGAGAAGTAGAGCACTCCCTTCCCCCCGCCACGTGGCACCGCCGTCGGTGGTCATCAACACATGCCCCGTACTCGGTCCTGGGGTTTGACGATTGAGCCGCCCTTCGACGAACACCAGACCACGCTGATTGTCAAAGAATTCGATCTCGTCGATTGTGACCTCAGAAAAGACGTCACCGATCCCCTCGATCGGAACGTCCCATAGCGGGAGGTGTCGCTGCCACGATTCGCCGCCGTCGAGCGTGCGGTAAAGTGCCATGCTGGCGCCGAACCAGCCGCGGTCCGGATCGGAGAATTGGAAGCTCTCGATCCCACTGCTACAGCACAGTGGCGGGATACTCCTTGTTTTCGGTGCCCACGTCCGACCGCCATCGCGGGTTCGATAGACAACCCCCGATCCTGGCCCGTCGTGGGTGGCGTTGCTCTGCAGTCCCGGCAGCCAGAGCGAACAGGCCCGGCGATCAGGCGCCAGACGGTCCGATCTGTCGCTACAGGCCACGATCGCAACGAGGCCCGCCCAACCGAGGAATCTTCCCACCAGCCGATAGGATGAAAACACAAGATCCTCGTCGTCCCGACTCGTCATCCAGCGCCGCATCGCTAACACCCGACGAACGAGATGCCGCGGTGGCGCGCCTTGATGGTCGCCTGACCATGCACCGCAGTGCTGATGTACATGTCCTTGGGCCGCCACTTGGTGAGATCGGGCTCGAGAATGGGAACGGGGACGGCCCCCGTGGTCGGTCGGGGCGTGGGGCGAAGCGGATTCTGTTGCAGATGCCACTTCACGCGAGGCAGCACGTCGATCTGATAGGTATGTTCGTCACCTGCGGTCGGAACTACTGTCGCCGCGGAGATGGGACTCGCATTCTCGTGTAGTTCCAGTTCGCCCCAAAGCGAGATCCAGTCGCTCACCCCAAACGCGTTGCGGATGGGCCAGTTGTGGGGATTCTCGAGGAAGGGGGGCCCGCCCGTGTTGCGGTTGATTATGGCCCCAATGTTCTCACCCGCTCGCTTGTTCTCCTTGTCCACGGTCACCGCCATGAAGAACGGCACCCCGATGGGTGTCGGCGCCGGAGCAGGACCGTCCGCACGAGGGTCAAAGACCACGACCTGGTAGAAGAGCTTCTGCGGGTTCGATCCATTGATCGGCTGCCCGTCGGGCCCATTGATGCCGGCCTCGGTCTCGAAGACGAGACCGTAAACCACTGCGGGGAAATTGCGCTCCCCATTGAGCGGGCAGCGGTTGCCTGTGCTCCAGCTCAACACCTGCGAGGTCACCGTCAGCGTCAGACTCTCGAGGTCGGAGAGCCTTGGCGCATCCTCCCAGGGAAGAAAGTTCTCCGGCAGTGCGTTGGGCGGATCGCCGTTGCCGCAAGCCGAACCATTCAGACAGTAGGGCCACCGCTGGTATGCGGGCATCTTCAAAGGCTGCTGCATAGAGTTGGCGACCCGGTAGTGCCAGAACGTCGGCTGGAAATTCAGGTCGGCCTCACATGCGTCGCCGTGGCATATCTTCGTTTCATCGTCCTCGTCCACGGCCTTGCACTTCCCGTTGGGAGAAACGACCTCCGGTCCGAGCCCTGAGTCCCTTTGATCGGTCACGAACCACGCCTGCGTATAGATTCCCGCTGTCGGACCGGGCGCCATTCCCACTGCGTAGCGGAAGGGATCCGGGGTCTGGGCTGGCTCTGGAGCCTGCACCGAAAAGCTGCTGGTGCTTGGGGCGTACACGTAGGTCGATGGCGCGAGGCCCACGAGCTGGTTGGCCGGGTAGAAGATCCAGGGACCGGTATGGTTCGACGGATCCGGGCCAAATTCGTGCGGTGTCACGCCCTGATACGTTGGCAGGCCCGCCCAGAACTTGTAGCCCACTCCCCAGCCCTGGAATTTGGGCCCGTTGCTGTCGCTGAGCAGGCTCACGGCACGCGCCGCCACGGCCACGGTCAGCGCCGCGAGGACGATCGCCGCGAAAACCCCCCGCGGGGCCCGACCGCACTTCATGGCACCACCTCCGGCTGAGCCCCGTCTACTCCAACGGCCGGCTCGATGTGAGTCCCGCTCATGTTGGCCGGAATGCCCGCCCCCGCAATCGGAGCATCTGCGGGTAGGGGGAGCAGCCCCGCGGGCGGATGTTCGAGTGGCTTCTTGCCCAGAGATGCCGGATCGACCTCGAACCGCGTGGCCATGCGTCCGGCAAGCGGTGCCGAGCGCAAGAGGGGCGTGTCCTCGGGCCGTTTCTCGTTCAGCCTGTAATCCGCCTCGAATTGCCGCCGACTCCAATGGCCCTCGAGATCCATGAGGTGCTTGGCTCCGAGGAAGATTCCCATCTTTACCTGAGTGCCGCGCAACTCGCCGGCCGCGTCGAGATCGCCCAATTCGGGCTGGTCGGGCAGGTGGATGCGGCCGAAGAGGCGGTTGCCCTCTCCGACGTAGAAGCTCCCCTCCCACCGAATACCCTGCCACTCGCCGGCAGCTCGGATCGGCGCCTCGGGCTCCATCGCGACGGCCGGAAGGATCAGGAGGGTGGCCACCGACGCAAGGGCCAGCGACCAGCGACCCTTCCCGAATCTGATCATTTCCGACCTCCCGTGCCTGAGTTTGTGCACATCGCCCGGCTTCTGACTTGAAGGGCGGCTATCACGATCTCGAAACGGCCGTCAAGTCCCCCCCCCCCCCAAAAAAAACTCTCGACGGACCTCTCTCACCGGTCTCTCTCGAGTTGACACGAGACCGTCGGTTCTGAGAGGAGTCCGCCACCGATTCCGCCGAGGATCCTGCACAGAACATTGGCCAGGGAGATATCGTGTACCCATCGATTGTCGGTCTGCCCTCCTATTTCCTGATGTGGGCCCTCTCCCCGCTCGCAACCGTGCCGCTCGGTCTCGCCCGAATCCGCCACGGCAATGCCGGCCCGATCGGGCGCGGTATCGTCGCTGGCTGCCTCCTGTTCAGCATCGTCTTCGTTGGTGCAAAATTGCTATTCTTCGCCGAAGCTGCCTGGTTCCCCGAAGACGACTACGTCCCGGAAGCGATGCGCGGCCCGCTGCACGGCTTCCGCATCCCCGGTGGCGTCGCTGCCCTCGCTCTCGCCCTGCCGCTCGTCGTCCGCCTCTTCGGCCTGCCTCCGGCCTACGCCGACCGCTTCATCCCGATCGTGCCCGTGGCCATCGCCTTCGTCCGTGTCGGCTGCTTCCTGAACGGCTGCTGTTTCGGCTACGCCGCCGATCTGCCCTGGGCACTCACCTTCCCGAGGGAGAGCTGGGTCTTCCTCTTTCAGGTGGAACGCGCCGGCCTGCCCGCCACGAGCCCCCACCCGCTGCCCGTCCACCCGCTGCAGCTCTACTTGCTCCTCGCCTCGCTCGGCACACTCGCCGCACTGCTGGTCTACGAACGCTGCCGGCTCTACCGCGAGGGCGATCTGCCCTGGCTCTTCTTCCTGCTCTTCTTCGGCTCGACCGCTCTCCTCGAACCGCTGCGCGCCAACCCCCTCTCGCTCAATCACTGGATCGTACTGCCCGGTATCCTGATCCCTGCCTCTGTCCTCGTCTTCCGACACCACCTTGCAGCAACGCCGCCCGTAGTCCGCTGCGCCCAATGAGCCGGCCCCGCGCCGAGCTCCGCGTCCCCGGCGGACCCTCTCGGTCTGGGCTCGACCTCACGCGCGAACCACCGGCTCGCGCTGCTCGGGGCGGGCCGGCGACCGGGCGAGCGCAACAGGCGTGTGCGGCCAGCGCACGACCGGACTTGTGCCGCGGGATGGATTCGCTTATTCTTCGCCCGTGCGACAACCCACGACTCTGACGCGCCGGCAGCGCCATCTGCTGGATTTCATCGAGGGCTACATCCGTGACAACGGCTTCGCGCCGAGTCTCGATGAGATGGGCAAACATTTCGGCCTGAGCTCGCTCGCGACCGTCCACAAGCATCTGACCAACCTCGAGGCCAAGGGCCGAATCCGCCGCCGCCCCGGTCAGAGCCGTGCCCTCGAGCTCACCCCCCCCGAGGCGCGCCACGAAGCCGTCGAGATCCCACTGCTCGGGTTGGCCGCCGCCGGGCAGCCGATCGAGGGCGTGCTCGAGCACGAGACCGTGACCGTGCCCGACTCGATGGTCCGGCGCAGCGGCACCTACGCTCTGCGCGTCGAGGGGGAGTCGATGTGCGACGACGGCATCCTCGATGGCGATATCATCGTCGTGGCGCACCGCGAGACCGCCGACAACGGCCAGACGGTGGTCGCGGTGCTCGACGGCGCCGCCACGATCAAGCGCTTCTACCGCGAACGCGGCGACGCCGTCCGCTTGCAGCCGGCCAACGCCGAGATGAAGCCGATCCGCTGTCGCGCCAGCGATCTCGCGATCCGCGGAGTCGTGATCGGCCTGCTGCGCGAGTACTGATCCCGGACGGCTCGCTCCCGCGCCATGCGGGGAGAGGCGTGGGGCCGCGACACGACTCGAACCACGGCGCCACTCGCCCTCCCGCTCTGCAGGGGAACTACAGCCGTCGCCAGAGACACCGAGACCGTCGGCGACACCGCCGAGTTCGCCCCCCCTCTGCACCTGACCTCGGGCCGACCGGCGCGCCGCCCTTGCGCCGACGCGCCGGTGCGCCAAGCTGGCTGCGTGAACGTGCACATCTACGTCCACATCCCGTGGTGTCTGTCGCGCTGCCCCTACTGCGACTTCAACACCTTCGCCGCGCGCACCTGGCCCGAGCAGAGCTACGCGGACGGGCTGCTGCGCGAACTCGAAACCCACCTGGCCCAGCCTCGCTTCGCGGGAGCCCGGGTGACAACCCTCTATTTTGGCGGCGGTACGCCCTCGCTCTTCTCGCCCACGACGATCGCCCGCCTGATCGACGGCGTCGCGGCGCGGGCCGGGCTCAAGACGGATGCCGAGATCACGCTGGAGGCCAACCCCGGGACGGTCGATGCCGAACGGCTCGCGGGTTTTCACAGCGCCGGCGTCAATCGCCTTTCGATCGGCGTGCAATCGTTCGATGACGCACGCCTCAGGTGGCTCGGCCGGGCCCACGATGCCGACGCCTCCCGCGCGACCCTGGTTGCTGCGCGACGGGCCGGCTTCGATAATTTCTCGCTCGACCTGATTCACGCGGTCCCGGGCCAGACGCGGCCCGATCTGCTGGCCGACCTCGACGAGGCGGTAGCGTTCGAACCCACGCACATCTCGGCCTATTCCCTCACCTTCGAACCAGGGACACCGCTAACGCGCGAGCTCAAGGCCGGCCGCGTGCAACGCGCCAGCGAGGAGGTCGAAGCCGAACTCTTCGAAACCGTGCGCGACCATCTCGCGACCCGTGGCTACCCGGCCTACGAGATCTCCAACCACGCCCGCCCGGGCTTCGCTTCGCGCCACAACCAGGCCTACTGGCAGGGTGCCGCCTACATCGGTCTGGGCGCCGGGGCCTGGTCGTTCGCCCCGGCGTGGGGAACACCGCGCGAGCGCGTCATCGCCCCCAACTCGACCGGCGACGGCGGGATCTGCAGTGCCTTGGAGCGGGAACAGCAGCACGTGCCCTTCACTGCTCCCGACGCAACGGGCCATGGTTGGGGCCAGCGCTGGCGCGACCTGCTGGATCCAGGCGTCTGGCTCGAGGCCGTGTCCACCCACGGCCACGCGATCGACGCTTCCGAAGTCGAGGAGCTGACCCGCGCCCAGGCCATGGGCGAGACCTGCTGGCTCGGCCTGCGGCAAACCCGCGGGCTCGAGCGCTCGATCTTCGTCGATCGCTTCGGCGAGGAGCCGGCGGCTGTCTATCCCGTGCTCGACGAACTGCTCGACGGCGGCTTGCTCGAAGCGACCGCCACAGGCTGGGCGCTCACGCGGCGAGGCCTGCTCGTCGCCGATGCCGTGTTCGCGCGTTTTCTGATCTAGACGAGCCCGGTGTCCTGTTCCGCAAGTGGCCTTGCAGATCCGGCGGGAGGGCGGCCGCTGCCTGCGGCCCGCGCGAGATCCGCAGTTGCAACGAAGCGTTGGAACTGGAACTCCAGCCGCCACTCTTCGAGGCGCGCCACCTCGGGGAAGCGGTCTCCCGCGCCGGGCCGGAGGCAAGCCCACGCCCGCTCGCGCTGGCCGAGCCGCTACTCCTCGTTGAAGCGGCCCTCGATCAGGGTGGAGACTGCCGCGAGCAGGGCTTCGGCGTCGTCGCCCGCCGCCTCGACCTCGACCCGTGCGCCACGCGCGGCGCCGAGCAGCATCAGGCCCATGATGCTCTTGCCGTTGACCGTTTGACCGTCCACCGACACCGTCAAGTCGGCGTTGAAGGTCGAGGCGATCTGCACCAGTTGTGCTGCGGCCCGTGCGTGGAGACCGAGTTTGTTCAGGATCTCGAACTGCGCGCTTGCCTTCATCGGCAGGCATCGCCCGTGGGCCAGCGGATGTGCTCCTGGCCGTAGCGCCGGATGAAGCCGGCCAGCTCGGCCGCCGTGGTCCCCGAGCGCGCCGTCACCAGCTTCATCAGCATCGGCATGTTCACGCCGCAGACGACCTCGACATCGTCGCGATCGCGGGCGAATTCGACGCTCGCGTTGCTGGCGGTGTCGCCGAGCATGTCGGTCAGGATGATGACGCCACCACCGCGATCAACCCGGGCGATCGCCTCGCGCAGTGCTGCGTCGATCGCACAACGAGGCGCGTCGAGCCGACAGGCAACGCCCTCGACGGCGTCGAGGTTTCCCACGACCGTTATGAGCGTCTCGACCATCTCGGCCGCGAAGTTGCCGTGGCCCACCACCACCACGCCCACCTGCGTGCGCTGCCGCGCCGCTCCTGCCGACATTCCGCTCATCGCTCCACATCCCGGTGTCGGACCCGAACCCGCACTCCATGAGGCCTTATCATGTCGGCCATGCGTTCGGCCAGCACCACCGAGCGATGACGGCCCCCCGTGCAGCCAACCGCCACCGTGACGAAGCTCCGGCCCTCGCGCTCGTAGAGCGGCAGCGTGAAGCTCAACATCTCCGCGGCGAGTTCGAGGAAGCGCGTGGCCTCGGGCCGCGCCAGAACCCACGCCTCGACCTCCGGATCGAGCCCGGTCCGGGCACGCAGATCCTGCACGTAGAAGGGGTTGGGCAGAAAACGCGCATCCCACACCACATCGGCATCCGCCGGTATACCATGCTTGAAGCCGAACGACACCAGTGCGACATCGAGGCCCGGGGCTCCGCTCTCGCGCAGGAAGCTCTCGCGAATGGCGCTGCGCAGCTCGTGGCCGGTGAGCATACTGGTGTCGATCACGCGATCGGCATGCTGGCGCAGCGGCGCCAGGCGCTGGCGCTCGCGCATGATGCCGGCCGCGACATCGCCGTCGGGCGCGAGCGGGTGCGGCCTGCGCGTCTCGGCGAAACGTCGCACCAGCACGTCGTCGGCAGCATCCAGAAAAACCACCTCGACACCGTGGCCGCGGGCACGCAAATCGTCGAGCAACACCGGCAGGGCGTCGAGCGTTTCCCGCACGCGCGAATCGATGCCGAGGGCCAGACGGTTGGTCTCGGCCCCGCCCTCGCACAGCTCGACGAAGCGCCCGAGCAGCGGTGGCGGCAGGTTGTCAATGCAGTACCAGCCCAGATCCTCGAGAGCGTGAATCGCCGTGCTCTTGCCCGACCCCGAGAGCCCGGTGACCACGACCAGCCGCAAGGGGCCCGACTTCACGACGCGCCCTTCTCCATGACTCGCCGCAGGTTGCGATCCATCGCCGCCACGAAACGCCGTGCGCCGTGGACCCCTCTCGCCTTGAGGAGTTGGTTCCGAGCCGCCACCTCGACCAGCGTCGCGAGATCACGCCCGGGCCGCAACTGAAGCTGCACGTGCGGCACGTCGACCCCGAGCAGGGGCAAGCGGTGTTCGTCGATGCCGAGCCGGTCGAGTTCGACCTCCCGCCCCTCCTCGATCAACTCGATCGCGAGCTCGACGACGGTCTCGTCGAGCGTGGCCAGGCGCCCGAAAAGCTCGGCGACATCGAGCACGCCAAGGCCACGGATCTCGATATGATGGCCGAGGTCCTCGGCACAGCGCCCACGCAGGGTGCCCGCCGGTGATTCCCTCAGCTTGACAACGTCGTCCGCGACCAGGACGTGGCCGCGATTCAGCAGAGCGAGCGCGGTTTCGCTCTTGCCGGTCCCGCTGCGGCCGAGCAGCAGCACGCCGTGCCCGAAGAGACGCAGCAGCACGCCGTGCACCGTCGTCTCGGGCGCGAAGCGCTCCTCGAGCCAGCGATTCAAGCCACGAATCACCGCGGCCGTCTTTTGCTCGTTCAGGAAGAGCGGAACCTCAGCCGCTGCACAGGCCTGCCGGAGCGCCACCGGCACGGTGTTGCCCCCGGCAACCACCACGGCGGCGACCGGTGCCGCGCACAGGGCGCGTACCGTCGCCTTGAGAACGGCCGCGTCGAGGCGGCGCAGGTAGCCGACCTCGGAATTTCCGAGAACCTGCACCCGACCGGGGTGGAGCTGTTCGAGATAGCCCGCCAGCGCCAGCGCCGGTTTCTGGATGCGCGGGCCGAGGATTTCGCGACCGAGACCGGCCGAGCCGGCGGCGAGCCGCAGTCGTAATACACCACTGACCCGGCCGAGTTCGCGCACGAGCACGGGGCGTGGAACGCTCGCCGGCCGGACCTCCATCAGCGGCGATACCCCAGGGACCGGCGAACCGGTTCAGACCCGGGCATCCTCCTCCAGGATCGCGTCACACAGCTCCTGGTGGGTTTCGAGATGTTTCAGCCGTTCGCGGAAATGCTCGTCCTTCAGCACGCGGGAGATCCGTGCCAGCGCCTTGAGGTGCTGGGCTGCGGCGTCGTCGGGAGCGAGCAAGGCAAAGAAGATATGGGTCGGTGCCTGGTCCACCGAATCGAAGTCCACCCCGGCCGCGCTGCGCGCGAAGCCGAGCGTGATCGTCGAGACTCCCGCCATGCGCCCGTGCGGGATCGCGACACCGCCGCCGATCGCCGTGCTGTTCAGGCGTTCGCGTTCCCGCAGCACCGCAGCGACCTTCTCCTTCGATCGACCCGCCTGCGGATCGGCCAGCAATTGGGCCAGCTCGTCAAGGACCTCGTCCTTGGTGCGCCCGAGCAGGTTCGCCTGCACCCGCTCGGGCACGAGGAGTTCGGCGATCATCATCCGCGGGGCGTCCCCGAACCATCCCCTCGGGCGGGCTGCCGGTGGGAATCGACCACGCGGCCCTTGGTGCGGCGGCCCTGAGCGTCGAGCCGGGCCACCGCCTGATCGATCGCTTCGTAGAGGTCGTGTGTCTCGGCTCGTGCCGTGAGAGGCCCGGTCGACGATTGCACGACGATCTCGGCCTCCTGCTGGTGATGGTGTGACGTCGCGCTGAGCACGACGTGCACCGACGAGACGTTGCTCAGATGCGGCAGCACCTGCTCGAGTCGTTTGCGGATATGATCACGCACCGCGTCGCTCGCCGTGATGTGCCGGAAGGTGAACTCAATGGGCAGTTGCTGCTCGTTCATGACAGCCGCTTCCTCCTCGACGAGGGTAATATCCCCATCGTCTCACGATATTTGGCCACAGTACGCCGCGCGATCTCGATCCCGTCGTGCGCCAGCGCCTCGGCGAGGTGCTGATCGCTGAAGGGCCGGCGCGTGTCCTCCACGGTGATCATCGTTCGGATCTTTTCCTTCACGGACTCGGCCGACACCCCCTCCCCGTCCGCCGAGCGGATGCTGGTCGTGAAAAAATACTTGAGGTCGAGCGTCCCCTGCGGCGTGTGAACCCATTTGTTGGCGGTCGCTCGACTGACGGTGGACTCGTGCATGCCGATGTCGTTGGCGACGTCCTTGAGGACGAGCGGCCGCAGAGCCGGCACGCCACGGTCGAGGAAGGCCTCCTGGAAGCGCACGATCGAGTTGGTGACCTTCATCAGCGTGCTCTGGCGCTGATGGATGCTGCGGATCAGCCACTGCGCCGAGGCCAGCTTGTCACGGATATACGCCTTGGCCTCTTCGGGACCGTCCTCGCTGGTGAGCAGCCTCCGGTAGGCGTCCGAGACCCGCAGGCGCGGCATCCCGTCGTCGTTGAGCGAGACCGTCCACTGCCCGTCCATCTTGTAGACGAAGACATCCGGCATGACGTAGCGCGGCTCCTCGGCCACCCAGCTACGGCCCGGCTTGGGCTCCAGCGACGAGATGAGTTGCACGGCGGCCGTGATCTCGCGCTTGGTGAGGCCGCTGTCCCGGGCGAGCTTCTCGTAGCGGCGCGATTCGACCAGATCGAGATGGCCGCAGACGATCCGACGCGCGTGGTCACGCACTGTTTTATCGACGTCCTCGAGCTGATCGAGCTGCACCCGCAGGCACTCGGCGACGTCGCGCGCCAGCACGCCTGGCGGGTCGAAGCGCTGCATCCGCGCCAGCGTCCGTTCGACCACGGCGGGATCGACGCCGGCCTCCAGCGCCACCTCCTCGACCGTGATCCTGAGGTAGCCGTTTTCATCGACGTTGCCGATCAACACGTCGCCGACCGCGGTCTCCTCCGGATCGAAACCGCCCATGCGGAGCTGCCACGTCAGATGGTCGGTCAGCGAGAACGCACGCGCGAGCGTGTTCTCGAGAGTCGGCCGGCTGTCCTCGTCGAAATCCGCACCGGTGCCGGCGGCCGAAGAGAGTGCGCCGTGGGTCTCGTTGGCCGCGTAATTGGCCAGATACTCGGCCCAGTCGATTTCACCGAGCCGGGACTCCTCGGGCGCGACCTCGCTCGGCTCGCTCTCGGTGGGACCGAGGCCTGAATCGATGGTCGGGTCGACCAGATCGGGCATCCGCTCCTCGGCGGGAGCATCCGGCTCGATCTCGATCTCCTCCTGACCGAGACCGAGTTCGTCGAGGGCCGGGTTCTGTTCGAGTTCTTCGTTGACGAGTTGGTCGAGGTCGGTGCGCGAGAGCTGGAGGATCTTGATCGCGGCCTTGAGCTGGGGCGTGATGACGAGGGTCTGCTTGAGCTTCTGTTGCAGACCGATGCGGTGTTCGAACGCCATATTCAGATCGACTCAGAGCGTGAAACGCTCGCCCAGATAAATCTCGCGCGCCCGCGGGCTCGCCGCAATACTCTCGGGGGAACCTTCCTCGAGGATCACGCCCTCGCTCAGGATATAGGCCCGATCGCATATCCCGAGGGTCTCGCGAACGTTGTGGTCGGTGACCAGCACGCCGATCCCCCGCTGCTTGAGCTGTGAGATGATTCCTTGAATATCGATCACCGCGATCGGATCAATCCCCGCGAAGGGCTCGTCGAGCAGGATATAGGACGGCTGCAGCACCAACGCTCGCGTGATTTCGAGCCGTCGCCGCTCGCCGCCCGAGAGTGCGGTGGCCCGGGACCGGGCGAGATGGGCGATCGAGAGTTCCTCGAGCAGGGCCCGCAAGCGCGCCTCGCGCACTTCGCGCGAGAGGGGCAGGGTCTCCAGCACGCCGCGGACGTTGTCCTCGACCGTGAGGCCCCGGAACACCGACGCTTCCTGCGGAAGGTACGAAATCCCGCGGCGGGCGCGGCGGAACATGGGCAAGTCCGTGATGTCATCCGCGCCGAGAAGGACCTGCCCGGATGCGGGCCGGATCAGACCGACCATGCAGTAGAACGTGGTCGTCTTGCCGGCGCCATTGGGGCCGAGGAGACCGACCACCTCACCCGGTCGCACCTCGATCGTCACCGAATCGAGC
>SXLG01000127.1 GCA_005777805.1 Pseudomonadota bacterium
CGGACTACAACGTCTACGCGCCGGTCTTCCACGACGGCGAATTGTTGCTGATCGCCTCGATCCAGTGCCATCACGCCGACACCGGCGGCGGCGCCCCCGGCGGCTACAACGTCGATGCTGCCGACATCTGGGCCGAGGGCGTCCGCTTCCCGGCGATCAAGGTGATCGAGCGCGGCCAAGAGCGCCGCGACGTTATCTACATGATTTCGACCAACAACCGCACCCCATCCTTCCTCGGCGACCTCCGCGCCCAGATCGGCGCCGCCCAGATCGGGGCGCGCCGACTGAAGGAACTGTGCATCCGCCACGGGGCTGCGCTCGTGCGCGGCGCCGTCGATTCGATGATCGACTACTCGCGACGGCGTTTCCGGGCCGAGGTCGAGAAGTGGCCGGACGGCGTCTACGAATCCGACACTTGGGTCGATCACGACCCCAAGGGCAACCGCGACATCCACATCCACTGCAAGGTGACGATCGAGGGCGGCGATCTGGTGGTGGACTTCACCGGCTCCGACGATCGGCCCGAGATCGAGGCCTATTCAACCTTTGGCAACACGCGCGGCTACGTCATCGCCCAGCTTGCCTCGATGATGCCCTCCGACATCCCGAAGAACGAGGGGTTCTTCGAGTCAATCCGGCTGATCGTCCCCGAGGGCTGCTGTCTCAACCCACCCGAGGGCCGCTCGGTGGCGGCCGGCACGCACCACCCCGGCACCGAGGTCGGCGAAGCGGTGGCACGCGCCCTTGCCACCGCGGTGTCCGGGCGGGTCTGCCCGCAGGTCTACAAGATGGGCATGCCGACCGTGATCTTCGGCACGCATCCCCGCACCGGCAAGACGTTCATCGATCACTCGGTCGATACGTTTGCCGCGTACTGCGGTGCTGTGGCGGAGCAGGACGGCTGGGGTGCCATGAACGTGAGCTTCGGCAACCTGATCCGGGCGACCGCCGAGATCAACGAGTCGATCTTTCCAGTCCGCCATCTTTGGCGCGACTACATCGCCGACTCGGGCGGCGCGGGCGAGTTCCGCGGCGGCTGCGGCAGCCTCTACCGCAAGCAGGTCACCACTCCCGCGACGATCTACACCTACGTCGTCGGCAAGCGCTTCCCGATGCCCGGCCTGGCCGGCGGCCGCGATGGTTCGCCGAACAGGCTCTTGGTGCGCGTCGGCAGTGACGCCTGTCGCGAGGTCGGAGATTCCTCGGAACGCGTCCTGCATCAGGCGGGCGAGTGTTACGAATATTATTACGGCGGCGGGGGCGGGGTCGGCGACCCGCTCGATCGACCCGCCGCAACGGTCCTCGAGGACGTGCTCGACGAGTACGTCAGCGTCGAGGGTGCCCGCCGCGACTACGGCGTCGTGCTCGCGGGTGATCTGTGGAAACTCACGCTGCGGATCGATGCGCCGGCAACCCGGCGGCTGCGATCCCGGCTACGGGCCGAACGCCGCGCGGCGGCGGCACAAACCGAATCTGCCACCGAGGGGAGCGCCCAGAAATGAAGACCGCGCTCCCCGGCTACCGCATCGGCATCGACGTCGGCGGCACCTTCACCGAGTTGGTCCTGGTCCGCCCCGATTCGAGCCTCCACGTCGACAAGACGCCGACCACGCCCGAGGACCAGAGCGTCGGTGTCATGAACGGCCTCGAGAGGCTGGCCCATCACGAGGGTCTCTCGCTGCGAGCGCTGCTCGGCGCGACCGAGCGCATCGTCCACGGCACGACCACCGCCGACAATACCATGATCCAGATGAGCGGCGCCCGCACCGGACTCATCACCAGCGACGGGCACCGCGACGAGATCGAGCTTCGGCGTGGCTTCAAGGAAAATATTTGGGATCCGGCCCTTCCTCCCCCCACCGCGATCGCGCCGCGCCGCCAGCGCTACGGCGTGCCGGAGAGGCTCGACTTCGAGGGCAACGTCGTCGTGCCGCTCGACGAGGAAGCGGTCCGGCAAGCGCTGCGACGCATGCGCAAGCAGAAGATAGAATCCCTCGCCGTGGTCCTGCTCTTCTCCTACGTCGACCCGGCGCACGAGCAACGCATCCGCGAGATCGCGCGCGAGGAATTGCCCCGGGTCCACGTCTCGCTCTCGCACGAGGTGCTGCCGAAGGCGCCGGAGTTCGAACGCACCTCGACCACGCTGGTCAACGCCTACGTCGCGCCGCGCATCCGGCGCTATCTTGGCAATCTCGAGAAGAAGCTCGCGCGTAGTGGCTTCGCGCACCCGCTGCTGCTGATCCAGTCCAACGGCGGGCTCATGACGGCCGGTTGGGTCGCCGAACGTCCGGTCACGGTGCTGGGTTCCGGACCCGCCGGTGGCGTCATGGGTGCGGTGGAGGTCGCGGCGCGCGCGGGCGTGCGGGACTTCATCTCGGTCGACATGGGCGGCACGAGCTACGACGTCTGTCTCGTCCGCGACGGCAAGCCCGAGATCGGCTCGTCGTGGAACTGGCACCACCGCTATCTCGTCGCGCTGCCGATGGTGAACGTGCAGTCGGTCGGTGCCGGCGGCGGTTCGATCGCGCACGTCATCGAGGGGGCCTTGCACGTCGGCCCGGCGAGCGCCGGCGCCATACCTGGACCGATCTGCTACCGGCGCGGTGGCCGCGAGCCGACGGTCACCGATGCCAACCTGGTGCTTGGCTACCTCGATCCGAAGGCCTTCTACGCCGGCGAGCTCGAGCTCGACGTCGCCCGCGCCGCAGCCGGAATCGCGAAGAGGATTCAGGCGCCGCTCGGCCTGCGCTCGGTCGAAGAGGCCGCCTGGGCCATCTACCGCATCGTCAACTCCAACATGAGCAACGCCATCCGACGGGTCTCGGCGCTGCGTGGCGTCGATCCACGCGGGCTGCCGCTGGTCGCCTTCGGCGGCAACGGCCCGGTACATGCGGGGGTGCAGGCCGCCGACCTCGGGATCAAGGAAGTGCTGATTCCACGCAGTGCGCCGGCCTTCTCGGCACTTGGTCTGCTCTTGACCGACCCCACGGTGGTCGAGATGCGCTCGCTGATCGTGCCGGCCGACCGGGTTGACCTGAGCCGGGTCGAGAAACTCCTTGCCGAGATGAAGCGGAACGCGCTCGCCGCCTTCGCGGCGGCAGGGTTCCGCGCGCGTGACGTGACAGCACGGCGCGTGGCTTTCCTCTGCTACCCGGGACAGACCTTCGACATGAAGATCGCGCTCGACGGCAGCGGTCCCTTCCGCCGCGCCAGCCTCGACGCTCTGGTCGAGGCGTTCCACGCAAGTCACGAAGCACTCCACACCTACGCCGTGCCCGATCAGGTGCCGATCATTCGGGGTCTCGCCATCGAGGCCACTGCCGTGGTCGAGAAGCCCGAGCTGCCGCGCACGCCCGCCTCGCGACGCGATGTGAGCGTAGCCCGGCTTGGCCATCGTCAGGCCTTCTTCGGCGGACGCTTCGTCGCCACGCCGGTCTACGACGGGCCGGCGCTGCGCGCCCGGCATGAGATCCGCGGCCCGGCGATCGTGCAGGAACCGCTCACGACCATCGTCGTGCACCCGGGCCAGCGCCTCGTGCTCGACGCGCGGGGAAACTTCCACCTCCATCAGTAGCCGCGGGTTGGCGCACGGCCACGGCCCTCGGGGCACACGTGCCTCCGTCCGTGAAGCCAACCCCGGCGAGTCGGACCACGACCACCAACCGCGTGGCGCTCCATCCGCGACGACCCGCCCCTCACTGAAGCCGGCGCAGGCAAGTCGGATCGCGACCAGCAAACGCGTGGCACTCTACGGCGATGACCCGCCCGGCAGTGAAGCCTGCTCGGACGAGTCGAACCGCGACACGCGATTCTATCGCCTCGAGCGCGACAGACCGCGTCGTCCGACACGGCCCGCACTTGCTCCGGGCTCTATTCGCCGGAACACTCCCCGCCAGGGCACCCGAGCGGCACCGGCCGGCGAGGAGAACAATTATGGATTCTGTGCACACCAGCGTCACCGGCGACATTCTTGTCGTCACCATCGACCGACCCGAGGTGCGCAACGCCGTCGACGCCACAACGGCCGGTCAACTGACCCGGGCCTTCCGTCTCTTCGCCGACGACGACGCGCTACGCGTCGCCATACTGACCGGCGCGAGCGGCACCTTCTGCGCGGGTGCAGATCTCAAGGCGGCGTCGAGCGGCCGCGGCAACCGCGTGGCGCTCGACGGTGACGGCCCGATGGGTCCGACGCGCCTGGACCTCGACAAGCCTGTGATTGCGGCGGTCGAGGGACATGCCGTCGCGGGCGGCCTCGAACTGGCCCTGTGGTGCGACCTGCGCGTGGCGGCACGCGACGCCGTCTTCGGGGTCTACTGCCGCCGCTGGGGGGTACCGCTGGTCGATGGCGGCACCGTGCGTCTGCCCCGGTTGATCGGCCAGTCGAACGCGCTCGACCTGATCTTGACAGGCCGCGGCGTCTCGGGCGACGAAGCCCTGCGCATGGGCTTGGTCAACACTCTATGCGCGCCGGGCCGGGCCATCGACGAAGCGCTCGGCCTCGCGCGCCGCATCGCCGGCTTCCCGCAGAAGTGCATGCGCGCCGACCGCCGCTCGGCGCGCAGCCAGTGGAACCTCGACGAGGCCGCGGCATTGCGGCGCGAAACGGCGTGGGGACTCGAGGTCATCCAGAGCGGCGAGACCCTCGCCGGTGCCACCCGCTTCGCCCGCGGCGCCGGCCGCCACGGCCGTTTCGACGATCCGCCTCCGGGCTGAGCGGCCGGCGCCCCGGCATCCGGGATCACGTCGCCCGGGAAGGTCAGCGTCTCGCGGCCGGCGCCGCCGCCGCACTCGACGCACGAATCTACGGCAGCCCGTACGCCCGCACGCCGCCCTTGACCCCGAACACGCCCCAGCCAACGTAGACCCGGCTGCCGGTGATCGCCGGGCCCGAGACGACGTTGCTCGGAAAGGCCAGCCTCTTCAATTCGGCGCCGCTTGCGGCGTCGTGGATGTGGAGGTCGGTGTTCACCTGACTACCCGCCATCACAAGCCCCCCACCGAGCCCCACCCGCGCCCAACTCTTGCCGATTCCGGCGGTCCAGGCCGTCGTGCCATCGACCGCGCGGAAGGCCTGGAGATGCTCTGTCGCGGGCGTCCCCGCCGGGATGAACTCGATGACCTCGTAGAGCGCGCCGAAGAAGCGGTCGTCGGCGAAGCCGATCATGCCGTTGAAGAGACCGAAGCCGCCGAAGTTGGGCGAGAGCGGCAGCGGGACGACGGCGTTCGCCCAGACCACGAGACCCGTGTCGGGATCGAGCGCGTAGAGGGTGCCGTCCTTGCTGCCCGAGACCACCAGTGGTCGCGTGCTCCCCAGCCCGTTGTCCACATCGACGACAAGCGGTGGATTAAGGAAGGCGAAATCATGATAGAAAGGCTTGGTGGTGCAGCTCTCGCCCGCAGGGCAGTCGGCAACCTCGCCACAATCGGTACGCGACACGCTGCAATAGCCGAACTGCTCGAGCGCCGTGAGTCGGGTGCGCCACACGACCTCGCCGGTCGCGGCGTCGAGCTTCAGGATCGAGTTGGCGTCGCCGACGGCCGGGAAGGTGTAGCAGCCGACCGGGTTGGCGTAGACATGATCGCCCGATGGATCGAGCGTCGGTGCGGCCGTGAAACCCGCGCCACGAGCGGTGATGCAGGCGCCACTCGGGCAATCGCCGTCGACCGCACAGGTCACGGTCGTATCCACACGGCAGACCTTCTCCGGCACCGACTGGAAGCTCCAGAGTGGCACCCCGGTATCGAGGTCCAGTGCGACGACGCGGCCCTGCGTGCATGGCTGATCGGCATGCGACGCGATCGGAACATAAACCCGCCTTTCATCGACCGTGGGCGAGCCCCAGATATGGTCCTCCGGCCGCTGGTTCAGGTCGCGCGTCCAGAGCAACGTGCCCTTCTTCGCATCGAGGCAGTGCACGACGGCGGCACTGTCACCGACCACGACGCGACCATCTGCGGTCAAGGTCGCACTGCTCTGCAGCCCGTTCGAGCCGGCCGATCCCGTGTCGTACGACCACTTGACGGCACCCGTCCCGCGATCGAGCGCGTAGAGGAGCCCATTCCACGACGTGACGTAGACCCGTCCATTGCCCACCGTGGGTGTCGAAGTCACCCCGTTGTCCCCCACACCGTCGTCGAGGTCCATTTCCCAGAGCAGGGTGAGGTTCGCAGCGTTGCTCGGCCCGAGTACGGTCTCCAGTGGATTGTTGCGGGTATGGCGGTCGTCGTGGCCGTAGCTCGGCCACTCCGCGGGCAGGCACGAGAGCCTGAGCACGTCGACATCCGTCAAGCCGCCACCTGTCGCTGCAAGCTTGACGACGCCCTTGCCGCGCGACCAGATCCCCGCGGGCGTGGGTCCACCGAGCGCAACCGTCAGCGAAACGCCGCTGGTACAGGCCTCGGCTTCGGCCAAGATCCCGTCGATCGCATTCTGCAGGGCGGCGAGTTCGGGAGCCGCATTCGGGTTGCTGACAACCACGCCACTCAGAGTGGGCGTGGTGCACGCCGGCAACGCGGGGTCGGCAACCTGCAAGCAGACATCGAGATCAAAGACACACTGCCCGTCCACCACGCCATCCTGGTCGCAGCCGGCCTGGCCGTCGAAGCAGCGCACCTCGCGGCCGGGCTTGCCCTTGGCCGGATCGAAGGGTGGGTAGTTGAGCCGCATATGCGGCGCCTCGAACTCGGCAAAGCAATCCGTTCGGGTCGAACCACCGCCGGCGATCCTCGCCTGCGCCGCCGACGGCGCCAGCAGGAGCGAGCCGAGAGCGCAGGCCGCGAGAGAGCCGGCGAGAGCGATGTACATCCGCGGGAGACGAAGCGTCATGTGGGTACTCCAGTGGCAGGAAACGAAACGGCCTTGCGACCAGGTGGGCCGCCAGTGGCGCTGCTGCGGCGAGACTAGCCGGGCCGCGCGCAGCCCGTCAACCGGACTTCAGCGCTACGCCGCACGACTTCCCGAGGCCCGTTCGATCACTCGCTCTCGCGCAGCAGCGCCTGGGCCGCGTTGGCGCCGTCGAGCGCAGCGCTCATGATCCCCCCGGCCCAGCCGGCGCCCTCGCCGATCGGCAGGAGGTTTACGAAGCCGTGAGCACGCCACGTCCGCCGGTCGCGTGGCAGGCGGACCGCGCCCGAACTTCGCGACTCGACACCGATCAGGACTCCCTCCTCGCTCGCATAGCCCGGCAACTGCCGCTCGAAGGCGGCAAGCGCATTGCGGAGCGAATCCCGCACCACTGCGGGGAGAAGCAGATCGAGCCGGGCGGGCCTCGTCCCTAACAGATAACTTCCGCGGCGAACCGCGCTGCCCTCTCGTCCAGCCATGAAATCTGGAGCGCCCTGCGCCGGCGCCGTATAGTCGCCGCCGCCGAGCGCGAAGCTGCGCTCCTCGAGCAACGCCTGGAGGCGGACGCCCTCAAACGCCGCATGACATGGCAGCCCGCCAAGGAGTGCGAGGGCATCTTCGCCGCTCTCGGCAACGAGCACCGACCTCGCGCCCGGCGATGCGGCGGGAAGAACGCCTTGCTGGGCGTGCGTGGCCAGCTCGCCCAGCAAGGCTGGAAAAGCCTCGGGGTTGAGCGTCGTGACGATCGCGCTCGTCGCCCAGGGCGAGGAGTGGCGCGAGTTGCTCATGCCATTGACGCAGAGCCGACCGGGCTCGTTGACGGCCGCAACCATGCGGCCACCGGGACACATGCAGAAGGTATGCGCCGCCGCGATCCCCGGCCGCGCCCGCGCGACCAGGCCGTAGCTCGAAGCACCGAGCAAGTGGGCCGCGGGCGAATCTCCGAGCCGGGCGCGATTGATCAGGCTCTGCGGATGCTCGATGCGCAAGCCGAGCTGGAAGGGCTTGGGCTCGAAGGCCACGCCAGCACCCGCCAGCATGGCCCAGGTGTCGCGCGCGCTGTGCCCGACCGCGAGCACAAGCGCGTCGCACGCAATTTCGCCACGGTTCGTCCCGAGCGCCCGCACCCGGCGCGGCCCGCTGGCATCCGCACCGCCCCAGGTCACCAGACGTTCCAAGCGGGTATCGAAATGGATCTCGACGCCAAGTTCGATCAGCACCTCGCGCAGCCGGGGCAGAACGCGATGCAGGCGATCGGTGCCGATGTGGGCCAGGCTGTCGTAGACGATCGCGGGCGGCGCGCCGCAGACGACCAACTCCTCCAGCAACGGAACCTCGAGCGGGTCGTCGATGCGCGTGTAGATCTTGCCATCGGAATATGTGCCGGCTCCCCCCTCGCCGAAGAGCAGATTCGCCTCGGGGTCGAGCTGGCGGGTGCGGTGGAAGGCCACCACCCCGCGACTGCGCCGGGTGATGTCGGGCCCGCGGTCAAGCAGCGTGACCGCAACGCCGTTGCGCGCCAGCACCAGTGCGGCAAAGAGTCCCGCCGGTCCGGCCCCCACCACCCCGACGCGGAAGCCCGCCGCGCGACGCAGGCGCGCCGGGACGTTCTCGACAATGAGCGAAGCCGGCGGCGCGACTTCGCGAGCACGGCCTGTCCGGAGCGCCTGCTCGACTCCGCGCGGCGCCGCGCCCTCATCCAGCATAATCTCTACATGGACGACGAAGCGCAGGCGCGGCCGTCCGCCGACCCGTCGCGCATCGAGCGCCTTGCGGGCGATCCGGAAACCGCGCAGTTCAGCCTCCCCCACGCCCAGCACCGTGCAGGCGCGCCGGCGCAGCACGGCCTCGTCCTCACCGATCGCGAGATCCAGGTTCTGGACGCGGATCGTGCGCGTGCGCCGCTCGAGTTCCCGACTCACCAACCTTGGGCCTACGGGCCGGGACACCTCTCGCGCAACACCGGTGCCGCCGCTGACTCGCGCGGCCGGTGGGCGCCCCTGCGGACCCGGCAAGCGTTGAGTCCAGCCAGACGCGAGCAGGGACATGACTCGTGCGACCAGTGAGCTCCCGCGAGGCCGGCAAGAGTGAAGTACAGCCAGGTGCGAGCAAACGAGGTGACCCATGCGACCGGTGGGTACCTCGCGGACCTGACAAGCGTGAAGTCCAGTCAGGCGCGAGCAGCGGACATGACTCGCGCGGCCGGTGGGCGCCCCCGGGAGCCCGACGCGCGACGACGGTGCCGGGTCAGGACCGCCCGCGGCCCCCCAGCGAGGGGTGGTGCGGCTCACCCGCGACCGCGTGCAGTTCGGCGTGGGCGCGCACCGTGGTGGGCCGGGTGTCGCGGCCCATGCCCTGCTCGAGCCGCAGCACCCCGAGAGCCTTGACGTTGGCGCAGGGATCCGCCGGACCGGTCGCGCACGTCGTCGCTTCCGGGATCAGGAAGCGGCAGGGGCCGCCGAGACTCGCCGGGAGGGGGGCCCCGTCAAGGGCATAGACCACGACAGCGGAGGCGACATCGCCGAGCAGCGTGCTCGCAGCGAAGCGCCCGTCGTTCGATTCCAGCGTGACGTGGGTCGCATCGGCCGCCACATCCACCGCACAGAGAAGTGCGGCCAGCGGCACCGCCGTGCCCTCGCGGCCGGGCACCAGCACCGAGACGTCCGGCACCTGCCCGGGTAGTGCTGCGAGGTCCGCGAAGCCGAATTCAAATGCCCGCGCCACCAGACCCTCGACCCTGAGAACGCTCATGACTGGACGACCTCCCGAGCCTCGGTCCCATCGCCGCGACTCGCCGATCCTCCGGCAAACACGCGCCGGCGACCGCCGCCACGGTGCAGGTCCTGGGCAGGGCGACAGGTCGGCGCGCACTCCCGAGCACATCGCTCGTCGGTCCCCCCGCCACGGCGGTGCGGGGGGACCGACGACGCCAGACTCCTGCACCACCGCCACCCGCGCGGCGCTGCCTCGCGTCACGGTGGTTCAACGGACCGACGGCACCACACTCCTGCGCCGCCGCCGCCCGCGCGGCGTTACCTCGAGTCACGGTGGTGCAACGGTCCGACAACGCCACACTCCTGCTCCTGCGCCGCCGCCACCTCGCACGGCGCTGCCGGGCGCACGGTGCACGTCTTGGTGCCGCGACGGGGCGGGCGATCCTCCAGCGGGAATCAGGCCGCTGCCGCCCCGGCGCGTCACGGCCCAGCGGCGGCGAGGGTCACCTCGTGCCACCGCCTGCGGCCGACCCGCGGCTCGTGACCAAGCTGCTCGCGTTCGGCTCGAGGTCTCCGACTTCTCGCTAGCGCCCCCCGTACTCCTGCTATGGCTGTAGCGGGAGGAACCGGATGGGAACGAACGAGCGAGTGGCCGTGGTCACGGGTGGCGGCTCCGGCATTGGCCGCGCGAGTGCGCTGCGACTCGCGTCGATGGGTTACGCCATCGCGGTGCTGGACATCGATCCCGGCCGGGCCACGACCGTTGCCGCCGAGGTGCAAGCTGCGGGCCAGCGCGCCTGCGGCTTGACCATCGACGTGGCCATCGAGGACAGCGTCAGGCTCACTTTCGAGGAGGTTCGCTCCCGCCTCGGTCCGGCTTCGATCCTGGTCTCGAGTGCGGGCATCGCCGACTTCACGCCCTTCGATCAGATGACGGTCGCGGGTTTCGATCGCATGATCGCGGTTCACCTCCGCGGCACCTTCCTCTGCTGCCGCGAGGCGTTCACCGACATGGCGGCCCAGCACTCCGGCCGCATCGTCACCATCGCCTCGGTGGCGGCACTGAACGGCGGGGGCGGCCCCGGGCTCGCACATTATGTCGCCGCCAAGGCCGGAATAGTTGGTCTGACCAAGGCGATCGCGTTCGAGGGCGGCGCGCACGGCATCACCGCGAACACCATCGCGCCGGGCCTCGTCGACACGCCTCTCATCCGCGGCGCGGGATCTCCTGATTCATTTTATGACAGGATCGTCGCCCGACTCCCCGTGCCGCGGCTGGGCACGCCCGACGACATCGCCGGCGCCGTCGCGTACCTCGTCTCCGACGACGCCGCCTGGGTGACCGGCCAGGTCATCAGCCCGAACGGCGGAGCGTGGATCTGACCCCGCCGGCCCACACTTCGGGCGACCCGAACCGACAGCACCCCCGGGCGTGCTCGCCGTGGCGCGAGGAATGCGCCCACGCGGCAGCGGCGCTCGGCGTCCTCCTCGGCGTCCTCCTCGCCTCGCCCGTCGCGCCCACCGCCGCAGCCGATCCTCTCCCCGTCGGCCCGGCCGCTCCCGCGTCGCGCATCGTCGTGCTCGGCAGCTCGAACAGTTTCGGTACCGGCGACGATTTCGCGGCCGACGATGGCGAATTCCACAAGACGATCGCCGGCTACACCGCGGGCTGGTACCCGATCCTGCGCGCCCTCGCACCAGGATTCGAATTTAATCGCTACGCCTTCCCGGCCATCGGTACGCGCGAGATGCACCCCGAGCTCTGGCCTCGAACACGCTCCAAATACCTTGGCCCCGTGCGCCATTTCGATGCGGCCCAACGCTTGACGCTCGGCGCCCGCACTGCCCTCTTCGTCGGGCTGCACGTCAACGATGTCGGTCTCGGCATCGAGCCGGCAGAGACGGTGGCAAACTACCGCGACATCCTGTCCGCACTCGACACGACCGGAGTCCGGCGCGCCTTCGTCGCGATCGAGCCCCAGCTCAACCATGATCTTTCAACCGACTGCGAGTCGCGTCGCCACCAACGCTGGAGCAGCAACGTGGCCGCGATGCGCACCTGGCTCGCGGAGCCGGACGAGGGCGGCGCCATCGCCGCCCTGCCCGGGCCCGATCTCTACCGGCACTTCTCGCCAGGCCGACGTCGGCGCTGGTGGACCTTCGGGCGCGATGGCGACGAGAAGAACATCCCCGATTGCCACGTCCACCCCAATGGCTTCGGCTACATGGAGATCGCCGTCCTCTGGTGCCGAACGCTTGTCGATCATGGAATATTTCCCGCCAGCACGCGCTGCAACGACCGCCCGGTCACGCCGGCCCTCGAGAACTGCACGGCCGCGTCCGACACGCTCGACTGCACCGCCGGGGCTCCGGCCGATCCGGATCCGGGCCAGCGGCTGCGTCAATTCGCGTGGGTGGTGCCGGCCCAGGGCTACTGCGGCGTCCACTTCGACATCGATCGCGACCACGACAACGACGTCGAGGACGAGCGCGTCGAGGTCGCGGGCCGCTTCCGCATCAAGGGACTCGAACCGGACACCGAGTACACCGTCTGCCTGGTCACCTGGGACGGCGTGCAGGGCAGCTTCTTCGCCGAGCGCAACATGCGCACCGGACCGCGCCTGGCGACTCGACCCGCGGCTTAGCCAGCGCGGCCGAGCTCCAGCCGGTCGCTACGCAGGGCGACCGAAGCCGGCGCAACACCGGGCACCGCACCATGACCGCGCTGGACGAGTCGTCCCTCCAGACGCCAGTCGCCCGGAGGCGGCGCGAACACCAGCGCGGGGACGACGACGCCCTCGCCTGCCGCCAGATCGCGTGCCAGTGGAATCTGGATCGACGGCGGAGCCGCGGCGTCCACCCCGGCTGCGAGATCACCGGGCACGAAGTGCAGCTCGAACACCAGGGGGCCGCGGGGCGACGCGTCGAGACCGGGCCAGGTTGCGTCACCGTCGTTGCGAACCGCGAGTTGGAGCGACACCGGCATCCCGGCCACGACCTGCACGGGCGCCTGCAGGCGGAGAACACCCCGCGTGGTGGCCGCAGGCAGGGCCGTGAGCGGCACGCCGTGGAGACTCGTTTTCCCTGCCATCTCGGGAAGCGCGCGAAGCTCTGCGCCAAAGGCCGCGACGAGCCCGCCGCAGTCCTGGCGTACACGGTAGACCCGCGTCTCACCCTGACGAGTCTCGAGCGAGAGCGGCAGCATCTGCACCGCGAGGCTCCAGCGCCGGATCTCGTCGGGCGGGAGATGACTCTCGTCGACCAGAATCCAGCGCATACCGGTCAGCGCGCAGAGATCGGCGAAGGCCTGCGGATCGCCAGGCAGGCGTGCCACCAGCGCCCGGACGAGGTCCGTGCCGGCGGGGGGATGGCCGGTGTAACCGTGGACGAGCGGCAGCCAGTGCAGGGTCGATCCGACCTGCGAGCCAGTCACGCCCAGAAGTCGCGGGACGTCGAGAGCAGACCGGGGCTGCGGTACGAGCAGCACGGGCCCCTCGGCCTCCGACTCGCGCAGCCAGCGGTGCACCGCGAAGGAATCGTCGCGCGCGAGCGACAGATCGAGGAGGCGCAGGCCACCCGCCGGGAGCCGCGCCGTCGTGAGTCCGCACGCCCAGACGAGCAGGCCGATGGCGGCCGCCCGTCCGCCGAGCGCCCAGATCCCACCGCGTCGACGGGCTTCCAACAGAGCCTCTCCGGCGAGACCGCCACCCAGCACGGCGGCGGCGAAGGTGGGCAAGATCAGGAAGCGCTCCGGGCCACGGATCCCGCTAAATCCTGGGATGACCCGGACCGCGAGTTCGAAGGGGCTGGGCCACGTCGTGCCGGGGACCAGCCCGACCACGGGCCCGAATGCCAGCGCGAGGCCCACCCCCCCGGCGGCCAGAAGTCCGAGCCGGAGCGGGCGCAGCGAGCGCCGCCCGGCAAAGGGGGCAACCACGGCGAGAGCGAGGAGCGGCCAACCGAGTGCTGTGGTGAGCGTGGCAAGAACCTCGCCCGGAGTCCCTCCCGTCCGACGCAGAAGCTCGAGCGTCGCCGTGGCGCCGTCGCCGGCGAGTGCGGACTGGCGGGATGCCGCGCGGGCATAGACGCGAGCCACGGGCAGCAGAGCCAGCCCCCCCGCGACAAGCGCCGCAAGCGGAAGCAGGGCGCCGACGATGACGCTGCGGCCCGTGCCCGGCACAGATGCCCCCGCGGCCTCCGAGTCGAAGCCCCCTCTGACATTATCCTTGACGACGTGGCCCACACCCGGCGCAGGTGCCCCCGCCGTCTCCGAGCCGGAGTCCCCGTCCCTATCTTGCCTGACACCGTGGCCCGTGCCCGGTGCAGGTGCCCCCGCCGCGGCTGCGCGCGCCCCGCTGGCGGAGTCGGCCGCGACCACGACGAGGGCCGGCGCCAGGCAGGTAAGCAGGATCGCCAACTCGTAGGCGACATAGACCCCGGCCAGCGCTTGCAGGGCCGTCGCCAGCGCCAGCGCCACGAGCCGCGCGGGTCGTGGCTCGTGGCTCGCGCGCCACGCCAGCAGGACGATCACCGGAAAGAGCGAAACCGCGCTCCAGTGCAGGCGAACGAAATCACCCGCGCTCTCGCGGGAAAGCGCGAACGCCACCGCCGCGAGGATCCCTCCGACAAACGAGCCACTCCAGGCTCGCACCAGCGCAAACGTGCCCAGCGCCGAGAGCCAGACCACGACCAGCACCGTCAATCCATACGTCAAGATGGCGTCCTGGCTCGCCCACCAGATCGGTGCGGCGATCGGTGCCAGACCGAGCAGGTTCTCCGAGCCCGCGAGGGCGTCGGGCGCAGGATGGAAGGCGTTTGCCTGAAAGATCTCCCCCGGCGCCAGGACGAGCGCACGCATCGTCCAGGAAAGAATCCAGACGAGCAGATCGAGATCGGCGCGACGCCAACTGGCGAAGGCGTCAGGGCGCGAAGCCGGATCCGGCAGGGCCGAGCCGAGCCGGGCCGCCAGAGGCCACGAGGCCCACAGCACCGCCGCGGCCAGGAGAAGCGCGGCCGCCAGCATCTCGAGCGCTGCCCGCCCCTTCCGCCCTCCGCCCTCGCTCGCCGTGGTCATCGCCATCGTCCGCTCTCCCCCGCCATCGTCTGCTGAATGCCCGTGCCCGCGTGGTCATCACAAGCGCCTACTCGCCGCCGCCATCGTCCGCTCTTCCCCCATGGCGCAGTCGGCGGACTGCGTCGAGGTCGGCCGGGAGGGCGCCGTCGCCCCGCGCCCGCGCAACGGGCGATGGTGTAGTCGTCGGACCGCGTCGAGGCCGGCGGGGGCATTCCCGCCGCGCAACGAACCCCGCGTGCCGCGGACGCCCTGCGCGCGAGATGGGCCGCTCAGCCGAGACCCATACGACGCGCGATGATGACCTTCATGATCTCGTTGGTCCCCGCATAGATCGTCTGCACCGCCGCATCCGCGTAGTCGGTCGAGATCGGAACTTCGCTCATGAAGCCGTAGCCCCCGTGGAGTTGCAGGCACTCGGCCGTGAGTCGCCGCTGCAGTGCGGTCGTCCACCACTTCGCCATGCTGACCTCGGTGACGAGATCACTGCCACCGACGTGCGCCCGCAGGAGCGCATCGACGAAAGCCTGACCGACCTCGACCTCGGTCGCGAGTTCGGCCAGCTTGAATTGCGTATTCTGGAATGCGGCCAGCGCCTGCCCGAAAGCGTGGCGATGGCGCACATAGGCCACGGTGTCGTCGAGCGAACGCCGGCACGACGCGATTGAGGCGACCGCGATCGTCAGCCGCTCCTGCTGGAGCTGCTGCATCAGAATACGGAAGCCCTCGCCCTCGCCGCCGAGCAGGTTCGAGGCAGGCACGCGGCACTCGTCGAAGTGCAGTTCGCTCGTGTCCTGCCCCTTGAGCCCGAGCTTGTCGAGTCTACGGCCCTTGACGAAACCGGGCGCGCCGGCTTCGACCAGGATCAGACTGATGCCCCGGTGCCGGGGCTCGGCGGTTGGGTCGGTGCGTGCGACCACCACGAAGAGATCGCCGATCTGCCCGTTCGAGATGAAGGTCTTCTGTCCGCTCAGCACCCAGTCGTCGCCGTCGCGCCGTGCCGTCGTGGCGACGTTGGCGAGATCCGAACCGGTGCCCGGCTCGGTCATCGCGATGCCGAGGATGAGGTCGCCCTGGATCGCACCGGGCAGCCAGCGTCGCTTCTGCTCGGTGCTGCCATAGTGCGTCAGGTAGGGCATGACGATGTCGCTGTGCAGCGACATCATCATCGCGTGCGCACGGATGCGCGCCATCTCCTCGATCAGGATCGCGTCGTAGAGAAAGTCGCCACCGGCGCCGCCGAATTCGACCGGTGCGCAGGCACCGAGGAAACCGGCGGCACCGGCCCGGCGCCACACCTCGGGGTCGCTGCGCCCGTGCGCGTTCCAGTCGTCGACGCGGGGCGCGATCTCGCGCTCGGCGAAGCGGCGGAACTGCTCGCGAAAGATGTCGTGCTCCTGGCTGAAGATCTCGCGCCGCATCGGTGAGCCTCCGCCCGGGGAAGGTGGCAGGCCGGAAGGCCCCGGGAAAGGGCTGGACTCGATGACGGCCCTCCCGGATAGAGAGCGGCATGAAGGTCCGTGCCGCTCTCGCCCATGCCCCCGCAATGCCACTCGTCATCGAGGAGGTCGATCTCGATGGCCCCCACGAGGGCGAGGTGCTGATCGAGCTGCTTGCCACCGGGATCTGCCACA
This sequence comes from Pseudomonadota bacterium, assembly GCA_005777805.1. GTDB lineage: Bacteria > Desulfobacterota > Binatia > UBA12015 > UBA12015 > SXLG01. Next base: position 16,267 of record SXLG01000127.1, read on the forward strand.
CCGATGCCTTCACGCTCTCGGGCTCGGACCCCGAGGGGCTCTTCCCGGCCATCCTGGGCCACGAGGGCGCAGGGATCGTGCGTGAGGTCGGCGCCGGAGTCCGCGGCCTTGCGCCGGGCGACCACGTCATTCCGC
>SXLG01000128.1 GCA_005777805.1 Pseudomonadota bacterium
CATCTCCCAGAAATTGTCCTTCTCGTCGAAGGGCAGCACGCGAGCGGCCGGCAGATCGGTCACGCGCGGCCAGAGAGCGCGCGCCTCCTCGTCCGTACGAAAGACCGTGGCGTAGAGCCGGTCCTTGGGCAGGCCCCAGACCCGCGTCAGCAGCTCCCAGGCCCACTCGATCGCCTCGGGCTTGTAGTAGTCGCCGAACGACCAGTTGCCGAGCATCTCGAAGAAGGTCTGGTGGTAGATGTCCCGCCCAACGTCGTCAAGATCATTATGCTTGCCCGAGATACGCAGGCACTTCTGCGAGTCCGCGATGCGCGGCACACTCGGCGTCTCGGTGCCGAGGAAGATATTCTTGAATTGCACCATCCCGGCATTGGTGAAGAGCAGCGACGGATCGTTGGTCGGAACGATACGATCGCTCGGGACGATCCTGTGGGAGCGCTCCCGGAAGAACTCCAGGAACGACGAGCGGACTTCGGCGCCAGTCATTTGGAGGGACGGCTAACAGAGCCCGCTCCGGGATTCGATGTGGCCGGCCACGCGGCAGCGAGGGCACGACCCTTCCGGGGAGCCCCGCCGTGGTGTGCCGACGCCGACGCGGCCGGCCGCCACCGCCGAACCCGCAGAGCACGGCACCGGCCCCCGCACGCCGAGAGGACTCGCTCCGGATGACGTCGAGGCTGCGTAGTTCGCCAGCCGCTGCTCGCGTCATGCGCGCGCCCGAGATCACTCGCGCAGGACGACGTCGAGCCCGAAGCGCAGGCGCTTGAGCGCGCGGCCCAGGGCGTTGTGCTGGATGTCGCGCCGCAGCGCCACGAGAAGCTTGCGCTCCATGCGATAGCGCAGCGGCGCCTCACGCTTCGGCGGCTTGACTCCGGCCGCCCGCGCGCGATCGAGCTCCGCGAGCATCGCCTCGCGCGGATAGCCGAGCGTCTCGAGATCGGCCGGATCGAGCCCGTTGACGATCGCGACAACCAGGTCGAGCGTCGCCTGATCCGCCGCGATCTCGATCGCCCACTTCTTGACCGAACTCTCGACCGGACGGGTATGACGATGAACGCTCGTCGGATCGCCAAGGCCCTCGAACTTCTGCCCGGATTCGCCGTAATCGATCGCCGCGGCCTCGAAGGGCAGCCCGATCCCCTCGCAGATGGCACGGAATCCCACTTCTGGATCCTTGACGAATGCCTCGTAGCGGACGTGGACGAGATCGACCGGACGCTCGCGCACCACCTTCGCCAGCGCCGGCACGTAACGCTCGAGGATCGGATTGTGCTCGACGGCGACGCGATAGTCGCCATCGAAGAACGACTCGACGTAGGAACTCAGGATCGCCAGCGGGTGACGGGTCAGGACGACGTAGCGCGCCTTGGGATAGAGTCGCGTCAGGAAGGGCAGGACGAGCGCGTAAGCGGGCGTCTTGTCGAGGAAAAATCGTTTGTCCGGGGCCCGCTCCATGAGTCCGGCGTACATGGCGTCGGCATAGGCCCGCAGCGCATCAAGATACTGCGCCTCGCCGCGCGGCAGTTCGCCCACCACCTCGGCGATCGCCTGCTGCACGTTGAGGGGGTCGTAGGGGGCCTTCTGGACCGACGCGAAGTAGCCGAGATGCGCGAGCGGCGTGATCAGGTGCGGCTCGGCCCGCCCCGAGACCTGCGAATGGGCGCTCAGGATCCTGGCGAGCAGAGTGGTGCCCGAACGCGGTGCTCCAATCAGAAAGATCAGCCGATCTTGCATCGTCCGCCTCCTAGCAGAGAGGGCAGGTTCCGCCCTCTGCCGCGCCATGGCGCGGCCTCGTCGCGTCTCAATCGACCGGCCGAGTAGTGCCGCTCCCGCCCTGCATCCACCTGTGGGGCCTCTCCCGAGATGCTCCCGGATTTGGCGGCTCGATCGACACCGCGCGCGACACCCACTTCTGCCCGCATTCAGGTCAGGCCCAATCCCGCCACGACGTAGGTCCCCCAGGCATTCATCAGCATCGAGAGCGCGAGCAGGATTCCGAACGCAATCCGCCACGCTCGGGCCGGACGGGTGAAGGCGGAGAACGCGAGCGGCAACAAGAGCGGCAGCAGATCCTGCGCGTAGCGGCTGCCATACTGCGCGTAGCCGCTCCAGAAATAGAGCAGATAGAAACCAAGCATCACCGCACTCGACGCGGCGAAGACCGCGAGAATGGCGATGCGCAGGCGCGCGGCGAAGATCCCGAGCAAGAATGGACTCAGCACGAAGAGCGACTGTCCGTCGGCCGGGAAGCGAAGCCAGGGGAACTCCGGCAGGCGCAGCGGCGTCATTAGAAAATAGACCCTGGCATTGCCCCAGACGTACTCGAACGAGAAGCGGGCGCCGCCGATCCCCCACTCGCGCCAACTCGCTTCGTAGGGCGAGAACAGGGCGTCGCCCAGCGTCCACCACTGAAAGATGAGTACGGCGGCAGCGGGTGGAATCGCGCCGGCAGCCAGGGCGGGCAGTCGGGACCAGGCCTCGCGGAGTGGCTCGGCGTGTCCCGCGACCAGCGCCGCGAGGACCGCCGGACCGGCAAGTGCCACCGAGTAACGGGTTCCCGCCGCGCAGGCGAAGAGAAAGCCGGCGAGAGGCGCGCAACGCAACCGAAGCGCCGCGACCAGCGCTCCCGTCAGAAGCAAACTACCCTCGCTGTGCATCAGGAGCCAGATGTTGCCCTCTGCCGCCGAGTAAAGCACCGGTGTCGCGAGGACATACGCCGGCGCGGCCCAGGCCGCGATACCGGCGAGCGGGCCGATGCCCCGCATCAGCACCACCAGCAGCCCTGCCGTAGCGAGGATGAAGAGACTGTTGATCGCGGGCTGCTGAACTCCCTCCCCGAAAGCCCAGACGAACGGAACCAGCAGGAAGCTCACCATCGGCGGGTAAGCGAGTTGATCGCGACCCGCGTGGCGGAACATCTCGATCCAGGGCAAGAAATCATCGAAATGACTCGAGCCGCGGGCGAGAAGGCGCGCCAGCCGCAGCGCGCCGTCATACTGCTGGACGGCCGGCGTGATCCAGACGAGGACCAACGCACAGACGGCAAGTCCGCAGGCCGCGGGCCACGTCCCGCGCGATGCGGCGACGATGCGGCCCCTCACGGATGCGCCGCCCGCGTGCGCGCCGACGCCAGCAGAGGCGCGAGTGCCGCGAGCACGTCGTCCACTGAAATAGAGATCATGCCCCCCCTCTCGGGCGGCGAAGCGAGCACCCGATGTTGCTCGCCCCAGGGCCGGTAGATCCGGGGGTCCTTGGGCCCGAAGAGGGCGACACACGGCGTCCCGCAAGCGGCCGCGAGATGCATCGGTCCCGTATCGGCAGAGACGAATGCCGCCGCCCGCCGGGAGAGTTCGGCGAGTTCAAGCAACGATTGAGTACACGGCGAGAGCAGGGCGTTCTCGCCCGAGGCGAGGACGACCGCCCGCGCGAGTTCCTCCTCGCCCGGCCCCCAGGACACGAGCGTCCGCAGCGGCGCAGCTCCCGGCCCGACGCGCCCGGGGGCGTCCGGGCGCATCTCGGCCAGACGGCGGGCCAGCTCGCCGAAGCGCTCGACCGGCCAGCGCTTGCCGCTGCCGCGCTCGCTCGTGCCCGGATGCAGCATGACGAAGCCGCCCGGAGAGAGCCCGCGTTCCGTGAGCCACCGCTCCGCCGCCTCGGCCGCAGCTGGCGACCACGGCAGCACGAAGTGCCGCGCCGTACCCGCGATGCCGAGCGCCGAGAGCAACGACACAAACTTGTCCACCCGATGCGGCCGCTCCGTCGGCGGCACGATACGTTCATTGACGAAGAGATGGCTCGCCTCTCGGCCGTACCCGCGGGCAAAGCCCACGCGGCGCGACGCGCCGCTCGCGACCAGGTGCAGCGCGCCCTTCAGATTCCCCTGGACGTCGATGGCGACATCGTAGTGGGCCTCCCGAAGGTCCCGGCGGTGATCGCGGAGCAGCCGCCAGGCCCGCATCGAACCGGCACCGCGGATCGGCGTGCCGAGGGCGGCACGGAGATCACGGCGCCGGAAAACGTGAACGCGATCCACCAGCGGATGCCCGAGCAGGAGGTCGGCGGCCTTGTCCTCGACCACGAAGCCGATGAAGGCATCCGGCCGCGCCTCGCGCAGCAGCGAGAGCATGGGCAGCGTGTTCACCACGTCGCCGACGGCGCTCAGCCGGATGAGCAGAATTCGCTCGCTCGCCTGCTCCACGCGCCCCCCGTCCACCCCATCCACGACCGAAGCCCTGACGGCACCGGCTTGGGTCTCCTCATGAAGGCCCAAGCCGGCACGCGCAAGCCCCGGTCGCCAGCGGCACGTCGCACCGCGGATCCACACGCTCGGGCGTTGGCGTGCTTCCAGCGCCTGAGGCCAAGCCGTGGCCGCGGCAAATGCGCCCCGAGCGTTCACCCCACGACCGGCCCCTGGTGCCCCGGCAGGAGGCCGCGCCAGCTCCGGAGCAAGGGAGATCCGTTGCCGTCCCTGCGCAGGGCCCGCATTGGTGACAAAGCGCGCGCGGGGCCATGCGACCGCTCGCCCACCGCCGACGTTGCCGGACATCAGACAAGCCGCAAGGGTGCTCCGCGCGGGGGCGATGCAGCCCGCCCGCGCGGAGCGTCTCCCGTCTGTGCTGTGCCCCTCAGTCGGCCGAAGGAGTAGTGTCCGCCATGTAGTACGAGCCGAGCAGGATGAACATCTCGTTCTCCGTGCTCTCGCCACCGGTCACGGGGCAGGCGTCGCACCAACCATCGCCGGCCCCAGGCGTCGAATCACAGGCAGCGTCGTCATCGAGGCCATTGCAGGGCGCACCGATCTGACCCTGGACGCAAGCCTTCGGGGTACACTTGCCCGGATAGCCGGGCAGGAAGACCGTCTGGGGCAGACGCGAGTAGCGCGTCACGGTCTCGATGTCGGGCGTCCCGTCATCGGCGACACCGTTATTATAGGTGGCGCAGTAGCGCAGCGTGCGCTCGGCTACGTTGTCGGAGTCGAGCGCCATCGGCGGATCGTAGATCCCCTCCACCGGGTCGTTGTAGGTGAAGTTCTCGTAGATCTGGTTGCCCTGCGCGTCGAGCACCCAGAAGCGCTCGCCGCGCTGGTGAGTGTGCGACTGCAAGCGAAAGACGCGCGCTCCCTTCGGGAAGACGTGGTCGTTGCAGATCGTCTCCTTCGTGAAGGGTGCAGCACTCATCGAGAAGATCCGCCCGATATTGAAGATGCCCCGCATCGGTCGGATCTGCTCGCTCGGCGGTGCGAAGTAGTAGTTGAGGCGACCGTTCATCTGATGCGGCACGGTCGTGACGTTGAACGAGTGCAGGTTCCAGTAGAGCACGCCCTTGAGCGGGATCTCGGCGTACACTCCAGTCGGATTCGAATTGTAGTCCTGCGCCTGCTGGGCGCCACCGATCGCCGCGAAGCCGCTGCCGAAGCGCCCGGTGTCCGCCGGACCGAAACCGATGCAAGCAAAGGTATCCCTGGGCACGCTGGCGCAGAGGCACTCGGGATCGTTCCAATCCGCGACCGCATCACAGACCTGGTCCTTGCGCGACCCGGTGCGACAGCGCCACTCACCGAACGAGGGATCATCGAGGCGCTCGACCGGAGTGCTCGAGTAGTTGAGGATCAGATGGTGGCTCTGCGGATCCATGCGGAGTTCGCGCGCGTTGAAGCGAAAGCGCGTACCGGTCGGATCCTTCATCTCGTCGGGCACGGCGTCGGTCAGGTCGTAGTAGGACGCGAAGCACTGCTCGATCTCGGTCTCCGGGGCGAGGGGCGAGGGCGGCATCACGAGCTGCACACCTTCCCCGGCTTCGGGTGCAGCAAGCGGCACGATCGTGATCGGCTTCGGCTCGGGCACGCAGCCATCGATCAGATCCTCGGTTCCCGCCACCGTCCCGGTCTCGGGGGCGCCGGCGTAGATCCAGAGCCGCACGAGCTCCAGTTCGTCCTCGCTGAGCGGCGCGCCACCGATCGGCATCGGCGCGCCCACGCCCGTCACGCTGCCCGGCCGGGTCGCCGCGAGGAGCTTCAGGTAGAGGAAGCTGCGGTCGGTGTCGCCCGGCGCCACGCGCGGCATCGAGCTGCCGGTGGACTGGGCGCCGGAGAGGTCGGCGGGCGCCGAGATTCTGCCGTTATGCGAATGAGTGTGAGCAGCGAGCAGGTTGTCGTAGGCCACGTCCGGACGCAGGTCGAGGCCACCCGCGGGATTGCTCCCGGTGTGGCACGTCAACGTCGCGCAGGTGTACCGCTCGAACACGATGCCCTGGATCGCATCGAAGGTCCCGTCGTAACTGGCACCCTGCGCGCATCCCGCCGGTGTGGGTGTTGGCTCGGGCTCCTCGAGAGGAGGCTCACCCACCGCACCGCCGCCGCCGGCGCAAGCCGCGAGACTCGCAGCGAACCCAACCATCACGATCTTCGAGGAAACTTCGAACCAACGGATCATCGTTACGCAACCTCCTGCTTCGCGGTCCGGCCAGCCCTAGCGGTTGAGTTGGACGCACGCATGGAGCGCAACGTTCAAGTCCGATCGCCCTGCAGGCGAGTATCCGGGCCCATTGAGTCGGATTTACCGAACCTGCGAGGTCTCCGGCACGCAAGAAAGCCTCCGCTAATCGGTCGCTCGACGTGCTCCGCCAGTCCGACCCGGCGCCAAGGGGGTGCCTCTCTGTCGCTCGGTGAGGTCGGCGCGAGCCGCTTCTTGCGGACGTCCCACCGGCGGTCTGATAGGCAGGCCACGTGGGCCCGCGTGCTCCCTGCGTCCTGATTCCCGGCGGCGGCGGCCCCGCCGCGATCTGTGCGATCCGCTCGCTGCGCCGCAGCGGCTTCGCCGGCCGGATCGTGGCGAGCGACCCCGACCCGCTCTCCCCGGGACTCCTGCTGGCCGATGCAGCCGCCGTCCTGCCGCCGAGCGCGGAACCGAGCTTCTGGCCGCGTGCCCTTGAGCTGATCGACCGCGAAGGGGTCAAGGTCGTGCTCCCGACCTCGGGCTTCGACACTCAGGTCTACGCCGACCACGCCGACGAGTTGGCCCGCCACGGAGTGATCGCCGCGATGTCGAGCGCTGCCGCGATCCGACTCGCCGGCGACAAATGGCTCTGGCACGAAGCTGTGCACGACCGCCTGCCCCTCCCTCTGTGCCGGCTCGCCCCGGACGAACCACCGGCCTGGCCCTGCTTCGTCAAGCCACGTTCGGGGAAAGGCACCCGCGGCGCCCGGACCTGCCGGGATCGCAAGGATCTCGCCGAGTGCCTGGCGGCCCACCCCGACCTGCTGCTGCAGGAGCTGCTGCCGGGCGCGGAGTACTCGGTGGACGTGCTCAGCGACATGAAGGGCCGCGCCCTATGCGCCATCCCGCGCGAGCGCCTGCAGATCCGCGACGGCATCACGACACGCGGCCGCGTCCGGCACGAGCCCGAGATCCAGCAACTTTGCCTCGACATGGCGAACCTGCTCGGACTGCGCGGCCCGAGCTGTCACCAGCTCAAGCGCGACGCGGGGGGACGGCCGAAGTTTCTCGAAGTCAATCCTCGCATCGGCGGAGCGTCGATCTTCTCGACCCTCGCCGGCGCCGACCTCATCACGCTCACGATCGAGCTTGCGCTCGGCCGCCCGGTGACGGTGCCCGACTTTCGCGAAATCACCGTCGTGCGACTGCACGACGAAATGCTCGTCAACGACGGAAGTGAACCTCGATCTCCTTGACGACCTCGAAGGCCTCGGCATACGAGACGTTGATCTGAAACCCGCGGTACATGGCGCGGCCCCGCACGCCCTGGAGCCACCAGTCGCCGTGGATGTTCCATTGTGATTGATGCGCCTGGATGCTGCGGATCTTGTGGTCGATGAAGTCCGAGACATCGACGAAGGACTGCGCCCTGAAGCCCCCGGGCACGATGCCGCCGGGAATCGTCTGTTCGTACATGAGGAGCGAGCAACGGTTCTTGCGCGCCGCCGAGATGACCGCGCGAGAGAGCGCGTTGTGGTCCTGATGGGAGTCCTGGTCCCATTGCGTGTAGATGACGTCGGGCTGGAAATCGGCGAGAAAACGGTCGACCCGGCGCACGAGCTCCCGGTTGTATTCGAACTCGTCGGACGGCACGTCGAGCAGCTCGAGCCGGGCGCCCAGCACCCGCGCGCCGGCGGCAGCCTCGTCGCGCCGAACGTCGCCGAGCGAGGGCACCGTCGCCACCACCATCAACACGTTGTCCCCGGCGGCCGCGTGCTTGGCGATCGTGCCGCCCATGCCCACTTCCATGTCGTCGGGATGCGCGCCGAAGACCAGAACTTTCATCGCGGCGTCGGATAGCCGAGGTCCGCCTGCGAGACAACACGGTGGCCGTCTCAGGGCCGGAACGAGCGGAAGAGGAGCAGGACCACTCCGACCGAGATCCCGGCGTCGGCCACGTTCCAGGCCGGCCAGTGCCACGTCCCGATGTAGACGTCGACGAAATCGACCACCGAGCCCTCGAGGACGCGATCGATGAGGTTGCCGGTCGCGCCACCGAGCACGAGACCGCAGGCGAGCCGGCTCAGCGAGTCACCGGGTGGAAGCGTCCGCACGTACCAGATGAGCCCGCCGATGGCCGACAAGGCCACCGTGACGAAGAGCGGCAGCCGCAGCGTCGCTGGCGCATCGGCCAGCAAGCTGAACGCACCGCCGGTATTGCGCACGTAGGTGAGGTCGATGAACCCCGCGACCACCGGGATCGACTGGTGGAGCCGCATCACGGAATCGACCCAGACCTTCGTCACCTGGTCGGCGAGCACCACGCCGAGCGCCAGCAGCAGAACCAGGCCGAGGCCGCCCCGCGCCCGCACGGGGGCAACGGTCTCCACCGCTCCCCGGGCCCGACTCACGGTGTCACCACGGCTGCGGCCGGAAGCCGCTCGAGCGCACCCGCGCAGCGGCCGCAGATTCCCGGGTGAGCTGCGGACGCGCCGACGTCGTCGCGCCAGATCCAGCAACGCTCGCATTTCGAGCCACCCGTCCGGTCCACGGCCACGCCGAGGCCCGCCAGCACCGGGCTCATCGGCAGCGTCTCGTCCACGACCCGCACGCGCGAAACGATGAAGAGGTCCGCGAGTTCCGCTGCGCGCCGGCGGAGAAGTGCCGCCGTCTCCCCTGCGGCCGCGAGCCGGACGTCGGCCTCCAGCGAGTGTCCGAGGACGCCGGCCTGGCGCTCGGCCTCGATCGCCTTGGTCACCGCAGCGCGCACGGCGAGCAGGCGCTCCCATTCGGCCTCGAAATCGGCGTTGCCGCGGCCCGCGGGGGCCGGGAAGTCCGTCAGGAAGATACTCGCCGGGTCGCCCTGACGGCGCGGCAGTGCCTCCCAGATTTCCTCGCCGAGGAAGGACAGCACGGGTGCAAGCAACCCGGCCAGCACACGCGCGATCTCTTCCATCACGGTCTGCGCAGCGCGCCGGCCCGCATCGGTCGGCGCGCTGCAATAGACACGATCCTTGACGATATCGAGATAGAGCGCGCTCAGATCGACCGAGCAGAAGTTGTTGATCGCGTGGACGACGGTGTGGAACTCATAGGCATCGTAAGCGCGACCGACACGCTCGACGAGCCCGTCGAGCCGTCCGAGTACCCAGCGGTCGAGATCGGGCAGAGCATCGGGCGCCACCCCGTCCTGCTCCGGCGTGAAGTCGCCGATATTGCCCAGCAGGAAACGCGCGGTATTGCGGATACGACGGTAGGCCTCGACGAGGTGGTTCAGGATCTCGTCGGAGACCCGCACGTCGCCGCGATAATCCTCGGCCGCGACCCAGAGCCGCAGAACGTCGGCACCGAGTTTCTTGATGACGTCGCCGGGCGCCACGACGTTGCCGAGGGACTTCGACATCTTGCGTCCCTGTCCATCAAGGATAAAGCCGTGCGTGAGACAAGCGCGGTACGGCGCCTCGCCGCGCGTCGCGACAGCGGTGAGCAGAGAGGTGTGGAACCAGCCGCGGTGTTGATCGGAGCCCTCGAGGTAGAGGTCGGCCGGCGCGTGCAGGCCCGGGCGCTGCTCCAGAACGGCGGCGTGGCTCACGCCTGAGTCGAACCACACGTCAAGGATGTCGGTCTCGCGACGCAGGCGCCCGCCACCACAGCCCGCGCAGGCGAAGCCCGCCGGCAAAAATTCAGCGAGCGGCCGCTCGAACCAGGCGTCCGAACCCTCGTGCTCGACGATGTCGGCGACCCGGCGCGCCCGCTCGCCGCCCGCGTGCGCCTCGCCGCAGTCCTCGCCGTGCACGGCGACGATGGGCACGCCCCAGGCGCGCTGGCGCGAGATGCACCAATCCGGCCGGCCCTCGATCATGCCGCGGATGCGGGCCTGGCCCCAGTGCGGGATCCAGGCGACGCGATCGATCGCATCAAGCGCCCGCTCGCGCAGATCCGCATGTGCCATCGACACGAACCACTGCTCGGTGGCGCGAAAGAAGAGCGGTTTCCTGCAGCGCCAGCAATGCGGGTAGCTGTGGCGGATCGATGCCCGGCCGGCGAGATTTCCGGCCTGCTCGATCAGCGCGATCACGCAGCCATCGGCCTCGAAGATCCGCAGCCCTTCGAGCCCCGGCGCCTCGCGCGTGAACACGCCGCGCGCATCGACCGGCGAGAGGACCTCGAGGCCGTAGCGCTGGCCGACATCGTAGTCCTCCTGACCGTGGCCCGGGGCGGTGTGCACCACACCGGTGCCGGTTTCGAGCGTGACGTGATCGCCGAAGACGACCGGCACGCTGCGCTCGAACCAGGGATGGCGGAACTGCTGGCCCTCGAGCACCGCGGTGTCGATGGCGAGACGCGGCCCCGTCTCCACGGCTCCCACGGCCTCGAGAAAAGCCTCGGTCCGTCCCGCGGCCACGATCGCGATCTGGCCCTCGAGCCGCAGCCCGACGTAGGTCAACTCTGGATTAATCGACAGCGCCAGATTCGCCGGCAGGGTCCAGGGCGTGGTCGTCCAGGCCACCAGGGAGATCTGCTCGGCACCGACCTCGCGCAGTGCTGCGCGGCCGGCGGTGTCGGTCGCCGCCTCGAGTGCGGCTGAATCCGTGGCACGAAAGCGGATCCAGATGCTCGGCGAGGTCTTGTCCTCGTACTCGACCTCGGCCTC
>SXLG01000021.1 GCA_005777805.1 Pseudomonadota bacterium
GGCTTCCCGAGCGCGTTCCTCGGCAGTCTCTTCACCGGAGCGCTGCTCACCGAGGTGATTTTCTCGCTCGACGGCGTTGGCCTGCTCGGCTTCGAAGCCGCGATCGGGCGCGATTATCCCGTGATGTTCGGCACGCTCTACTTCTTCACGCTGCTCGGCCTGGCCATGAAGATCATCGAGGATCTCACGTATACGTTGATCGACCCGCGGATCGACTTCTCGGCGAGGGAGTCGTGAGCCCGATCGCGCGCCGGCGTTGGCAGGCCTTTCGCGCCCACCGGCGCGGTTTCGTCTCGCTTCTCCTGCTCGCCCTGTTGATCGCGGCAAGCCTCGGCGCGGAGTGGATCGCCAACGATCGGCCGCTGCTCCTGCGCTACGAGGGCCGCCTCTACTTCCCCGTCGTCGAAACCGTCCCCGACACCACCTTCGGCGGCTTCCTGCCGACCGAGGCCGACTTCCACGAGCCGGAGATCCAGGCCGAGATCGCGGCCAGGGGCTGGATGGTGTGGCCGCCCATCCCGTGGTCGTGGCGAACCATCGCGCGCGACCTGCCGGGCCCACCGCCCACGCCCCCGTCCACGGCGCATTGGCTCGGCACCGACGACCAGGGCCGGGACGTCGCCGCGCGCCTGCTCTACGGCTTCCGCACCAGCGTCCTCTTTGGGCTCACGCTCACCCTGCTCAGTTCGCTGATGGGCGTGGCGGCCGGGACTGCGCAAGGCTTCCTCGGCGGCTTGACCGACCTCGTCCTGCAACGCTTGATCGAAATCTGGTCGGGCATGCCGACCCTCTACCTCTTGATCATTCTCTCGAGCGTGGTCACGCCCTCGCTCGGCTGGCTGCTGGCGCTGCTCCTGCTCTTCAGCTGGATGACGCTCGTCGGCGTGGTGCGGGCCGAGGCGCTGCGGGTGCGCAACCTCGAGTATGTCCGCGCCGCGACCGCGCTGGGACTCGGCCCGCTGCGGGTGATGGTCCGCCACGTCGTGCCCAACGCCACCGTCGCCGCGCTCTCCTTCCTGCCTTTCGTGGCCAGCGGAGCCATCGTCACCCTGACCGCGCTCGACGTCCTCGGCTTCGGCCTGCCACCGGGCTCGGCCTCGCTGGGTGAACTGCTGCGTCAGGGCAAGGAAAATCTGCAAGCGCCGTGGCTCGGCGTGACGGGATTCGTCGCCGTCGGCACGTTGCTGACGCTACTCGTCTTCGTCGGCGAGGCGGCACGCGACGCCTTCGACCCGCGCCGCGGCGCGTGGCCGGTGCCGGCCGAGGACCCGCGACCCGACGATGGCGCAACGGCGCCGGCACTCGACCCGAACGCCTTGGCCGGCTCGCACCACGACACCGCGTGCCCGCCGGCCTTGCTGCGCATCGACGACCTGCACGTCGTCTTCGGCGAGGGCGAAGCGGCCACGCACGCCGTGCGCGGTGTCTCGCTCGAACTTCACGCCGGCGCCACGCTCGCCGTGGTGGGTGAGAGTGGTTCGGGCAAATCCGCCACGGCACTCTCGATCCCACGCCTCCTCCCCGGCACGGCAACCCACCCGCGAGGCCGCATCACCTTCGAGGGCCGCGATCTCCTCCATGTGGGTGAAGAAGCACTGCAAGACGTGCGCGGCGGACGCATCGGCGTCGTCTTTCAGGAACCCATGACCTCCCTGAATCCGCTGCACCGGATCGGCGACCAGGTCGCCGAGACCCTGATCCACCACCAGCACCTCGACCGCGCCTCGGCCCGGGCACAGGCGCTCGAGCTGCTGCAGATGGTCGAGATCGACGATGCCGAGGGCCGGCTCGACGCCCTGCCCCACGAACTCTCGGGGGGCGAGCGCCAGCGCGTCATGCTCGCCATGGCGCTGGCCAACCATCCGGCATTGTTGATCGCCGACGAACCGACGACAGCGGTCGATGTCACGGTCCAGGCCCAAATATTACGCTTGATCGACGACCTGCGGCGACGATTCGGCATGGCGGTCCTGTTCATCACCCACGACCTCGATCTCGCTCGCCGGACGGCCGACCGGGTCGCCGTCATGCGTGGCGGCCGCATCGTCGAGACCGGCGCTGCCGACACGGTCTTCGACCACCCCCGGCATCCCTACGCGCGCGCCCTGCTCGCAGCACGACCGCATGGCGCGCCCGAGCCCCTCCCCGAGGGCGCTGCCGTACTGGTGGAAGCCGAGGGCCTCACCGTCCGCTACCGCCAGCGCAAGAGCCGGATGCGCCGCTCCGAGCCGCGCCCGCCGGCGCTCGATCGCGTGAGCTTCGTGCTGCGGGCTGGCGAGACGCTGGGCGTGGTCGGCGAGAGTGGCTCGGGCAAGAGCACGCTTGGGCTCGCTCTCCTCCGGCTCGTCGCCGCGAGCGGTCGAGTCCGCTTCGAAGGCCGCCCGATCGCCGGGCTCGGCCGACGCGAACTGCGCAAGTTGCGCCCTGCCATGCAGATCGTCTGCCAGGATCCCTTCGGCTCGTTGAGCCCGCGCCTCAGTGTCGGCGCCATCCTCGAGGAAGGGCTTGCCGTCCACCGGCGAGATCTCCCGGCCGCCGAGCGCGAGGCGCGCGTCCGCCACGCGCTCGAGAGCGTCGAGCTGGAGCCGGGGATGCGCCACCGCTACCCGCACGAAGTCTCTGGCGGTCAGCGGCAGCGGATCGCGATCGCCCGCGCGCTCGTGCTCGAGCCGAGACTCGTCGTGCTCGATGAGCCAACATCCGCGCTCGATGTCAGTGTCCAGGCACAAATCGTGCGCCTGCTGCGGAGTCTCCAGGAGACGCGGGGGCTCGCCTATCTCTTCATCAGCCACGACCTGCGCGTGGTGCGTGCAGTCAGCCACCGGATTCTCGTGCTGCGGCACGGCGTGATGGTCGAGCAGGGTCCGACCGGCGAGGTATTGGCCGCCCCGCGCAACCCGTACACCCGGAGTCTGGTGAGCGCGGCGATGCTGGACGAAGCGACCCCGACGCGCTGAGCTTTTCGCCGCTGGCGCACTCCGACCCGGCGCGATCTGGCGAGGCCGGTGGCACGGACGAGCGCCGCTCTGCTAGCCGCCACGGACGGCTGTCCCCTCGCCTGCCACGACGAGAGGCGCCCGGCCCCCCCGACCATGGTCCCGAACGAATCCGTCCCGCCGCCGGCGACTCCTGCCGCCACCGTGATTCTCGTCCGCGATGGCGCGGCCGGCCTCGAAACCCTGCTGCTGCGCCGCAACAAGCGCCTCGACTTCGCCGGCGGTCTCTGGGTCTTCCCCGGCGGCCGGGTCGATCCCTCCGACCGTGCCGGTCTCGCGGCCGACGACGAACTCGGTGCGGCCCGACGCGCGGCGATCCGCGAGGCCCACGAGGAGGCCGGGCTCGAAGTAGATGCTTCGCTCCTGGTTACGCTCGCCCACTGGACCCCGCCGCCGCAGACTCCGAAGCGATTCTTGACCTGGTTCTTCGTCGCCCCCGCACCGCCGGGCGCCGTGCGGATCGACCAGGGCGAGATCCACGACCACGTCTGGCTCCGGCCGGCGGAAGCGCTGGCGCGGCGCAATGCCCGCGCGCTCGACCTCCTGCCACCCACCTGGGTCACGCTCGAGACCCTCGCCGAACATTCGAGCACGACGAACCTGCTGGCCGCCCTGCGCGACCGCGATCCGGAGCGCTTCGAGACCCGGATTCTCACGGCCGAGGAGGGTGGCGTCGCGGTCTGGGAAGGCGACGCGGCATGGGCGACCGGCGACGTCGGCGCCCCCGGCCCGCGGCTGCGGCTGTGGATGGTCGGCGAGAGCTGGCGCTTCGAGCGCTCGCCATGAACCGCCTCCCCGACCAGCGGCCGCACGCCATCCTCTTCGACTACGGTGGCGTCTTCACCGGCCCGACCTTTTCGGCCGTGGACGTCCTCGCCCACAAGCTCGGGACGAGTGCCGCCGTGCTCTTCGAACTTTTCCTCGGCCCCTACGACACCGACACCGATCATCCGTGGCACCGCCTGGAGCGCGGCGAGATCGATCTCGCCAGCGCCGACGGCCTGATCACGAAGCTCTGCCGGGACGCCGGCGTGGCCGCGGACTTGACGAGCTTCCTCGTCGCCATGGCCCCGACGGCCGGCGTGCGGGACGAGATGGTCGCGCTGGCGCGCGAGGTCCGGGCGGCCGGTCTCCGCACCGCCCTCGTGACCAACAACCTGGCCGAGTTCCGCGACCACTGGCGGCGCAGCCTGCCGCTCGACGACCTCTTCGACGTCGTCGTCGATTCGAGCGAGGTCGGCATGCGCAAACCGGATCTGCGTATCTTCACCCTGACGCTGGCCCGGCTCGGCATCGCCGATCCCACAGCCGCCCTCTTTCTCGACGACTTCCACGGCAACGTGACCGCGGCACGCCGCGCCGGCCTGCGGGGATTGCTGGTCGAGCCCGACCCGGCCGCCGCCATCGCCGAAGTGCGCCGACTCGTTTTTGGCTCCCGCGCGGAAGCGGGCCCGGAGGCCTAGAAGCCTGCCGGAGCGATCGAACGGAAGGCGGGCAGGGACTCCACGGCGGGTGCTGTCCCGACCGCCTAGAAGTCTTCCAGCAACGCCCGGCGGACCAGGACGGCGAGTGAGGATGTCGCCATCTTGCGCATGACGCGCGCCCGGTAGACCTCGATCGTCTTCGGGCTGAGCCCGAGGGCTGCCGCGATCGCCCGCGAGGACTCGCCGTGGACGAGACGATCCATCACCTCCCGCTCGCGCGCCGTCAGGGTCGCGACGCGAGTAGCGAAGGCAACGGTGTCGCCGCCCGCCGCGGATGAATCCATGGTCGACGCGGCAACGGCGGCTCCTGGACGCGGCAAAGACCCATCGAGACCGAGCACACCGATCACCCCGCGCGGATCGTGCACGGCATGCACCAGACGCGCGGCGTGCTGGCGCGCCTGCGTCAGGATCTCGGCGATCTCGTACCGCGCCGTGATGTCCTCGACGACACAGGCGACGTTGCGCGTGCGCCCCGCGGCGTCGTGCACCGGCGCGCTGCGGATCGACCACCACAGAAGCTCGCTTTCGCCGAGCACGAGCCGCACGTCGACACGCATGGGCTCGTGCGCCATGCCACGAAGAGCTTCGTCGAATCGGCCACGGTCGTCGGGATGAACGCGCTCGAGCAGCGGCACGAGCGAGCCGTGCGGCGTGAGGCCTGTGCCCTCGAACAAGGCCCGTCCCGCCCGGCTGGCGTCCTCGATCCGCGAGACGTCACCCGAGAGCAGGAGGAAGCCCGCGTCAAGGCCCTCGATCACGTCGCGAAAGCGATCGTCGCGCGCGCGCAGCTCGCCGCGCAACCGCCGCGCTTCGCTGATGTCCTCGAAGATCACCCAGTGCAGGCCTGCGGCGGCGCCACTCCCCGGCATGAAACGAAGCCGCACCCAAGCGGCGTGCGCGCCGTCGCCGAGGCGGAGTTCCGCACCGTCGGCGATGCGGCCGGCCTCCAGCACCGCCACCAGCGTGTCGATCAATCGTCCGCGCAGGGCGTCGAGCGGCTCACCGAGCTGTTCGCACAAGGCTTGGTTGGCGACGACCATCCGACCGGCGCCGTCGAGCAGCGCCACGGCGACCGGCAGAGCCTCGACGAGTGTCGCCAGGATCTCTGGCCCCGGCACGGCCTCGCGTACCCGACCTGCCCCCGTAGCGGCTCCCGTCGGCGACCCCGTGTTTCCCGGCCGCGACGGTGAATGATGCGCACCGCCCACCGAGCAGAGAGACTAGATCGGCCGCATACCTGCCGGAAGTCGTCTCGGACCCCGGTCCGAGAGAATCCCCGCTGCGCCCGGTCCCTGGGTGCCACGACTCACGGCGAGGTGCCTCAGGGCGAAAGCCGCTCGAGCGAGTCGATGCGGAACACGAACCGCTGCTGCACGCCGAACCAGCCGGCGATACGCGCGGCCAGATACTTCGAGCGCAGCGCCGTCCGCACCGCCCCGATCTCCAACTCCTCGCGTATCTCAGCGAAGCCGCCGCGCAACACGGCGTCACTGATTCGTAGCGTGACGTGGCCCGCGGCACGCGCGTTGCGAACCCAGTTGCGATCGTCGCGCAACGATCCGACGTAGAGCCGCCCATCGACCACGACAAACCAGATCGTGACGGACCTCGGCTGAGCGGACTTGCGACCCGGAGCGGTCAGGGTGAGCGTCGAGATTCGGGCGAGAGGGGCCAGCTCGATCGTTCCGCTCGAGGACATCCGCGTTTTCCCTCCCTGTCGCGACAACGAGGCCTCACCACCGCGGCGACACGCGCAGCCGGCCTTGTACGCCGAGAGTCGAGCAGGTCCAAGCGCCCGTTGCGGCCGTTCGTGGCGCGCGTCGTGACGGCCCGCGCGACAGTTCTCCGTCGCCGTTTGCCCGCGCTCATGGGTTGGGGCAAAAAGCGAAGAAGCGGCTCGTCCTTCCGCCGCTTGGCGTCGGAGGGCCGAGACCGGCAGACGAAGACCGATGCGACGCACCCTGCGAAGACTGGACAGCGGTGCGCTCAGCGATCGTGGGCTCGTGCGCCCGACGAATCAGGACGCCCTGCTCTGCCGCCCCGATCTCGGTGTGTTCGCGATTGCCGATGGCCTCGGCGGCCACGTCGACGGCGATCTCGCCGCCCGCACCGCGATCGTGGAAATCGAGCGGGCGTTGCTCGGCACGGCCGCACGCTCCGAGGAACTCCTCGCCGAAGCCCTCCTCAAGGCGCACCGCGCGATCCGCGAGCAAGCGCTCGGGGCCAATGGCATAGCGACGGCGCGACCGATGGCGACGACCGCGGTCGTCCTCTGTCTTTGCACCGGTGGTCGTGCCCTCTGGGCCCACGTCGGCGATAGCCGCCTCTACCGGCTGCGACGGGGGCGTCTCACCCTGCTCACCGCCGACCACACCGAGCCCGGCCAGCTCTGCCCCCAGGACATCGAACCCCCGCTCGATCTGGCGCACACCAACCAGCTCCTGGCCGCGCTTGGCGTCGAGGATTCGCTCGACCCGACGGTCATCCTCGGCGACGCGCACCGCGACGACGTCTGGCTCTTGTGCAGCGACGGTATCTCGGAACCCCTGACCCCCGAGATTTTGCAGGAGGAGCTTGCCCTCGAGGGCCCGGCGCAACGCATAGCCGAGCGGCTGATCGCAGCAGCGCTGGCAGCGGGGGGCCCCGACAACGCCACGGCCGTCGTCATCCGCGCGGCAGCGGGACGCACTGCGGTTCATTGAGACACGCGCGCCGGCCCGGCGCAGCGGACTCGCCCTCGGATTAACTTGTGCGCGACGCGCAGCGCTTGCGGGTTCAGCGCACCCGGCCAAGGCGACGCTTCGGCTCCTGGGGCCGGCTGCGCCGCTCGGGCTTGGGCAGCTCCGCGGCAAGCTCAGCATCACGGCGTTTGTTCCACACGTCGACCTCGTGGAAGGCCGCCATGGTGTCGGCGCGCAGCCCCAGCCGGAGCGTCTCGACCGGGATCACCTCGCCGGTCGCGATGTTGCCGAGGTTCACCTCGGCGCCGAGCTTGCGCACCATGAAGATCTGCTGCGTCTTGAGCGGAGCCTCGAAGATCAGATCGGCCGGATCGATCTTCGCCACGATCTCGTCGATCAGTCCGGCCCGCGCCTCGCCCGAGCCGAAGTAGAGACCGACGGTGCCACTCTCGCGCGCCTCGCAGATCACCTTCCACGCCCCGGCGTCGAGTTCCGACTGGATCAGCTCGACCCAGCGAAAAGGTGGAATGACCTTGTCCGAGTCCTTGCTGCCGACCTCGGAGAGCACGGTGAAATCCCGCGCGAGCGTCCGGATGTAGCGCGCCTTTTCCTTCATCGTCATGTCGATCACGCCATTCGAGATTTCGACATGCGTCAGGCCGAGATCCTTCACGGTGCCGCGGAATTGGTCGAACTGCCCCTGCAGGATCGCCAGCTCGAGCAGCGTGCCGCCGAAACACACCGGCACGCCCGCGGCCTGGTAGGCGCGGATCTTGTCGCGGACATTCTGCGTGACGTAGGCCGTACCCCAGCCCAGCTTGACGATGTCGATATAATCCGAGCAGGTCGCCAGAACGTCCTCGATCTGGCCAAGGCCGAGCCCCTTGTCGATGACGTGCGTGATGCCCACATCGCGGGGCTTCGGACTGCGGGTCGGAAGTGAACAGAAGTCGAGCATGGGGGAGATCTCCGATTCCAGTGAGGGTTGAACATGCGCTCGGGAGCGCTTGGCACGGGGAACGGGGCGTGAACTCACTCTGCGGCTCACCGGCATTTCTCCAGCGGCGCGACAGCGCGGATTCCGGCGGATGAGATCATCAACGGGGCCTTCCTCGGGAAGGGGCCGTGGTCGTCCGCCGCCGGGCCGTTTCGACCAGTGCCGCCTCGGCGGCATCCAGGCGGCGGCGCTCGCCGTCGGCCCAATGCGCCGCCATATCCAGCTCGTCCAGAGCCTCGCGCGCCATCGCCAGAACGGGCTCGCGCGCGGCGGCCCCGAGTTGGCGGCGCGTCGCCACGATGCCGGCGGGGTCCTCGAGGGCTGCGAGCGTCGCCGGATCGAACGTGACGGCCGTGCCCAGGACTTCGCGACCTGCCTCGGCCAATGCGGCGGCCGCCACCACGCCGGCAGCGGGGTTCGACTCGAGGGTGCGCCGGACCGCGATCGCCACGATGCGATGCGCCTGCCTGTAGGGAACACCCTGTCTTTCGACGATGACCTCGGCCAGATCCGTCGCCTGGACAAAACCCTCGCCCGCCGCGCGCCGCATGCGCTCGACGTCGAAGCCCAGTCCCGAGACGACCTCGGCCATGAGGCGAAGCGCACGGGTACCGCCATCGAGAGCGCGCGGTACCTCGCCCAGCGCGAAGATCCGGTTGTCCATCTGCGCCGACGGCGTCATCGCCACTGCCGCCATCGACACCACCCGCCCCAGCATGGCTCCTGTGATGCCACGGACGAAGGCCAGTGCGTAAGGGTTTTTTTTCTGCGGCATGATCAGGCTGATGCGCGCATGGCGGTCGGCCAGCTCGCAGAGTGCGAACTCTCGCGTTGACCAGATCTGCAAATCCTCGGCGAGGCGATCGGCGTTCACGAGCGCCGCCTGCAACACCGCCATGACCTCGATCGGCTGGTCGGCCTGCCACATCGCATCCCGGGTATGACGCACCGGCCGCGAGAAACCGAGCAGCTCGGCGAGGCGGCTGCGGTCAAGCTTGAGACGGGTCCCGTTGATATTGCCGATGCCGCCGGGACAGGCATCGTTGCGCGCGTAGCTCTGCCGCACCCGCTCGAGATCGCGCAGCACCGGCTCGGCGAACGCCAGCAGGTAGTGGCCGAGACTCGAAGGCGTGGCCGGCTGGAGATAGGTGTAGTCGGGCACGACCGTGTCGACGTGCTCCCGCGCTCGCTCGACGAGCGCACGGCCGAAGGCGGCGAGAGCTGCGTGGAGTTCGAGCAAACGGTCGCGCACGGCGATCCGGTAGGCGATCGTCGCCGGCTCGCGACGCGGCCGACCCGCCCCCATCCAGCCCGCGGCCTCGGGGTCGCGCCCGCGGATCCACGCCTCGCGATTCGAGTAGACGTCCTCGAGCGTCGGGTCGAGCGCAAATTCGCCGACGGGGAGCGCAGCAAGATCGAGCAAGCGCGCGAGCAGGCGCGTGCCCGCCTCGGCCGGCACAACGCCCCCCTCGAGCAACACCAGCACGTGAGCGAGATCGGCGAGGCCGAGGCCGCGGTGCAGGATCGGCGCGTCGGCGATCTCGAGCGCGAACGAGGCCTCGACCAGCTCTCGCGCCGGGCCCTCGCGGAGCCGCCCGCCCTCGCCCTGTCCGCGCGTCGCCATGGGAATGCTCCTGCCCGGTGCTCAGTCGAGCGAGATCCGGCGCAGCCCCTTGCCCACGGTGGGATCGGTCTCGAGCAGGATGTCGTCTTTTTTCTTGCGGCCGGCCTCCGCCACCCGTTTGCGCTCGCCGCCACGACCGCGGCTCAGGCGCTGGAGTCGATTCCATCCAGCCTCGAGGATGCGACTCGCCGAGGCGAGGATCGGGCCCGGGTCATCCCAGGCCGAGTACGCGTAGGTGCGCCGGCCGCGATACGATTGCAGCCACTGGAGGTACGAGAGGCGCCCCTCGGGCAGGAAGTAGAGGCTGACCGTCTTGAGGTCGCGCTCCTCGTGAATCCACTTGATGCCTTCCTCGAAGGTGGTCTGCGGCTCGACCTTCTCGCCCAGAACCTCGCGGTACCAGATGAAGGGCAGATTGATGCCCGAGCGCGTGACCAGCCCGTGCGGAAACCAGGTGCGACCGCCCGTGGCCTCGGTGATCTTGGGCTTGCCGTCGCGTCGATCACGTTTGTACTCGACAACGCCGTAGCCGACGTGCCCGACATCCTGCAGAATGCGCACGGTCTCGGCACCGGCCCATGGGTCATGCCGGCTCTCGGCCAGCGTCGCCGTGCCGAAGCCGCGCGGATACATGCGCAGCTTGCGGCCCGACCAGACGGCAAGGGGTGTCTGGTCGCCGCCGAGATAGGTCACGCCCCAGAAGACCTGAGCGTCATCGCCGGGCATGTACTCCTGGATGATGAGATCCTGGTGCACCGGAAAGATGATGTCGTAGAGACGTTTCAGGGTTTCGGCCGAGTCGGCAAGGAAGAGTCGGGTGTCGAAAGTCTCGCGCCAGGCCGCCGTCGGCTGATAGGGCTTGATCAGGCAGGGGTATTCGATCTCGGCCGCGATGGCGTCGATGTCATGGACCCCGTCGGTGAAATACGTGCGCGGCAGCGGGTACTGCCGCTCGATCGCAATCTTGTAGAACGATTTCTTGTCGAGGAAGAGCTCGAGGACTTCCTTCGACGGCAAGCGGTAGAGGAACCAGGGATCGAGCTCCTCGCGCCTCTGCGAAATGAGCTGCACGTTGAGGTCGCCGCTCGGCAGCAACACCCCGCGGTGCCCCTGGCGTTCGAGCTCACGGCCGATCTCGGCGAGCTTTTCGATCAAGCGGTCGCCGCCCGCGGTAAAGCCGGGGCAGTGAACCTTGTGGCAGTACTTCGTCCGGGCACCGGGCTGTTCGAGGTCGTCGTCGATGCCGATCACCGGCACGCCGACCCGCCCGAGCGCGCGGCAGCTCGCGAGTCCATTCTGACCGAGGCCGAGCACGATCGCCGGCGGTTTGTCGAAGCGAGGCAACTCCATGTCGAGGGGAACTCCAGAACGGGAAGGGGAGAACGAGGGCGGAATCGGCAGAGGAGCGATGTTCCCGCCCTGCGCCGGCAAAGGCAACCCTTGTTCCCCTTGTCGGGCCGGCCGGGAAATTGGTTAAGGGGGGCGACCCGAACCAGGGGCCCGTCCGCCGTGTCACGTCCACCGCCAGATCTTCGGCCGCCCGGGCCCCCCCGGCCGGGCCGGCAATACGACCCACGCGAGATCCGCCTGCGCCGGCGGGTGGAGCGCGTCGTCGAGGGGATCGGCCGCCGGGCCCTGCGAGCGGGCCTCGACCCGCTGGGGAGATGGCTCGGCGCACCGCTGGTCGAGCCCGCTGACTTGGTCCCGGCCCCCGTGATCGTCGTCCTCGGCGCTGGCATCCGCTCGACCGGACGGCTCAGCGCGACCAGCCGGGAGCGCGTCCGCCACGGCGTGGCCCTGTTACGAGCTGGCCTCGCCGGAACCCTGGTCCTGAGCGGCGGACCCCGCCGGCCCGGCCGCCCCCCGGTCGCTCCGGCGCTGGCCGCGCTGGCGCGCGAACTCGGCGCTCCCCCGGAGGTTCTGCAGGTCGAGGACCGCTCCAGTCGCACGGCGGAGAACGCCGCGTTCGTGGCCGCCTTGCTGGGCGCGAGCGATGTCCGGGAGATCTTGCTGGTCACCACCCCCCTGCACATGCGCCGCGCCCGCCGCTGCTTCGAGCGGCACGGCCTGCGGGTCCATCCGGCGCCGATCGAAACCCCGGCGGACGAGGAGTCCGGGCGTGCCAGCCTGCTCTCCCAGGCCCTGCACGAGTGGCTCGGCCTCACCTACTACCGCCTGCGGGGCTGGATCTGAGCGCAGCCCACCCCGGTGAGGCCGGAGGGAATCGCCCCGTCGCACCGCCGAGCTTCCCTCTTGACTCGGCTCGGCATTGGGGCGAATAAAAGACGAATGTCCTCGTCGCTCAGCCCTGGCCGCGGCACCTTCGTGCGCCCACGCAATCGGTTCGAGAAGCAGTACACCGAGACCGACGAGCATTTCGCGAGCGGGCTCTGGAGCGACGGCGGAGACAGCGGCCAAGTCGCTCCCCTCCCCGCCGGGAGCCCACGCCGCGTCCGCACGGCCGAGGTCGTCGACGCGAGCCGCAGCATCCTCGCCGAGAACACGAGCCCCGACATCCCCTTCCGCTTCTCGGTCACTCCCTACCGCGGCTGCGACCACGGCTGCATTTACTGCTACGCGCGGCCGAGCCACGAGATGCTCGGTTTCGACGCCGGGCTCGACTTCGAAACGCGCATCCAGGTCAAACATAACGCACCGGCCCTGCTGCGTGCAGCACTGGCACGGCCATCGTGGCAGCCCGAAACGATCGCGCTCTCGGGCAACACCGACTGCTATCAGCCGCTGGAGGATTCGCTGCGACTGACCCGCGCTTGCCTCGAAGTTCTCGCCGAGGCGCGCAACCCGACCAGCGTGATCACCAAATCGGCGCTGATCACGCGCGACATCGACGTCCTCACAGAACTGGCGCATAACGACGCAGTGGCTGTACGAATTTCACTAACGACGCTCGATCCGGTGCTGGCGCGCAAGATGGAACCGCGCGCCGCCACCCCCGGCCGCCGCCTCGACGCAATCTCCCGCCTGCGCGCGGCCGGAATCCCCGTCGGCGTCATGATCGCGCCGGTCGTGCCCGGCCTCACCGACGAGGAGATCCCGGCCCTGCTGCGGGCGGCGCGCGGCGCGGGTGCGGGCTCGGCGTCCTTTGCCCTGCTGCGCCTGCCACCGCCAGTCGATCAGCTCTTCGAGGACTGGCTCGAGCGGATGCTGCCCGAGCGTCGCCAGCGCATTCTGAGCCGCATCCGCGCCACCCGCGACGGCGCGCTCAGTGATGCGACCTTCGGCCGCCGCATGCGCGGCAACGGAATCTACGCCGAGCAGATCGCGGCCCTGTTCCGGAGCTGCTCCCGTCGCGCCGGACTCGATCGCCCGCTGCCGGCCCTCGACGCGAGCCACTTCCGGCGCCCGAGCGCCGACTCGCGCCAGCTGCGCCTGTTCTAGCGACCGCTCTCCGAGCGTGAGCTGGCGACGCCAACTCACGTCCACAGCACCTCAGTAGCGGTAGCTCAGCTCAACCCCCAGCGTGCGTGGCGCCTGGAAGAACTGCACGATCTCGCCAAAGGACTGGGCACTGCCCGTGACCTGCTGGAAGTACTCGGTATCGAGCAGGTTCAGGCCCCAGAAGGCGACCTGCGCCCGATCGTCCATAAAATCATAGCTGATGCGTGTGTTGAGCAGGTTGTACGCCGCCTGCGTCGCCTGGGGAAGTTCGGGGCCGGCGTAGAGGACCGAGCCCTGGTAGTACCACTCGAGCCGCGGCGTCAGCCATCCGTCGAGGGAGGGCGGGCCCGCGAACTTCAGCGGGAAAGAGTACTGGACGGCGACATGCGTCTGGATGTCGGGCACGTAGGGGAAGCGCTGGCCGGCCCGGTTCACGCTCTCGGTGTTGAGCGAACTCGGCGCCAGGAACGAATCGAAGCGGGCGTCGAGCAAGGCCACATCGGCCTGGAGAACGAGGCCGTCGAAGGGCAGAGCGATCGCCTCGACCTCGAGCCCCTTGATCGTCGACCTGGCGGCGTTGTTCACCGCCAGACTCACCTGCGGCGGACCGCCGGGCTGCAACGGCGGGCCCATCACGACGCTCTGCACCTGTTGGTCGGTGTACTTGCCCAGGAAAGCCGCGATGTTGAAGGTCAGGCGGTCCTCGAAGCTCATCGTCTTCGTGCCGATTTCGTAGGAGTCGAGGAACTCCGGCTGGAAGGCCGGCAACTCGTTGGTGCCCGCTTCGCGAACCATGCCATTGAAGCCGCCGCTCTTGAAGCCGCGACCAAAGGAGAAGTAGCCCATGAGATGGCTCAAGGGCGTGGACTCGAGCAGATCTCCGGGCACAGTGGTGGCGAGCGTCGCCATCGGCGTGGTCGCGCCGAAGATCTCGGACTCCGAGACATCCACGACCTGCATGAACGGGACGCATCCCGGCTGGCCCGTGCACGGCACCGGGGTGTTCGGGGGCAGCTCCGGCCGGGACGAGTTGAGCACGAGCCCCTTCTCCTCGCGCGTGTAACGCACGCCGCCGGTCAGACTCAGCCAGTCGGTGAAGTCGTACGTCGCCTGGGTGAACAGCGCCCAGCTCCAGTTCGAGACGGTCGTGATCTGATTCGTGGTGGCGGTGACCAGGTCACCGAGCAGACTCGGCCCGGGAGTGAGCGGTCCGGGGAAGGCCCGGACGGACTGGAACTGGAAGCCGTCCTCCCAGAAACCGTAGACGCCGCCGACATAGGAGAGATCGCCCTCGAGGGCCTCCCCGAGGAGCTGCAATTCCTGGCTGATCTGGCGCTGGTCGCCGGCCGCCCCGACGAAGTTGCCGCTCCCTCCGACCGCGGCCGACTGGCCAACGGCCTGGGCCGTCATGTCGTAGTCCTCGCGCAGGCGCGGAATCTGCTGGCGCCACGAGGAGAGGGACTTCACAGCCACGGCCTCGAGCGGGCCGAGATCGCCGACATCCCAGGTGCCTGTCCCCCAGACGCCGTAGCTCTCGACGTCGTTGATGCCGTCAACATTCGATTTGAAGCGGAAGGGCCGCGAGCGCTCGCAGTCGGCCTGGAACTGCGCCGATGGCGGCCAGAACGTCCCGAGCACCGGCGTCTGCTGGATCCACACACAGCGACCGCCCAGGCCGTTCGTATGATTGCGACCCCACGCTCCACTCACGTCGAAAGTGAGCTGCTCCACTGGCAGAAAGCGCAGCGATCCCAGAAGGCCGAGCGAGTTCTCGTCCGACCACCATTCGTCGCGCAGTTCGTTGTAGGTATAGCCGCGGGAGTTTGACGAGCCGAAGGCAAACCGGGTGAAGAGCTTGTCCTCGAGCCAGCCGGCGGTCACCGGAACGTTGAGGCTGCTGCGGGTCTGGACGGTGGCGCGACTGCCGGCGCGGACCATGGTGAAGGCCTCGAGTTCGTCGCTTGGCTTGACCGTCGTGATGTTGATCGCGCCGCCGACGGTATTCTTGCCGAAGAGGGTCCCCTGCGGGCCACGCAGGACCTCGACCTGCTCCACGTCCACGAGGTCGAGGATCGCGCCCTGCGAGCGCGCCAGATAGACGCCGTCGACGTAGATCCCGACGCCGGGATCGAAGGTGAGCACCTGCGACTGTTCCTGCCCGACGCCACGGATGAACACGGTCGCGTCCTGGCCGCTGCGACCGCGCAGAAAGGTCAGGTTGGGGACCAGCGTGCCGATCTCGTCGAGGCTGGTGACATTCGCCTCGCGCAGCGTCTCCTCGTCGAGAGCGGTCACCGCCACCGGAGTGTCCTGGAGGAACTCCGCACGTCGACGCGCGGTGACGACGATGTTGTCGACGGCCCGAGCGGCATGCCGGGAGACGCCAGTGGTCTCGCCCGTCTTCGCCGCGGCCTCGGCCTGGGCTTCCGCCGAGTCAATCTCGTCTTCTTCGCCACCCCCCGGGGCCTGGTGCTCGAGCTCGTCGAGCAAACGCCCCGAGTCCTCGATCGGCTCGCCTCGGCTCGTGACCGGCACGAGTGCGACAAGCAGAGCCACCATACCGACAAGGATAGAATGAACCGCGCGATGCGTCATGTGATTCGGCCCCCCATTCCCCGCTCATGAACCATCCCGGCGCTGTGATCCAGTCGAACAGAGCGGGGCCACGACACGCGGCGTCGTGTCGAGAAGGCCTCGGGTCCGGCCGGCGCCCCGACCTGGTTGCGCCGCCGTGCCGGAGCGCGACGGCGGCGCTAAGAGGGCCACTGGATCACTCCGACATGGCTCACCCGGACACAGCGAGCGGCATGCGGCTCACGCCCGATATGCCGATCTGCCAGCAGGACCTGCCGCTCGACTGGTACCAGCCCGAGTTCCAGCCCTACGCCGAGGAATACCTCGCCCTGCCCGACCGCCGCGCGGCAACCGTGCTGCCCTGGATGGACGGCTACGTCCGGCCGGCGCTGGATCATTTCGGACCCGGCCTGATGCTGCTCGCGCACTACTACATGGGTGGCGCGATCGTGAAGCTGGTCGAGCGCTACGGGGGCCGCATCGCCGACTCCTACGAGCTGGCACTCAAGGCCCGCGAGAACCCCGACGCGAGCGTCATCGTCGAATCCGCGGTGCATTTCATGGCCGAGTCCATCGCGATCCTGGCGCGCGCCGATCAGGAAGTGTGGATCACGAATCCGAAGTCGGGCTGCACCATGGAGATGATGGCCAAGGAGCACATGCTCGAACCGGCCTTCGAGGAGTTGCAGGGCCGCTACGGCGACGATCTGCTCGTCGTCGCCTACATGAATACCTCGGGCCGGGTGAAGGCGCTGGCCGGACGCACGGGTGGGGCGGTGTGCACGAGTTCGAACGCGCGAGCCGTCGTCGGCTGGGCACTGCGCCAGAACCGGCGCATCTTCTTCGTGCCCGACCGCCACCTGGGCGAAGTGGTCGCGGGCTGGCTCGGGCTCGAGGGCGAGGACCTCTACGTCTGGCCGGGCGGGCTCGCGGGCGGCCGACAGACCATCGCTGGCCTCGGGCCCGCGGAAACCGCGCGACTCGATCGCTCCCGCATGGTGCTCTGGGGCGGCTTCTGCGGCGTACACACCCTCTTCCAGCCGGCGCACGTGCGCTACTGGCGCGAGCGTGGCTACCGCGTCCTGGTCCATCCCGAATGTCCCAAGATCGTGGTTGATGAGGCCGACGGCGCGGGTTCGACGAAATATCTCTGGGCCGAAGCGATGTCGGCGCCGTCCGGCAGCCGGCTCGCCATCGCGACCGAGGGCCACTTCGTTCGCAACGCCCGTGATCAGGCCGCACTGCGCGGCGTGGAAATCGTCAATGTTGCCGACATCCCGACACCGGAGTTCTCGAGCATGGGCTGCGGCTGCGCCACGATGTCGCGCAACGACCCGCCGCATCTGGTGGCCATGCTCGACCTGCTGCGCCGCGGCAAGGCTCCGGACCCGAACCGCGTGCTGCCGGGCGATCTCGTCGACGAGACCACAGCATTCCGCGAGCGCCTGCCCGCCCCTGAACGCGAGCGCATCGCCCGCGAGGCACGGGCCGCCCTCGAGCGAATGATCGAGATCACCTCGCGCGGCGCTCCCTGAGGGCCACGGCCCGGCTCAGCGCCAACGCCTCCCGGCTCAGCGCGCCAGCGCCTCGATGCGGGCCGCGATGCCCGCAGCGTCGAGACCCTGATGGGGCATCTGCTCCCACAGTCCACCGCAACCCTCGCGATGCGTCCCGACAAAGGCGTATTTCGGAGCATGGCCGCGCTCGAGCAGCCAGCTCCCCATGCGTGAGCCCAGCCCGGTCAGCCGGTTCAGCCCCTCGGCCACGAGCACAAAGCGCGACGACCCGATGCGGCGCAAGGCGTCCTCGTCGACCATGTTGAGCGTCGGCTTGTTGAGCAACCCGACGTCAATCCCCTTCTCGCGCATGCGCTCGACGGCATCGAGGGCCCGGTAGAGGGTCTCGCCATAGCTCACCACCCAACCGGCTGTGCCCTCGCGCACGACCTCGTCGCGACCCGGCTCGAAGACATAGCCCGGCCCGTGCAGCAGGCTGCCGTCGGCGCGCAGCAGATCGGGCAGGGCCGAGCGGTTGGAGAACACGAAGCGCAGGCCCGGATCCCCGAACACGCGCTCGATCACCGCACGCATCTGGTGCTGGTCGGCCGGAAAGTAGAGCCGGGTCGTGTGATCCTCGGACTCGAGCCCGTTCGCCGCGAACATATTATTGAGGCCAAAATGACAGGTATTGTCGGCCATGTCGTCGACCCCGGCGTGCGAAAAATGCGAGAGCACGTTGGCGCCGTTGAGCCGCGCCATGGTGATCTCGGAGATGCACATCTCGAGGAAGGCCGAGAAGGTGCCAAAGATTCCCTGACGGCCACGCTCCATCCCGAAGCCGGCTGCGGCCGAGAAATTACCCCGCTCCATGATGCCCGACGAAACGAAAACCTCGGGGCAGGCCTTGCGGATGAAGTGCAGCCCGCAGGAGCCCTCGAGATCGCTGTCGATCACGCGCACACTCGCGATCCGGTCCTCGGGCGTCATGCGACGGAGGACCTCGACGACCGCCTCGCCAAAGACTTCGCGATTCTTGCCGAGCGTGCTGCTGCTGCCGCGGTAACTCTCGCTGTGTTTGGGCTTCTCGATCGCCTGGAGGTAGGCGGCCGCCTCCGGACGCCCCTTCGCCTCGAGGTATGCCACCGCCTTGTCGACCGGGATTACGTCGTGCGCGTGCGGTGTGCCCTCGAGGCCCTTGATGTGAGGGGCCATGAGACGGCGATTGACGAGGGCGATCGGGCCCGGCGTGGTCACCGCACGCGCCATGCGCTCGTAGAGCTGGTCGAGGTCCTCGCCATCGCCCTCATCGAGGGTGAGGCCGTGGCCCTCGAGCGTGCGCGCCACGGAGTAGCCGTGCAGGTAGTGGCTCGGATGGCCAGCGATGGTGACGTCGTTGTCATCGACCACGATCTTGATGTCGAGCCGCTTGGCGACCGCGAAGCGCGCGGCCTCGGCGTCGTTGCCCTCCTGCTGCGAGCCATCGGAGCCGAAGACGATCACGGTCTTGTCGGGATGGGCCAGGGCGATGCCGTTGGCGAAGGGCCAGAGGTGGCCAAGGCGTCCCGAGGAGAAGCGCACACCGGGCGTCAATCCCAGCTCTGGATGCCCCGGCAGGCCGGCGTTGGCTTCGCGGTAGTGCACCAGCGCCTCGGCCGGCAGATCGCCATTGAGCACCGCCATCAGGTACTGGATCGCCACCCGGTGGCCGGCCTCGTCGAGGTAGAGCGGCACGATCGGAAAGCCCGAGCGCATGAAAGCGTCGGCGATCAGCACCTCGGGCACGATGTCGTAGGGCCCGCCCGTGTGCCCGCCGAGACCGCGCGCCGCGGCGGTCGCGGTGAAGAAGACGATGAAGTCGCGGCACAGGGCGATGTTGGCGGCGAGAATGTCGCGCTCGGAAGTACTGAGCCGACCGCGTCTTGGGTCGAGCGGCAATGCGGTGAATGCCGAGAGATCAATTGGAAGCGACATGAAGTCCTCGTCCAGTCCTGGAGGCCGCCACGGCGACCTCTTCCCAGAAGAGGGAAAGCCGCGATGGCCCGCGCCCTCTGCCCTCGGGGCTGGTAACCGGTCCGCTGCGGGCGGGCAATCCGCCGCTCGCGCGTTGCTCACCAGAGGCCGATGTAGCCGTCCTCGGCGCAGGCGGGGTCCTCATCAGACCCGACCGTGTCCGCCAGATCCAAACCTCGATACAACTCTCCGTTGCGCTCACCACGCCGCGCCAATAGCGTCGCCCTTGATTTCAAGACGGCCCCTGCCCCCCACGCCCACGGAGGTTGCCCCATGCCACGCCTTTCCCGAAGCCGCCGCTCCCCACGGCCAGCCTCGGCTGCGGCCCGACGCGCACGAACTCTCCTGCCCGCCCTGCTCGTGCTCGCCGTGGCGCCCTCGGCCCGGGCGCAGAGCTTCGTCAACTTCGAGGCCGGTCAGGTGCGGCCGCTGGCGCTCTCGCCCGACGGCAGCCGGCTCTTCGCGACCAATACCCCCGATGGACGGGTCGAAATCTTTGGCGTCGAAGCGGCGGGCCTCACCCACCAATGCTCGGTTCCCGTCGGTCTCGAGCCCGTGGCCCTCGCAGCAGCCTCCGAGACCGAACTCTGGGTGGTCAATCATCTCTCCGACAGCGTGAGCATCGTCGACATCACGAGCTGCGCCGCGGCGCGGGTCCGGCGCACGCTGCTGGTCGGCGACGAGCCACGCGACATCGTTTTCGCCGGCGCGAATGGTCAACTCGCCTTCATCACCACGGCCCACCGCGGCCAGAACCACCCGCTCGACCCCGAATACACGAGCGAAGGCGTCGGCCGCGCCGACGTGTGGGTGTTCGATGCGACCAACCTCGGCACCTCGCTCGAGGGCGATCCCGAGACCATCATCACCCTCTTCGGCGATACGCCGCGTGGCCTTGCCGTGTCACGTGATGGATCCCGCGTCTACGCCGCGGTGTTCCACTCCGGCAACCGCACCACCACCGTCAACGAAGGCTTGGTCTGCGACGGTGGTGCGACCGCTCTGGGCTGTACGATCAACGGCAACTCCGTGCCCGGCGGCCTGCCCGGCCCGAACACAGACGCAAACAACGTGACCGGCCCGGAGACCGGCCTGATCGTGCACTGGAACCCGCTCACGAGTCGCTGGGAGGATCCGCTGGGCCGCAACTGGAACAACGCCATCCGTTTCTCGTTGCCCGACCTCGATGTCTTCGAGATCGACGCCGCAGCGAGCCCGCCCGTCGAGCGCGATCAGTTCGCCGGCGTCGGTACCGTACTCTTCAATCTCGCCGTCAATCCAGTGAACGACAAGGTCTACGTCACCAACACCGAAGCCGGCAACGCCGTCCGCTTCGAGGGGCCGGGCACGCACTCGACCACAGTGCGGGGCAACCTCCACCGCTCCCGGGTCACGATCATCGACCCAGCACTGGGTGCGGTGACGCCACGCCCGCTGAACTCGCACATCGACTACGGCGTCGTCCCGAGTCCGGCCGGGGTCGCGGAGAAGAGCCTGGCCACGCCGGTCGGGATCGTCATCTCGGCCGACGGCGCGACGGCCTGGATCGCGGCGTTCGGCTCTTCCAGGATCGGCGTCTTTGACACCTCCGAGCTCGAGGCCGGCACCTTCACGCCGTCGGTGGCAAACCAGATCGCGCTCAGCGGTGGTGGCCCGAGCGGGCTGGTTCTCGACGAGGCGAGCGGCCGTCTCTACGTGCTCACGCGCTTCGACAACGGCATCTCGACGGTTGACATCGATTCAAGGAGCGAGACCGCCCACACATTGCTCCACAACCCCGAACCGAGCGCGATCGTCGAAGGGCGCCCCTTCCTCTACGACGCGCTGGCGACTTCGAGCAACGGCGAGGCCTCGTGCTCGTCATGCCATGTCTTCGGCGACCTCGACAGTCTCGCCTGGGATCTCGGCAACCCCGATGACGAGGTGCTCACCAACGCCAACCCCTTCGAATTTGGCCCCCTCGGCAGCCCCGACTTCCACCC
>SXLG01000129.1 GCA_005777805.1 Pseudomonadota bacterium
ATACGCTCCTTGACCTGATCGAGGCCGTAGTGGTCCTCGTCCAAAATGGTGGCGGCATGGTGGAGATCGAGATCGTCCTCGGTCGAGACCGCCCACGGCAGGTTCGCCAGCCATTCCAGGTAGGTACGGACGACCGAGTGCTCGGCCGATTCGGGTGGGATGATCGCGAGACGGCCCAGTTCGTTGTCGGCGGCCTTGCGCGCGACCTCGGGCAGGTGGGCGTCGTCGAGTCGAGCACGCAGCTCGTCGATCTCCGCGCCGCGGCTCTCTCCCTCGCCGAGTTCCTTCTGGATCGCGCGCAGTTGCTGACGGAGATAGAACTCCTTCTGATTCTTGGAGAGTTCGCTCTGGACCTGGCTCTGGATCTTCGAGCCCAGCTCGAGCAGCTCGACCTCGCGGTTCAGGATGGTCGACAAGCGGCGCATGCGGGCGCCGACATCGAGTGTGTTCAGGAGGTCCTGCTTCTCCTCGAGCGAGACGTTCAGGTTCGACGCGATCAGATCGGTGATCTTGCCGGGATCCTTGATGTTCATGACGACGAGTTGAAGCTCGTCGGGGAGATAGGGGATCATCGACACGAACCGCGCGAATTGATTGACGAGGTGAGCCTGCAGGGCTTCGAGATCCCGCGACGCTTCGTACTGGTCGAGCAAGGGGCGGACGTGGCCGGTGAAGAACGGATCGACGGTGGCGATCTCCTGAATCTCGATCCGGCGCAGGCCCTGGACGAGAATCCGAACGCTCTGGTCGGGGTACTTCAGCATCTTGAGGAGCCTGGCGGCGCAGCCGCGGCGGAAGAGGCCGTCGGGTTCCGGTTGCTCGTCGTCCGGATTCTTCTGGGCCACCAGTGCCAAGAGCCGGTTGCCCGCGAGACAGTGCTCGACCAGGCGGAGCGAGGGCTTGCGCGAGATCGGCAGCGGCAGGATCGCGGACGGGAAGAGCACCACACCGCGCAGCGGCAGCAGGGGCAGGACGCCCGGAAGTTCGACCTGCCCCGGCTCGTCGTCGAGTGCGGGCGAGGCCAGACCAGTTTCCGGTGCGGCGGTCTCGGCGTCGTCGCGCAGGGGCTCCTCGAACTCGTGCATAGTGGAATCTCTCAGGCCTCTCCCGATGTCCCGGCGCCGAGAGTATCGGGTTGTGCGCGACGGTGCGAACCGTCGCTGTTCAGGGCGCGTCTCGGGGCACGTCGCCCGAGGGGCTTGGCGGCGCGTCCGCTTCCGGGGCATCGGCCCGACGCGCCAGTTCGCGCCGGTCGGGGGGAGGCCACGCGCCCTTTCTCTCCGCGGCCAGTCGCCAGGCGAGCGTGAGGAAGCCGGTATGGGCGACCATCCGGTGGTCGGGCCGTACCGAGCGAGCGGTGACGTGCCAGAAGCGCTGCATCAGTTCGAAGGTCTGCGCGGCACCGAAACAGCCACTCTCTGCGAATGCGGCCTGAATCGCGTAGAGCTGGAGCGTTGTCGGCACCCAGCAAGTGAGAATTCCGCCGGGGCGCAGCGCCCGAGCGGCCGCCGGAATGACCGCGCCCGGGTCGGGCACATCGAGGAGCACCCGGTCGGCGTCAAGCCCAGGCAGGGCATCGGCCGCTTCGGCCACGATCGTTTGCCAGCCGGGGGCATCGCCGTGGAACTGCCGCACGGTCTCGCGGGCCATCGCCACGTGGTCCTCGCGTCGATCGATCGAGATCAGCGAGCCCGTGGCCCCGAGCATGCGCAGCAGAGCCAGCGTGAGGGCCCCCGGCCCGACGCCCGCCTCGACGACCCGAAGGCCGGGACGGATGTCGGCGTAGACCAGCATGGCGCCGGCGTCCTTGGGATAGATCCCCTGGGCACGGCGCGGCAAGTTCGGGATCAGGCGGCCGTAGGACGGGCGGAGGACGAGGAGTTCGCCGCCTGAGTGGGTGCGGATGATCGATCCCTCGGGCTTCCCGATCACGTCATCGACGTCGAAAGCGCCGTTGGCGAGAGAGAAGCGTCGGCCTGGCCGCAATTCACGCAGCCACTCGCGCCCACGTGCATCGAGGAAGAGCACCGTCTCGCCGGAAGCGAGTCGGGCCCGGATCTCACCGGCGCCTTCGGATTCAGCCATCTGCCCGCCTCGTTTCTCCGCGCGCGGCGCGCCGGCGCTCGAGCTGCGCCCGCAGCGAACAGAAGCCGCAGATCTCGCCGAAGGAGGGCTGGCCGCAGCTCGTACAGACACCGGCACTGCGATCCGCTGCCGACTTCTCGAAAAATGCCGCGCCACGTTCCACGAAATCGCGGACGAAGAAGAGCTTGCTGCCCGGCGACGCCGCTTCGATCTTGTCGAGCGCGGCTTTGTAGGTGAGCTGGGTCGCGCCGACGGCGTTCGGGCATTCCTCGACGACGTAGTCGTAACCGCGCATGAAGGCCCAGGAGGCCGTCTCGAGTTCACTGGTCAGAAAAAGGGGCTTGACCTTCCTCACGAAGCGGGGGTGGGGCGGCGGCAAGACCGGGCGCTGGCGCGCGAGATGATCGGTCTGCCAGTGCATCAGGTTGCCGAGCAGTCGCGCGGCCTCGTCATCGAGGTTGTGACCGGTCGCCAGCACCGCACAGCCGTGGTCGAGGGCGGCCTGATCGAAGAAATGCCGCTTGGCCGTGCCGCAGGCGGCACAGGCGGGGCGACGCGCGGCCCACGCGAGATCGGGCACGGCAATGTCTTGCGCGCGCAGATCGGTGACCTCGAGTTGGAGCCCCCGCTCGCTGGCAAAGCGCTGGCAGGCCTCGCGCGAACGCGCCGAGTACTCGCCGATGCCGAGTGCGAGGTGGAACCCGACGGTGGCGTAGCCGTGGCGGGCGAGAACGTCCCACAGGGCCAGGCTGTCCTTGCCGCCCGAGACGGCGACAAGCACGCGTTCTCCGGCTTCGATCATCCGCCCCCGCTCGATGGCGCGCAGGACCCGGCGCTCGAAGAATTCGAAGAAGCAGGTCCGACAGAAGGCGGCATTGTGGGCCCGGAGCTTGAGCTCGGCCGAATCTCGACAGCGTGTGCACTTCATGGGCGATCCGCTTCTCAGCCCCCGCTGACCACGGAGCGGATCTCGATGGTCTGGTCGTCGGCGAGCTGCGAGTCCGTCGTGAGCAGAGCTTCACCGCGGATCACGAGCACGGTGCCTTCGAGCACCCCAAGGTGGGCGAGGAGTCCGTGTACGGTACGGACGCCTGTGACTTCGATCTCACGACCCTGTGGAGTGATCCGGACCTTCACGGCAGGGCGCTATCAGACGGTCTCCAGAGGAGCCACCTTGCATCCTCGGATCCGCTGCCGGATCATTCTGCAAGCTTGCGTCGGGGGAGGACTCGTGGCTCGTGTGACCAGGAAGAAAACCGGAGAAGTATCCGCGGAATCGGGCAAGTCGGCGACCAAGGGGAAGCGCTCGGGCTTCAAGCTGCTGGACGAAGGCCACGGCCGGGGCGAGTCGGCGGCGGAAGAACTGCCGCGCGACGGCGCCGGCCGGCTTCGCATCAAGCGTCAATATGAAGAGCTGCTGGGCATTCGGATCACCAAGCTCGTGGGGCGCATCCTCAACCGCGAGCGGATCGACAAGACCCAGGAAGGGATCTACTTCATCTGTGCCGCCTGCGGAAAGGTCTGCCACAATCTCGACGAAGGTCTGGTCGAGGACGTGCAGAACCTGAACAACCGCTGTCTGGGTTGCGCGGGACCCGGAGCGGGCGCCAGCGGCTGACCGCAACCGCCGGCTGACTCAGCCGCGCTGGTGCAGCTCGGGGACGACGGCCTGCCACCAACCGGGTACGGTCTGGGCGACGTCGACGCGCTCGCCGGTGGCGGGATCGGGCCAGTTCAGCCGATGGGCGTGGAGCAGGAATCCCGGCCGCGCGGCAGGCAGGGCCGCCCCGCCGTAGCGCGTGTCGCCGAGGATCGGGTGCCCGAGACTCGCGAGGTGGACCCGTATCTGGTGGCGGACGCCGGTCGTGGCAACCACCTGAATCAGTGTGT
This sequence comes from Pseudomonadota bacterium, assembly GCA_005777805.1. Taxonomy (GTDB): domain Bacteria; phylum Desulfobacterota; class Binatia; order UBA12015; family UBA12015; genus SXLG01. Next base: position 3,976 of record SXLG01000129.1, read on the forward strand.
GACCGACGCCGAGGTGGAGGGGCTCGACCCGGCTGGTGGCCCCGCGGGGGGCCCACGCCGACGCGTGGCGACGGCTGACCGGTCCCGGCGCCGATTCGAGGCACGGCAGCGTGCCGGCTGTGGTTTCGACCGTGGTCGCGGCGGAGAGGCGGCCCTGGACGACGGCAAGATAGGTCTTCACGACGTCGCCGGCGCGCAGGGATCGCCTCAGGGCGGTCGTGGCGTCCTCGGTTCGCGCGACCAGCAAGAGTCCACTGGTCCAGCGATCGAGGCGTTGGACCAGGCCGGACTCTCCCGGCTTGCCCAGAGCTTCCAGCTCCGGGAAGCGCAAGGCGAGACGCCGGGCGAGGCAATCCTCGGCGCGGTCGAGCGGCGAGGGCAAGGTGGGGAGGCCGGCTGGCTTGGCGACGACGAGGACGACTTGCGTGGCGAGGACGAGGTCGGCATCCGCGAGCGCCGTGTGGCTCGCCTCGGCGGGGACCGGGATCTGGAGTTCCTGGCCAGCTCGCACCACGGCACCCTTGTCTGTCCAGCGCCCATCGAGTCGGACCTCGGCGGCCAGTCGCATCGCGGCGCGTCGGCCGAGACCGAGACGGCGGCTCAGAAAGCGATCAACCCGCAGGCCCTCCTCGGCGGGTTCGACCCGGAGCACATGCGCTTGTCGAGTCGACGCGGGCAGTCGTGCGTCCATCGGGCATCAGGTTAAACTCGCCGGCATGTCATCCGCCAAGCGGGAAGGATCGCCCGAAGGTTCGCTGTCCCGCGATTGGAGGTTCTCCTTCGGCCTGACATGGAGCGACGTCGACCAAGCCGACTTGGGCTGTCTGGTGGGCACGCTCGCCTTCGCTCTCGGGGCAGAAGAGGATTGCGCGTGGTGACGGCACGAGAGGATACGCCCACGGCCTGGTCGGGGCCGGGCATCGCCGACCGTTTCGGGCGCTGGTTGTGCGCCCCGATCGACGTCGCAGCGGACGATCTCGCCGTGCTGCGAGCGGGCGCCGCCTCAGCCGTCACGATCTACCTGCTGCATCGCCGCTCCTTTGCCGACTTGATCGTGCTCTCGAATCTCCTTCTCCGTACCGGACTGCCGCGCCCGAGCTTCGTGGCCGGTTTCTCGCGGCCCACTCCCGGACCGCTCGGCGCTCTTGGGGATGCGCTCCATGTCCGGATCCACAAGGGCGCACCCAGCGTCCGGGGCGAAGAGGAAGCGCTGTGCGCGCTTGGGCCGGGCGACTCGGCCGTGCTCTTTCTGCGGGCGCCGACAGGGCGGGCGGTGACACGCCGGGATCGTATCGACGCGGCTCGGCCGGCGGCACGGCTGGTCGCGGAACTCGTCACCGCGGTCCGGCGCGACGGGCGGGCGGTGCGTCTGGTGCCCGTCTCGGTGGCCCGCGGTCGTCTATTTCCCCGCCGGACGGCGAGCGCCACGGCAGCCTACGCCCTGCACAAGAGCCCCGGGGATCTCCGGCGCTTAACAAGCTACGTGTTTGCACGGCGCGACCTCCATGCAGCCTTCGGCCGCCCGATCGATCTCGGCTCTGCCGTGGCACGTGGCCGGGACGCGGGCGCCGAACGCCTGGCGCGGCAACTCGTACGCCAGGCTCAGACGGAACTGGCCCAGGACCAGCGCCGCCTCCTCGGTCCCGTCCTGCAGCCGCGCGATGTTCTGGCGGAGGGCATCTTCGAGAGTCCTGATTTCAAGGTTGTCCTGCGTCAGGTCGCACAGCAGAGGGGCGTGCCGGAGCGGAAGGTTGCGCGTGAGGCGCGTCGCCATTTCTGGGAGATCGCCGCCAACCCGAACGGCTTCGCCTTCGGGCTCGTGGAGAGAGTCTTCCATCAGATCTGGAAGCGGGCCTTCAGCGGTCTCGAGGTGCGGGGGCTCGACCGGGTCGAGGAGTCCGTTCGCCGGCATCCGGTGGTGCTCGTGCCCTGTCACCGCAGTCACTTCGACTACATGGTGCTGTCGTATATCTTCCGCGAGCACTTCCTCTCACCGCCGCACATCGCGGCGGGCATCAACCTGTCGTTCTTTCCGATCGGGTCGCTGCTGCGCGGAGCGGGCGCGTTCTTCATCCATCGATCCTTTGGTAGCGACGAGCTCTATCGGCTGGTCTTCGATCGCTATCTCGGGGCGTTGATCCGGGAGGGCTATACCCTCGAGTTCTTCATCGAGGGCGGGCGATCGCGGACGGGCAAGATGTTGCCCCCGAAGCTCGGAATGCTCGGCGCCATCGTCTCGGAGTTCGCGCGCAGCGGGCGGCGGGATCTGCACCTGGTTCCGGTTTCGGTTCATTACGGCCGGATTGCCGAGGAAAGCGCCTATGGCGCCGAGCTGTCGGGTGAGACGAAGCCCAAGGAGAACTTCGGGGCACTCCTGCGTGCCCGCAGCGTTCTAGAGCAGCGCCACGGTACGGCCTACGTCACTTTCGCCGAACCGATCTCTCTGCGTGACGAACTTGGCGAGCGGCTGGCGCCGTGGGTCGCGGGAGCCCCGGGTGCCGAGACCGAGCAGAAGCGCTTCGTCCAGAAGCTGGGCCTGCGTTTGCTGCGTGAGGCGAACGCCGTGGCCGTGGTCGGTGCGACCTCCCTCTCGGCGACGGTCCTCCTCTCGGCGGGCGGCGGCCGGCTGTCGCTCTCTGATTTCAAGTCCGAGGTGAGACTTCTGGCCGAGGTCCTGCGGTGGCAGGCGGTGAGTCTGACGCCCGCGCTCGAGCGGAACCTGGGAGCCGCCGATTTGAGCGAGGTGACCGCGTTTCTCGAGTCCGCCGGGTTGGTGGAGTCGCTCGTGACGGGCGATCGCGAGGATCTCCGGGTGCCGCCCGCGAAGCGCGCGGCCCTCGACTTCTACAAGAATAATTGCATCCACTACTTCCTCGTCCCCGCCGTGGTTGCCGATGCCTGGCTGCGCCGGGTCCCCGCAGAGGCGCTCGAGGCTGAGGTCGGCTGGTGGCTCGATCTCCTGCGCTGGGAGTTTCCGCTGCCGGAGAAGGCGGCCGCCGGAAGCGAAGTCGCGCGCATGGCCGAGTATCTGTTCGCCCATGGCGCGAGCTTCGAGGGCGCACGCACGGCTGTGGTGCCGCCGCTGGTGAAGTCACTGGCGGGAGTCCTCGAGAATTTTCGCGAGGCCTACTGGATCGCCGCCCGCACGGTGGCGCGACTCGATGTCGAGAGCATTTCCGAGGCGCAGCTCGTCGCTCGGATGAAGCGACACTTCGAGGCGGCCCGGCTGCTGGGTGAGGTCGTCCGGGTGGAGGGGGCGACGACGGCAGTCTTCGGCAACGCCATCGCGCGTCTCCTGGAGATCGGTGCTCTCGAGGTCCGTCCGGGGAAGTCCGGGCGCGATCGCATCCTCGGTCCTGGAGCCGAGCCCGCGATCATCGAGAGGGTGAGTGCGCGCTTGAGCGAAGCGATTGGATCGCTCGAGAGGCAGGCCTCGGTGTCGGGGAGGCGTGGCCCCCCACCTCCGATGCGTCTCGGCGTTGACTCGGCGGCCACGGGAGCCTAGCCGCGAGGTGAGGGCGGGCGCGACGGGTGCGGGCGCACTGCAGGGAGGGCCACCAGGGATGGCAACCGATTCGGTCGAGGATCGCGCGGCGGACGATCGTATCGCTGCGCTCGCGCGCGAACTGGCTACGGCAATCAAGGAGGAGCGCCGCGGTGGGCGTGGTGAACTGCGCGACTACGCGATCGATGTCTTGCGCGAGTCGGTGGCCGAGGACGCAGGCGAAGCACAGCCCGCACTCGCGACCGTCGCGGCAGTCGCGCCCCTCAATCCGTTCGGACTGGGGCTGCCGCTGCTTCTGGCGGGAGCGGTACTGGCGGGGATTTTCCCACCGGTGGGTCTGCTCCTGCTCGCGGGCGGCATACTCGCCTGCGCTGCTGGCGTCGTGATGGCGCTGTTCGGGGCGCGCCGTCGTGCCCGGACGGGAATGACTCCAACAGACGGGAGTGAGACGCCGGCAAGCGGTTGCAGCATGGAGCAGGGGCGCTAATGGAACACCCGGCGTTCAATTCATTTGGCCTTCTTCATCGCGGATCGCTACGGTCCCGAACGTTGTGCGGAGATCTGAGCGAGGGCGGCGGTTGGTGCTCGCAGCGCTGGGGGGCTCGTGGCTGGTAGTGCAGAGTTGATGGACGAGGGCTCGCGGGTCGCAGAACGTCGGCGGTCTGAGCAGCTTCTCGAGCGCGCCAAGCGCGAGCGAGAGCGGGCCGCGGCCGGGGGGCTCTGGAGCCGGCGCGATGTGGCCGGCCGGCTGGCGTGGAGTCTCTTCGGGATATTCTCGCTGACGACCCTGCTCGCCGGACTCCGTTCCGCATTCCCGCGGGTGCTCTTCCTGCCGCCGAGTTCCTTCAAGGCGGGGCTACCGACGGACTTCGCCGTGGGCGAGGTCAGCGAGAAGTTCAAAAAGGACTACCGCGTCTGGATCGTGCGCGAGCCCGATGGCTTTTACGCCCTGTGGGCCAAGTGCACCCACCTCGGCTGCACTCCGCGCTGGCTCACCACCGAGCAGAAGTTCAAATGCCCCTGTCACGGCAGCGGCTTCTACCGCAGTGGCATCAACTTCGAGGGCCCTGCACCGCGGCCGCTGGAGCGGCTCAAGATCACCGTTGCGGACGACGGTCAGCTCGTCATCGACAAGAGTGTCAAATTTCTCTTCGAGAAGGGCCAGTGGGGCAACCCCGGTTCCTTCCTGAAGGTCTGACTCGCCGCTCGCGTATCCGCGACGGCCGGAATTCAAGGGGAGTCCCGTGAGCTGGTGGGACGAGATTAAGCAGCAAATCACCGAAACCCAGGCCTGGAAGTCGATCTTCCGGCATGGCTACGAGGACACGCCCAGAAACCGGGTACTGATGGTTTCCGGCAACGTGTTTCTCCATCTTCATCCCTCGAAGGTGCGCCGACATGCGACCCGGATGCGCTTTACCTGGTGCATGGGGGGCATCACTTTCCTGATGTTCCTCATCACGGTGGTGACCGGCGTTTACCTGATGTTCTACTACCGCCCGGTCACGCAGTACGCCTACGCGGACATGAAGTATCTCGAGTTCGACATGCCTTTCGGCATGGTGATGCGGAACATGCATCGCTGGGCGGCCCACGGGATGGTCATCGCGGTGTGGTTGCACATGTTCCGGGTCTTTCTCACCGGATCATACAAGCCCCCACGCGAATTCAACTGGGTCGTGGGCGTGATCCTGCTGGTCTTGACCTTGCTGCTGAGTTTCACGGGCTACCTGCTGCCCTGGGATCAGCTCGCGATCTGGGCGGTCACGGTCGGCTCGAACATGGGGCGCGCGACACCGGTGCTCGGACACGAGGGCCCCTTCAAGGAGTTGCTCGGCGCGAACCCGATCTACGACGCACGCGCCTTCCTCTTTGGCGGTGGCGAAGTCGGTCCGGCGACGCTGCTGCGCTTCTACATCCTGCACTGCATCTTCATCCCGCTGGTCACCAGCCTCTTCCTTGCGGTGCACTTCTGGCGGATTCGCCGCGACGGCTTCTCCGGCCCGGCGCTCTAGGGGATTCGGTCGCAATGCGAGTCTTCGTCATACCGATATTGTTCGCAGTGTTGATGTACGGACTTTGGGGCCTCGCAAAGCCCCGCGGTCTCTAGGCGCAGTCGGCTCGGAGGGGTAGACGAGAATGGCGATGACGGCGGCTCCCGGCGGGGGGGCAGGCGAGCGGGTCGAGGTTTCGATCCGCAAGGCAATCGGTCCGGGGGACGACAAGGTCCACACCTGGCCACATCTGGTGCGGCCGGAGTTTCTCTGCCTCGTCATCGTGCTGATCGGCATGATCATCTGGTCATTGACGGTCGACGCTCCACTCGAGGAGCCGGCCAATCCGTCGCGGACGCCGAATCCCTCGAAGGCGCCGTGGTACTTCCTGGGCCTTCAGGAGATGCTGGTCTTCTTTGATCCGTGGCACGCCGGGGTCGTTCTGCCGAGCCTGATCATTGTTGGATTGATGGTCATTCCCTATATCGACATCAATCCGGCGGGGAATGGCTACTACTGCTTTGAGGCTCGCAAGTGGGAGATCCTGACCTTCTTCTTCGGCTTCCATATCCTGTGGGTGTCGCTGATCGTGATCGGGACCCTTCTGCGTGGCCCCGGCTGGAACTGGTTCTGGCCCTGGGAACACTGGGATCCGCATCGGGTCGAGGCTTTGACCAACGTCAACCTGCCGTATCTCCTCGGGATCCGGGACTACTTCTGGTCGGCGATCTTCGGGCTGGTCTCGATCGGCCTCTTCTTCGCCGTGGGGGCGGTCGCGATCTACGCGTGGGTGGTCTGGCTCAAGGGGCCCGACTTCATCACGCACTGGGGTTGGGCGCGCTTTGGCCTGACCACATTCCTGATGCTGAACATGATTGCCACCTTCGTGAAGATGGTCATGCGGCATCTGTTCAATATCAAGTACATCATGGAGACACCCTGGATCAACATCTAGGGGGCGTTCGGGGCGGAATCGACGTGAGAAACCTGTTCGCACGCGGACTGCAGCTCGCCGGAATGGCGACAGTTGGCCTCGGTCTGATCCGCGGCGTGTTGGATGAGGATGGACTGCGGGTCGAGCTCGAGATGCTGCTGCTGGGTTCGGTGGCATTTGCGGCGGGACGGCTCCTTGGGGGGAATGCTGCGGCCTGAGGCCGCGCACGGGGAACATGGCACGACGCGATCTCAACCAGGAAGAGGAAAAGCGGAGCTACGCGGGGCTCTGGGTGCTCGGCGCCGCCCTGCTCGTGGCCGGCGGGGTGTGGACCATCGTCGATGACACCTATTTCCGGCGGCCCTGGAAGGGCTACCAACACGAATTCGCAGCGCTCGAGAAGAGCCAGGAACTCGCGAAGCTCGAGAAGGAAGAGGCCGCACTCGCGGCGAAGCCCGAGGTTGCTGAGCTGAAGGTGCGACTTGCGGCGGCGCAGGCGAGTCTGGCGGCCCCCGAGGCGCAAGCCAGGTTGCGGGATGCCCGCTCGCGTTACGCCGCGGCGGATCTCGACGAGGACGGTGCCGATATCCAGGTCCGTTTCGTCAAGAGCGAGCTCGAGGCGTCGAAATACGAATATGACCACGCCCTGGAAACCGGTGGGGATGTCGCCGGCGCCCGTGCGCGCCGGGACGAGCTCGAGAAGTTGAAGCTCGCCCGCGAGGCCGAGTGGAAGCAGAGCCAGGACGTGCTGACGCGCATTCAGGCCGAGATCGATGAGGTTGAGGCGCCGACGAAGGGGATCGAGGCCGAGGTTGCGAAGTTCGCGACCGAGCGGGACCGCCTCCAGGTTCGCATCGACCAGATGAAGTCGGTCGTGGGCTTGGTGGAGTTGGAACCCATTGCCACGATTCAGCAGATCGTTCTGCCCGATTTCGACATCAACGCCTTTGATCAGCCCGTGGATCGGGTCGATCGTTGCACCAGTTGCCACCAGGGCATCGATAAGCCGGGTTTCGAGCAGGCGGCTCAGCCGATGACGACGCACCCCGATCGCGGCCTTCTCCTGGCGAAACATCCGCCCGAGAAGTTCGGTTGCACGGCTTGCCACGACGGTCAGGGCGTGGCCGTCAACTCGGTCGAACAGGCCCATGGCAACGTGCATTTCTGGGAGGAACCCCTGCTCGAGGGCGAAGAGGAGCAGTCGCGTTGCCTCAACTGCCACCGCGATGTGTCGCGGCTCAAATACGCGGATCACCTCGCCCAGGGCGAGCAGCTCTTCGAGCAACTCGGCTGTCACGGCTGCCACCTGGTCGAGGGCTACGAGCACCTCCCGGCGGTGGGACCGAATTTGCGGCGCATATCGGCCAAGCTCGATCCGGACTGGCTTGTCGGATGGATCAAGGATCCGCAGGCCTTCCGGCCGCGCACCAAGATGCCGAACTTCGGCTTCAGCGACGACCAGGCAAAAGCGGTCGCGGCCTACCTCTGGACGTCGAGCCGTGCCGATGGCGAGGCGTGGCTCGGCAACCGACCGGAGCCGCAGGGGATCTCGGCGACGGATCCGGCCCAGGTGAGTCGTGGCGAGGCGGTCTTCAACGAGGTCGGCTGCCGCGCCTGTCACGCCATCGAGCCGGGTGCTGTCGCGACGCCGCTCGGCGCCAGCAAGGACTGGGCGCCGAATCTCTCGGACCTCGCGACGAAGACCAGCGCACGCTTCGTCTATTACTGGATTCTCGAGCCGCGCGGCTGGAATCCGCATACCCGGATGCCGAGCTTGCGGCTCAGCGAGCCCGAGGCGCGGGACGTCACCGCGTACCTGATGAGCAAGGGAGCCGCCGCGCCGGCGCAGGCCCCGATCACGGCGACTACACTGGCTGATCCTGCGCTTGCGCAGCAGGGCGAGGCGCTCGTGCGCAAGTACGGCTGCTACGGCTGTCATGCCATCAACGGCATGGACGATGAGTCTCGCATCGGCGTCGAGCTCTCGACCTTCGCGGTGAAGCCCCTCGAGGAACTCTTCTTCGGCAACAATGCCGAGATTCCGCATACGTGGAACGACTGGACCTACAACAAACTGCTCGACCCGCGGGTCTACGCGACCGAACACGTCGAGCAGTTGATGCCCAATTTCAGGCTCGCCGAGCAGGATATCCTGGACCTTCGCACCTGGCTCCAGAGCAGGACCGGCCACCTGCCCCCCATGAATTACCGCCAGCCCGGATTTGACGATCGCTGGCTGACGGTCAAGCGGGGGCGTCAGGTGGTCGAGCAGTACAACTGCATGGGTTGCCACGAGATTGACGGCAAGGGTGGCTTCGTTCGCAAGCTCTACGAAGACAACCCGGAAGGCGCCCCGCCGATCCTCTTCAAGGAGGGATCCAAGGTTCAGCCCGAGTGGTTCTATGGCTTCCTGCAGGATCCCTCGCGCCAGCCGCTGCGTTTCTGGCTCGAGATCCGCATGCCGACGTTCGGCCTGAGTGTCGAGGAGACGACCTCCGTCGTCAACTACTTCACTGCTCTTGCCGATCTGCAGGATCCCTTCTTCTTCTGGGATCCAAAGCTCGATTCGACTCCCGAGATGGTGTCGGTGGGCGAGAAGCTGATGTCGCCGGAGTATTTCAGTTGCTTCTCCTGCCACGTCCGCGGTGCCGAGACGCCGCAAGGTCCGATGTCCGACTGGGCACCGAACCTGGCCTACGCTCACCAGCGCTTGCAGCCCGATTGGGTCCTTGGCTGGATCAAGGATCCCCAGGCTCTGATGCCGGGGACCAAGATGCCGGCCTTCTATCCCGGCGGTCCGCCCGACGTCTTCGAGGGCAACGAGGACCGCCAGATCGAGGCGATGCGCGACTACATCATGTCGCTTGGGGTGGCCCCGAGCGGGGCGAGTGCCGCCCCGGCGGGGGGTGCTGCCGCGGCGACGGGAACTGCGGGCGCCGATCAGGTCTCGTCGGTGGAGCGGGCGGTGCGGGTCGCATCGCGGATTCTGGCTGCGCACGGGGGTTGAGGCGCCGCGGGCGGTCGTCTACGGGGTTCAGGGCGGGCGCGGAGAGCGCCTCCACGCCAGGAAGGACGGGAGATGCCTCGCAAGGTCGTCGTGTTCGTTTTGCTCGGGATTCTTGGATCCGGCTGCTCGGCGAGCAAGCCCTGGGGGCAGGGTTCGGTCGTTGGCGCGTTAGCCGGAGCGGCAGCGCTTGGGACGGCCGGTGGCATCGTCGCCAACAACGTGACGCCACCGTTCGAGAACAAGGACGCGGATCGCGGGGCCGGCGTCGCAATCGGGCTCTTTACCGGCGCGGTCGTGGGTGCGGTCGTGGGCCACGTCTTCTTCGATCCCGAGGTCGTGGTGGAAGCGCCTGCCGCAGTCCCGGTCGAGCAGGAAAAGATCGTCCTCCACGGGGTGGAGTTCGACTTCGCTTCGGCAACGCTCCGTGCCGGCGCTAAACCGATCCTTGAACAAGCCGCTCAGTTGCTCGCAGAGAGCCCCGACGAACGGGTGGAGGTGCGGGGGTACACGGACTCGGTCGGGAGCGAGGGCTTCAATCTCACGCTCTCGCGTCGCCGGGCTCGGGCCGTTGCGACTTACCTCGAGTCCGCCGGTGTGGGCGCGCAGCGCCTGTCGGTCGAGGGTTTCGGCATGGCCGATCCCGTCGCGGACAACGCCACGGCGGAGGGGCGAGAGCAAAATCGCCGCGTCGAACTCGTGCCCCTTGACTGAGGGACCATCGGCGCCGCCCGCGGCGCGCCCGGTGGGCCCCGACTGGATCGGCCCCGATTGGCTTCTGCGGACGGTTGTCGGCGGGCTGTTCCTGCGGCCGCAGGTTTACCGCCGCGTCGCGGATGAGGCGGCGTCTTGGCGCATTTGTCTCGCCTGTCTCCTGCTCGGCCGGGCCGGGCGAGGCGCGGCCGCAGCCATTGTCAGCGGCATGTCCGCCGGGATTCCTGTCCTGATCGAATTGGTGCTCGGGGCGGCGCTGCTGCTGCTTGAGAGTGGAATCATCCTGCTCTGTGCCCGAATCTTCCTGCGGCGTTCGGAGCCGCTCTTCGGGCGGATCCTCCGGGCGGCTGCTCTCGCTCGCCTGCCGGAGGTCCTGGCGCTGCCCGTGGCCGGACTCCTGATGGGCGGTGAGGCTTCACCGCGGTTCCTTGAGCTCGCGCTCGAGGCGACCTGGGCGTGGCAGGTCGTGGCTCTGGTCGTGGCGGTGCAGGCTGCTCTCGGAGTGCCCTGGCTCGGGGCCGCGGGGCTGACCTTGCTGGTGGGCGTCCTCGGACGGCTGTTACCGGTGGGCTTGGAGTTCGTCCTCCTTCTCCTTGGGGCTGCCTGAAGCGTCTCGGGCGCTCGCACGGGAACGAGGCGACGACGCACCGCCGTGCTGTCCGAGACGCTGCACGATGTGGTAACGGAAGATCCGCGACGACCTGCTAGAAAGCCAGCAGTAGGACGTGGCGCGGCTCCGCGTGCTGCGCCTGAGGGGGAGCGTGGTGGGAGAACGAGAAACGGGGCGAGAAGCGATGCGGCTCCGGGGACACCTCGTGCAGTATCCCGAGGATTTGCGCGACATCCGGCGTCTCCAGCGGCGGCTTGGTTTGCGGCCAGAGGTGGTGGCACGGATCCTCGCGGAGATTCTTCCGAGCACCCTCGCTGAACGCCGACGTCCTCCGCGAACGGGGTGGCATTGAGGTCGGCGATTGCGACGGACGCCGCAGGCTCCCCTGGGCCGCGCGTCGCACGGGTGCAGGATCGAGCGCCGGGGGATCCGTCCGCGCGGACGAAGATCGAGGTCCGAGGTGTCGACTTCTTCTACAGCGAGAAGCAGGCACTCTTCGACGTCACTCTCGAGATTCCGGAACGCCAGGTGACGGCCTTCATCGGGCCTTCCGGATGCGGCAAGTCGACGCTCTTGCGGCTCTTCAACCGGATGAACGACCTCGTGCCCGGAACCCGCCTGCGCGGGCAGGTGCTCCTCGAAGGCGAGGACATCTATGCGTCCGAGGTCGACGAGGTGGAGCTGCGGCGGCGAGTCGGAATGGTCTTCCAGAAGTCCAACCCCTTTCCCAAATCGATCTATGAGAACGTGGCTTACGGCCCTCGCGTCCACGGCGAGCGCAACCGGGCCCGCCTCGATGAGATTGTCGAGGAGACGCTCAAGCAGGCCGCGCTGTGGGATGAAGTGCGTGATCGCCTGCGCGAATCGGCGCTCTCGCTTTCGGGCGGTCAGCAGCAGCGACTCTGTATCGCGCGCGCGCTCGCGGTCCAGCCGGGAGTGCTGCTCATGGACGAGCCGGCATCGGCCCTCGATCCCCTGGCGACCGCGCGGATCGAGGAGTTGATCCACGAGCTGAAAGTGCAGTACACGATCGTAATCGTCACGCATAATATGCAGCAGGCCGCGCGGATCTCCGATCAGACCGCGTATTTCTACCTCGGTCGTCTGGTCGAGACGGGGCCGACCGGCGAGATCTTCACGACGCCACGCAAGCAGGAAACCGAAGACTACATCACAGGGAGATTCGGCTGAGCCGAGAATCATGAGCGAACATACCGACAAGCGGTATGAGGAGGACCTCACACGTCTCCGCAGGAGCCTCGTCGAGATGGGCGGGCTGGTCGAGCGGCAGATCGGTGATGCGGTTCGGGCCTTCATTGGTGGTGATCGTGCGCTGGCGGAGAGCACCATCGAACGCGACCACGAGGTCAATCACTACGACGTCGATGTCGACGACCAGTGCCTGCGGCTCCTGGCGTTGCACCAGCCGGCGGCAAGGGATCTGCGCTTCATCACGACGGTGCTCAAGATCACGACGGATCTCGAGCGGATCGGCGATCTCGCGGTGAACGTCTGCGAGCGGGGCCTCGAACTCGCGGGCTCGACCCAGGAACCGGCGCTCGACCTCCTGCCGCTGGCCGATCTCTCGCGGCGATTGCTGCGCGAGAGTCTCGATGCCTTCGTTCGCGAGGAAGTCGATCTGGCGCTGAAGGTCTGTCAGGACGACGACGTTGTCGATGCCATGCACCGGCGGATGGTCGAGGACGCGCTCGCCGGGCTGCGTCGCGGCTCGGAGGGCGCCATCGAACTCGTGGCGCATCTCTTCGTTTCGAAATATCTCGAGCGCATCGGCGATCACGCGACGAACATCGCGGAAATGGTGGTCTTCCTCGTCAACGGGCGGAGCATCCGACATGTGGCGGTGCCGGGCTCGAAGTCGGGGGGCGAACGCGGCGATGGCTGAATCTCGCCGCGAGCGCCGCAAGGTTCTCGTGATCGAGGACGAGCGGGATATCCGGGAACTGCTCCGGATTGCCCTGGAGGCCGAGGGCTTGCAGGTACTGGCTGCCGAGGACGGGGAACTCGGGTTGGCGCTGGTCCGGCGGGAGCGGCCGGCGCTGGTGGTGCTCGATCTCATGCTCCCCGGCGTGGGAGGCTTCGAGATTTGCCGGCGGATTCGGGCCGAGGAGTCCATGACGCGGGTTCCGATCCTGATTCTGAGTGCACGCTCCGGCGAGCCCGACAAGATCGTCGGGCGCGAGCTGGGCGCGGACGACTACGGCACCAAGCCCTTCAGCCCCCGTGAGCTGGTGGCGCGTGTCCGGGCGCTCCTGCGGCGGGCCTGGGGAGACCCCGGCGAGGCCCCGAGCGAGATCTATCGGAAGGGGAGTATCGAGATCGATTTCAGCGCTTACGAAGTGCGCATCGACAACCAGCGTGTGGAGTTCTCGCTGCGCGAATTTGAACTGCTGCGTTTCTTCGTCAAGCATCCCAACCGAGTCTACGAGCGGGGGCAGTTGCTCGAACTCGTGTGGGGCCCCGACACCTTCGTCGAGCCGCGGACCGTCGACGTCCATGTGCGACGGCTGCGCCGCCGGATCGAACGCGACGATGCGGATCCCGAGTTGATCGTGACCGTGCGCGGCGTCGGCTACATGTTCAACGAGCGCTCCCTCGAGGCGCGCTGAGCACCGGTCGTGGATCTCTTGCCCGCCGGCTGGCGGACTGCGCTCACGCGAGCGTTCTTGCCCGTCGCTGCCACGCTGGTCGTGCTTGCCCCGGCAACGGGTGCGGGCACGGTGCGCACTCTGCTCTCGGTATGCGTGGGCTTGAGCGTGGCGCTTGGGCTGGCCTGGGAGAGCCGGCGGCGTCTCCAGCACTGGCTGGGAGAGTTCGAGGCCGGCGACGGGGGCGGCCGGACCACGGTGGCTGCGGGCTGGGGTGGGCGGGCGGAAATCGACGAACTCGGTGAAGCCGCGAGCCAGGCGCTCCGCTGGCAGCGTGCCGAGCGAAGCCGGCTCGTTCTGGAGCGGGATCGGTTGGAGGCGATCCTGGCCGAGATGGCCGAGGCGGTGGTCGTGCTCGATCGCACCGGTGAGATTCTCCGGACCAATACCCGGGTCACGGCTTCCTTCGGACTGGATCCGGGCGAGCAACTGGTCGGACGCCGGCTCGCGGAACTCCTCCGTGATCCCGGCCTGCGCGATCTGTTGCGGACGGGACTGGCGGGCCACGAGACGGTGCGTCGGGAGCTGGTCATCGATGCCGGCGGGCTGCGCCATCTCGAAGTCTCGCTTGCTCCCACCGGCCAGGGGAGTACCTGGGTCCTGCTCGCCCGGGACATCTCGGAGACACGCCGGTTGGAACAGGTGAAAACCGATTTCGTCGCGAACGTTTCCCACGAACTTCGCACGCCTCTTACCGCGATCAAGGGTTTCGCCGAGACGCTGATTGATTCTGGCACTGACGATCCGGTCCGCACGCGGATGCAGCTCGAGATCATCGACCGGCACGCGGAACGGCTCGGGCGGCTGATCGACGATCTGCTCATCCTGAGTGATCTCGAGATGGGTCGGATGCCACTGCGCGCTCGTGACGTGGACCTCGCCAGCGCGGTGGCCGACGCTCTGGCCCTGCTCGGACCGCGTGCTGCCGCGCGCGGGGTTCGGATCGACGAAGAGAATGTCGCCGGGGGGCGTTTGCACGTCGATCCCGATCGCCTCTCGCAGGTACTCATCAATCTGGTCGACAACGCCGTCAAGTTCAGCCCGGAGGGGGGCACGGTGGTGATCGCTGCGGCGCCTTCCGCCGCAGCCGAAGGCTGGGTGGCGCTCCGTGTCTCGGATCGTGGCCGGGGCATTCCGCAGGCGGAGATCCCGCGTCTTGCCGAGCGCTTCTACCGGGTGGATCGGGCACGGTCGCGCGAACTCGGGGGGACCGGACTCGGGCTCTCGATCGTGAAGCATATCGTCCGGGCGCACGGCGGCAGGCTCGCGATCGAGAGTGAGCTGGGCCGGGGGACGCGCGTGACGGTGGAGTTCCCGGGGCGAGCGGGGCTCGCCCCCCTGCCGGACCCCGAGCGTTGTTGAGGATTCGCCTCGCGCCAAGTCATGTTCGGATCGACGCAGGCAGCCCCGTGGGCAAGCGGTCGACGTCTCTCCTGAGGATTCGTTTCGTGCGAAATCATGGCGCTCGCGGCCTGCGCCAGCGAGTCCGAGCGCGGGCGCCGGGGGCGGGTGAGGGCGCGGTGCCCCGGCCTACGATTCCGGACCTTCGCGCAGGCGCCGCAGCAGGCCGTGGTCTGCGAGCTTCTTGCGGAGCGTGTTGCGGTTGATCCCGAGCAGCTTGGCCGCACGGACCTGGTTGCCCCCCGAGCGGCTCAGGACGACGTCGAGAAGGGGAATTTCGAGTTCGGCGACGAGCCTGTCGTAGAGATCGACCGGGTCTCTCGGCGAGGGTTCTTCAAATAGACTATCGACTCGACTCCGGACGGCGTCGGCCAGGGAACGCGGAACCGTGCGCTCGACGTCGCGGGATGTTTCGAGCGCGAAGTCCGAGGGCACGAGGATCGAATCCCGGGCCACGACGGCGGCCCGGATCAGCGCGTTCTCGAGTTCGCGGACATTCCCCGGCCAGGAGTGGCTTCGCAGCAGGCTCTCGGCTTCCTCGCTGATGGCGCGGACCTCGAGCCCCATATCCCGCCGCATGCGCTCGAGAAAATGCGCGACGAGCGTGGGGAGATCGCCCGGCCGCTCGCGCAGCGGAGGCACGCCGATCCGCACGACGTTGAGCCGGAAGTAGAGATCCTCACGGAACTGGCCCGTGCGCACCGCCTCGGCGAGATTCTGGTTGGTGGCCGATACGATCCGCGCATCGACCCGCAAGATCTCGCGCCCCCCAACCCGCGAGAACTCGCGCTCCTGAAGGACCCGCAGCAGCTTGGTCTGGAGTTCGATCGGCATGTCGCCGATCTCGGCGAGAAAGAGGGTTCCGCCCGTGGCCTGCTCGAAACGCCCCGAGCGCCGCTCGATGGCTCCGGTGAAGGCGCCGCGCTCGTGCCCGAAGAGTTCGCTCTCGAGGAGTTCCTTGGGGATGGCCGAGCAGTTGACGGCGACGAAGGGCCCCTGCCAGCGCGGCGAGTGGTAGTGGATCGCTTTCGCGATGAGTTCCTTCCCCGTCCCACTCTCGCCCTGGACCAGGACCGTTGCCTGACTGCGCGCGATGCGGCCGATCAGTTTGTAGATCTCCTGCATCACGGCCGAGGTGCCGACGAGATCGACCCCGATTTCGTAGCGCCGCCGCAGCTCACTTTTGAGCGTGTCGACGTCGGCCGAAAGACGGCGTGCATCACCGACGCGCCGCACGAGCAAGCGCACGACGTCGAGATCGAAGGGCTTGGTCAGATAGTCGTAGGCCCCTCGCTTCATCGCCTCGACGGCGTTGGCCATCGTGGTCTGAGCGGTCATTACGACGATCGTGGTGTCCGGCGCGATCTTGCGTGCTTCGTTGACGAGGTCGAGCCCGCTCGCATCGGGCAGGCGGACGTCGACGAAGGCCACGGAGTAGGTCCCGGTGGCCAGCTTGTCGAGGGCTACACTTGCGCTCTCGGCCTCGTCGACGACGTGACCATCGGCGGTGAAGGCCTCGCGCAGGACCCAGCGGATCGAGGCCTCGTCATCGACGACCAGAATTCGCTGTGGTGCGCCTTCAGAAGTCATCGCCATTCCTCTCCAGGGGTAGAGTCACGACAAACACCGAGCCGTGCGGCTGGGCGGGGCGCACGCGCAGAGTGCCGCCATGGTCGGCGACGATGCGCCGCGCGACGGCGAGCCCGAGTCCGGTGCCGGTGCGCTTGGTCGTAAAGAATGGTTCGAAGATCCGATCGGTATCCTGCGGGCTCACGCCAGTGCCCTGATCCGCTACCTCGATCGCGAGATGGCGGCCCCGGCTGCGCGCGGAACTGCGGAAACTGGTTTCGAGGCGCGTCGTGACCGCAATCTCGCCGCGTTCGGGCGAGGCCTCGGTCGCGTTGCGGATCAGGTTGAGGAGGAGTTGGGTGAGCCGGGCGCCATCGCCCGGCACTGGAGGCAGGCTCGGATCGAAGGCGCGGCGGACACGGAGGTCGGGCCGGGGACCGGTGGACTCGATGGCCAGCACGTGGTCAAGCACCTCGTGGATATTGACGGCCGCGACGTCGAGCCGGGGGGGCCCGGTCAGGTCGAGGAGCTGACCCAGGAGACCGTTGAGTCGGTCGATCTCCTCGATGATGATGCGGCTGCACTCGCCGAGTCGCGGCCCCGGCGCGGTGCGATCGGCGAGCAACTGGGCCGCACCACGCATCCCCGAGAGCGGGTTCTTGATCTCGTGCGCGAGCCCCGCCACCAGGGTCTCGAGGTGCGAGAGCCGGGCGAGTTCCGCCGCGCGACCGCCGAGCTCGCGCAGGGGAGACACGTCCTGCAGCAGAACCACCGCGCCATTGGGCCGATGCGTGGCGTCGCGCAGCACACTCGCGCTCGCCAGAACGGCCAGAGGATCGCGCCCCCGCCGATGCAGGGTGTCCTCGCGGCGTGCCCGGCGGAGCCCCCCGGTATGGGTCGCCTCGACCAGGTCGAGAATCCAGTCATCGGGGTGGACGATGGCGGCCAGCGGGGTCCCCGGAGTGAGGGTGCGAGAGTGCCCGAACAACTCGGACGCTGCCTCGTTGGCGAAGGTCAGCGCGAGTCCGGCGTCGACCGTGAGCAGAGCGTCGTCGAGGCTCTCGATGATCGCGACCCAATCCTGGACGGGGGCCGGCGTCATCGTTCGCCCACCTCGCTGGCGTGTCCGATCGGACCGGTCTGCTCCCCGCGAGAGAGAGGACGTGCAGTTGAAAAATGGGGCATCTGGTCAACTCTTGAGCATGAGGCACCCGGACTTGCCAGATTAGTGGGCAAGTCCGGGGCCTCTCCGATGGACCACAGCAAGACCGAGGCCTTGACCACTCTCATCCCGGCCGCGATGGTCCCTCGATGATCGGAGTCGGCGAGGCCCTCCGGAGTGTTCTTGCTCGGGCCATGCCGCTTGCCGCCGAGACGCTCGCCCTCGCGGATGCGGCGGGTCGCGTGCTCGTCGAACCGCTGGTCGCGGCCCGCGACGTGCCGGGCTTCATCAACGCCCAGATGGATGGCTGGGCCGTGCGAACGGAGGATCTCACCGGGGCGTGTGCCGCAGTACCGCGGCCGCTGCGCGTGGCAGGCCGCGTCGCCGCCGGCGGCGGGCAGGACCTCCCCACGCTTGCGCCGGGTGAAGCCGTTCGGGTCTTCACCGGAGCGGCCCTGCCGGCGGGTGCCGACGCGGTCGTGAAGCAGGAGATCTGCCGGCTCGAGAGCGCGGCGGGCATCGTCTGGATCGGGCACGAGCCACGGCCCGGTGAATATGTCCGCCGTGGTGACGAAGACCTCCGGCAGGGCGTCCCGGTGCTGAGTCCGGGCACGGTGCTTGGTCCGCTGGAGATGGGTCTTCTGGCGTCGCTCGGCGTCGACTCGCTTGCGGTTTGCGGCCGGCCACGCGTCACCGTGATCACCACGGGAGACGAGCTGGTCCCCGTCGGGACGGCGCTTGGCCGCGGCCAGGTCCACGACTCCAATGCATGGGTTCTGCGCGGATTGGTGGCGCAGCACGGCGCGACGCCAGTCGCGGGGGGCATCGTCCGTGACGATCCGGCCGAGACCGAGGCCGCGTTCCGGCGCGGGCTCGGCGGCGACGTCCTGCTCACGACCGGAGGCGTCTCGGTGGGCGACCGCGACCTGGTCCGGCCGGTGCTCGAATCCCTGGGCGTAGAGCCTATATTTTGGAGGATTGCCCAGAAGCCGGGCAAGCCTCTCTGGTTTGGCGTCCGCGAGAACACGCTTGTCTTTGGCTTGCCCGGCAATCCGGTATCGGCGGTGGTCTGTTTTCTGCTCTACGTCGCTCCGGTCCTGCGCCGGCTTGCGGGGCGGACCGATCTGTTCCTGCCCTCGGGTTCTGCCGTCGTGGGGCACGGCTTCGAGAGCCCGCTGGGGATCTGTGAGTTTGTCCGCTGCCGGCGCGAACTCGCGGGGGCATCGCCCACGCTCGTTCCCGCGGGCACGCAAAGCTCCGGCGCACTCTCGGTGCTTGCCGCGGCCGACGCGCTCGCCATCGTTCCGCCCGGGCGCTCGCGGGTGGTCGCGGGAGACGTGCTCGACGCGCTCTGGCTCCGGCCGGGGGAGGCGTGGCAGCCTGGGTTCGATGTCCGTGTCGAGTAGCGGCGTGCCCGCCGCGGCCCTGCGCCCCACGCTGGAGGGTGGGCGTGGGGCGAGGGACGGCCAGGGCCTGGCGCAGATACCGGCGCTTGACGGGGTGCGGGCCCTCGCAGTCGGTGCGGTCCTGCTCTTCCACGGCGACGTCCCCTGGATGCGCGGGGGGTACCTCGGCATCTCGACCTTCTTCACCCTCTCGGGCTTCCTGATCGCAGCTCTGCTGGTGCGCGAGCTCGACGCCACGGGAGGGCTCGCGCTCGGGGAATTCTGGGCAAGGCGGCTGCGCCGCCTGTTGCCGGCAGCATTGCTGGCGCTGGCTCTTTGCGGGGTGCTCGGGGCGCTGGTGGCCGAGCCGAGTTCGCTGCCCAGTGTGCGCGACGATGCTCTGGCCACGTTGTTCTGGCTCGCCAACTGGCGCTTCGTCGCCAGTGACCTGTCCTACCTGCGTATCCTCACTGCGCCTTCGCCCCTGCAGCATTTCTGGAGCCTTGGGGTCGAGATGCAGTTTTATGTCTGCTTCCCCCTGTTGCTTCTCCTGCTGGTTCGTCTCCGCTGCGCAACGTCGTCACGTCTGCTGGCTGTATTCGGCGCTCTGGTGCTCGTGTCGGCGGGGCTCGCGGCGTGGCTCCTGGATTCGCCGGAGGGATTCAGCCGCGCCTATTATGGTACGGACACGCGCGCGGCCGAGCTTCTCGCGGGCACGATGCTTGGCGTGTGGTTGGCGCGGCGGAGCAGACCTGAATCCGGGGAGATCGCCCCGGCAAGTGACCGTCGCCGCGCGGTTGCGGGCGCTCGGGCGGGGCCACTCTGGCCGGTTCTCGGTCTGCTCGGCCTGGGCGTGTTGGGTGTGGCTTGGTTTGCCATGCCGGAAGGGGCCGGGGGCTTCTTCCGCAGTGGGCAGATCCTCTACTCGCTGGCCACGCTCAGTCTCCTGCGGGCGGTGATCGATCCGGGGCTGCTGGGGCGCTGCCTCGCATGGGCACCCCTGCGTGCGG
The DNA here is from genome assembly GCA_005777805.1 of Pseudomonadota bacterium. GTDB lineage: Bacteria > Desulfobacterota > Binatia > UBA12015 > UBA12015 > SXLG01. The sequence goes on from SXLG01000129.1 coordinate 23,930, forward strand.
TTGGGCGCGCGTCGTATGGCCTCTACGTCTTCCACTGGCCCTTGTTTTTATGGCTCGACGAGTCTCGAACGGGTCTCTCGGGTCTCCCTCTCCTCAGCCTCCGTTTGCTGGTGACCGGGCTCGTTGCGGATGATCGAGGAGCCCGTACGGCGGCGGCGCTGGTTCGACGGGGCGCGGGCCGGGGTGGCGGCCCTCGCCGGCGTCGCCGCGGTGGCGGTGCTTCATGTGCTGGTGGCGGCCCTCCTCGCGCGCCCCGGCCTCGATACGGCCGCCGAGCCGATCCCCGAAGCAGCAGCCGCTCGCGACGGCGAGCGCACGGTTCTCGTCGTGGGCGACTCGGTGGCGCGCAATCTGGCACGAGGACTGGCGACCTGGGGAGCCGGCCGTGGCTTGCGCGTCGTGAATGGGGCCTTTGTCGGCAACGGTCTTGCCCGCGCCGAGGGCCGTCGCTTTGCCGGGAACATCCAGGTCGGAGCCGGAGCGGCGGAGCGCATGGAGATGTGGCGGGAGCAGCTCGGGCAAGAGCGGCCCGAGGTCGTGCTCCTGCTTCCCAGCGTCTGGGACCTGGTCGAGCGGGAGTTCAGCGATCGAGAGGGGGTTCTCGGTCCGGGTGAACCCCTCTTCGACGACTGGCTGGTGGCGGAATACAGGGCGGTGTCGGAGCGCTTCGCCCGCGGCGGGCGTCTCGTCCTCTGGCTCACCTTTCCCTGCCCGCGAGAGCAGAATTGGCCCGGACTCCTGCAGGAGAGTGCGGCGCTTAGGCCCCAAACGATCGATCACCTCAACGACGAAATTCTGCCGCGGGTGATTGCCGCCCGCCCGGAGAGTTCGGCTCTGTTGCCGCTTGCCGAGCATGTCTGTCCGGCGGGCCGCTTCAGCTCGGACCTTGCGGGGCGCTCGAATTTTCGGGTGGACGGTCTCCACTTCCGCCCCGCCGACGCGGACTGGGTGGCCGAATGGCTCGGACCGGAGGTGGAGCGTCGAATGGCACTGGCGCGCGCGGCGGCGTCGCCCGACGTTGGGCCGGCCGGGGATGCGTCGGCTGCCGCGTCGGCCCTCATGCCGGAGCGGCGCTGAATCCCTCGGCGTCCCGGCGCAGCAACATCTCCTTGTTGCCGAGGCGGGTCGCCAACAGGACGGGCCGGCCCCAGAGCCGGTAGGCGTGGGCGAGCGTGTGCTCGGCATATTCGAGATGCAGCTCACGGCCGTCGTGATCGTGGTGCAGGAGCAGCGTGCGGCTTCCCCCGTGGTCGGCATCGACGACGCGAATGACCGGGATCGTGGCCGATCCCACGTTCTGCAGCAGCGTTGCCTTGACCGCCTCCCAGTCGTCCTCGCTCGAAACCTTGCTGGCAACCCGTTGCTCGCCACGCTGGTCGACTTCGAAGAGATCCAGCTTGCGCATGAGGTCGGCATCGAGAAAGCGGCGCAGGAACGAAACGTCACGCTCGGCGCGCCGTACCTCGAAGAGGAGGCTGCGGTCGCCGACGCAGCGGGCGTCGAGGGTGTCCCAGATCTCGAGGCCGAGATGATAGGGGTTGAGACCTCCGGGGTGGGGTCGCACGACCTGATTATGGTGCACGAGGAACTCCAGGTGCAGCCCCGGAGGCAGCTCGAGAGCCCGCAGGATCTCGCGGTGCCAGAATGAGGCCCAGCCCTCGTTCATGATCTTGGTGTCGATCTGGGGCTGGAAGTAGCGTGCTTGCGCGTCCACCACCGTGAGGAGATCTCGCTCCCATTCGGAGAGGTAGGGGTTGTTGTCGCGCACGAAGAGCAGCAGGTCGTCCACCGGGCTGGGCGGGTTGCGCTGGAGATCGGGCATGACCACCGGGTGGGGCTGGTGGAGCGAGGCCCACGGATCCGGTGGCGCTACCGCATCGCGCAGCAGGCGTTCGCGTTCCTCTCCCGGTCGCAGGCGAGGCACGCTCGGATTGCGGTTGATGTGGAGAGAGAGTCCGTGCGCGGCATCGAGGAAGGGCTCGACCCGTTCGGCGCCGATGGACGGATCCTCGACGTAGCCCCGGACCCGGCGCGCCGCAGCCCGGAAGCTCGACAGCGCATTGGTCGCGTCGGTGGCGCGAAAGTAAAAGTTTTCGCGAAAGAAATCGCTGTGTCCGTAGACGTGGGCGATGGTCAGGATCTGCAGGCAGAGCGAGTTGTCGCGCATGAGGTAGGCAATCGACGGATTGGCATTGATCACCATCTCGTAGGGGAGGCCGGACACGCCGTGTGCGTAGAGTGTCCGGAGCTTCTCGAATGCCTTGCCGTAGGACCAGTGGCCGTAGTGGGAGGGGATACCCGAGTAGGCCATGTAGCCGAGCATCTCCTCGGCGTCGCTGATCTCGAAATCCTGCGGGTAGGGGTGGAGCCCGAACGCCTCGACCTTCGCGCGGATCCGCGCGTCCCAATCCTCGAGGTCGGCGATGGTCCAGTCGCCCATCGGGCCGCCTCAGTCCCGGGCCTCTTCCGAGGGGAGAGCGGCCCGATCGCGTGCGAGGAAACCGCGGAAGGCGGGCCATACCTCGGTGCGATCCGTGATGACCAGAGCCTGGAAGTTCGAGGCATCGAGGCGGCGAAAGAGGTGCAGCATCGAACTCTCGTAGCTGCGCTTGCCGCCCGGCTTGATCTCGCCGTAGCCAAATAGATTTGCCACCGCTGCGAGCCTGGTGGCGCACTCCAGCGCGCTCGGGTTGTCCGATTCGAAATTGTCGCCATCGGAGCAGTGGAAGACGTAGATGTTCCACAGTGAGGGATGGTATCGCGTTTCGATCGCCTCGAGTGCCTTGCGGTAGCCCGACGAGATCATCGTCCCACCCGATTCGCCGCGGTGAAAGAAATCGTCCTCGCTGACCTCACGCGCCTCGGTGTGATGGGCGATGAAAACGATCTCGACGGCACGGTAGCGGGTGCAGATGAACCGGTGCAGCAGGAAGAAGAAGCTCCGCGCGAGGTACTTCTTCAGCGTGTCCATCGAGCCCGAGGTGTCCATGATGCAGATCACGACCGCATTGGAATCGTCGCGCGGCGTGCTGGTGACGTGGCGGAAGGTCAGATCCTCGCGGTGGAAGGGCAGGCGCTGCTCGGGGGACGCGAGTTCATTGCCCGTGCGGCCGCGGTGGACCACCAGGCGTCGAATGCGTTCTCGCGCGGTCCGGCGCTTGTCGAGTCGGATGCGGATTCCGACGCGCCGGTAGCCCTTTCTGCGGGCTGCGTGATCCGAGACGATCTCGCGCATGGCGCGGCGCTCGAGATCGGGGAGTTCGAGATCCTCGAACATGATTTCGGTCAGTTCGTCGAGCGAGATCTCGGTTTCGTAGGTCTCGTCTCCGGGAGCGTCGCCCGCCGGACCGGTGCCTGGGCCACTGCGCTGGGCCTGGCCGACCACATCGCCTGGTTCGGTACTGCCATCGCCTTGGGCAACTCCCGGCGTGTTGTCACCGAAGACGAAGCGGAACTCACGGATTCCCCGGATCGGGATCTTTACCAGCCGGTCGCGGTCGCGCCCGATGATCGCCTCCTCGGCGATGATGTCGGCGATGTTTTCGCGGATCGAGGCTCGCAGTTTCTCCCTGTGGCGCTTGCGATCGGTCGCGCTCCGGTCGCTGCGCTCCCCATCGGAGGTGCGCATGGGGCGGAAGATTGTCCGTGTCGACAACTCAGTCCTTCCACAGATTGTTGGCTGCGTACTTCAGGACGACATCGACGCAGCTCGGGCAGTAGCCGTGCGAGAGGAGGTTCGAGACCATGGACTCGTATTTCTGGCCCTGCTCCTCGTCACGCGTCCGCGCCTTGGTGATGATCCGCGAGATGTCCCGGACCGAGGTCATGAGCTTCTTCTCGATGGCCTCCTTGAGGGGTTCGTAGCTCTGATAGCTGATACGTTCGCCGCGTCGTGAGGCCGCCCAGAGGTAGGCGATCACCTCCTGACGGAAGCCGTCGGCCGACGTCCCGATGATGGCGATCTGTTCCTCGATCGACTTCAGCAGGCCCTCGTCGGGCGGCAGCTCCTCACGGGTGCCACGGTCCTTGACGCGCGTCTTGTTGACGTAAGCCTCGGCGTGGTCGAGATAATTCTGGAAGAGCGCTTCGGCCTGCTCGCCGTAGGAGTAGACGAAGGCCTTGGTGATCTCCTTCTCCAGAATCTCGAGATACTGCTTGTGGAGCGTGTCCTGGAGGAGTTCGAGGAGGCGCTTGCGTTCGTCGTCGGCGAGGTCGGCCTCCTTGGTCATGGTGATGAGAGCATCGCGGACGGTGATGGGGTTGATGCAGTTGCCCTGGGTATTGTCGGAGAGTGCGTTGTCGAGCGCTTTCATGATGAAGCGCGTCGAAATGCCGGTCATGCCCTCGTGCTTGGTCTCATCGCGCAGTTCGCGAACGTCGAGCTTCTTGGTCTTCCCCTTCTCGACCACCTCCTCGCCGTTGTAGAGCCGCAGCTTCGTCACCAGATCGCATCTGGGTGTCGGCTCGAGGCGGGAGAGGACCGCGAACATCGAGGCGATCTCGAGAGTGTGCGGCGCGACGTGAGCGTGGAAGTCGGAGTGGCGGATGATCTTCTGGTAGATCTTCACCTCTTCGGAGAGGCGGAGGTTGTAGGGGACCTTGACCACGACGATACGGTCGAGGATCGCCTCGTTGGTGTGATCCGCCCGGAACTTCTGCCACTCGGCCTCGTTCGAGTGCGCGATGATGACCGTGTCGACGAAGACCATGCCGTGGCGACCCGGCGCCGGGATGACCTTCTCCTGGGTCGCGGTGATCATGGCGTGGAGGTACTCGGTCTCGTTCTTGAAGACCTCGATGAACTCGGTCACACCACGGTTGCCGACGTTGAGGGCACCGTTGAGTTCGAGGATCCGGGGATCGCCCTCCGAGTAGCGATCCAGCTTGGAGATATCCTCGGCGCCGATCAGCACCGAAGTGTCCTGGTTGTTGGGATCGACCGGCGGCACGACGCCGATGCCCACGCGGTGCTGTTTGGAGAAGCGCCGCAACGTGACCGGGAAATCCTCGTAGCGGCCCCCGAACTCCGTCTTGAGACGGTGCGCGGTGACGGGGGAGACATCCCCCTCGACGTGAACCCCGAGCATCTTCTCGAATTCGCGCCGCAGGTGGCGCGGGATCAGGAGGAGGGGCTCCTCGTTCATCGGGGAGTCCGCCACCGCGAAGAAGGGCGGCGAATCCTCGAGTCCGCGCTGGATCTTCTCGACCAGGGAACTCTTGCCCGACCCCACCGGTCCCATCAGGTAGAGGACCTGGCGGCTCTCCTCGCCCTTGAGGGCGGCGGAATGGAAGTAGCGCACGATCTGCGCGATGGTTCGCTCGATTCCGAAGAACTCCTCGCGGAAGAAGTTGTAGAGCTTGAGCGGCTCGTCCTTGTGCAGGCGCTTGAGGCCGTCGTCGTCGCTCTCGGCGACGGTGATCGCGCCCTCGCCGACGACCAAGTCGTAGACCCGGGCGTGTGCGAGCCGGGGGATCCCCGGTTCGTCTCTCACGCGCTCGAGGTAGTCGAGCAGCGTGCCGTGCCAGTCGCCGGATTCGTGCGCGGCTCGGTCGTCAGCAATCAGTTGCGCAAAGGTCTCTCTGTCACCCGCCATTCGACGTCTCCCCGGAGTCCGAGGCTGCCCGCGCAGGACGCGGTCTGGTCGGTCGACGCGGGCCGCGCCGTCTGATTTTCCTACTTCTCTTTCGTCCCGTCTCCACCGAAAGTATAGGCCGATGTCACAGGGCTTCCAAGCTCACGATGGATTGCGGCACAGCCCGCATGTGGTTGAACGGCGCGGTCGGGTTCGGGGCAGGCGAGATGAGGCGCGAGGGCAGGCGTGAGCAGGGGCCATCATGGTCCCGGCGGAGTGGTGCCGCTCGAGCGCTGGCGATCCTCCCCTGTGCGTTGGCGCTGGCGTGGGCTGCGGCCTGCGCACAACCCTTGCCCGATGCCACGTCTCCGGGCGCACGCATCTACGTTCAGGAATGCGGCGGCTGTCATGCCGCGTACCCGCCGGGACTGCTTACGGCGGCGATGTGGGAGGTCCAGGTTGGCCGCATGGACGAGGTCCGCCGCCGGCGCGGCCTGCCGCCTCTTGCCGGAGACCGTCGCAGCGCGGTTCTGGGGTATCTGACGCAACACGCGGGTTGAGGACGCGAGGAGGTTCGCTGGTGAAGATCTTGACTGAACGGGTCCCGGCGCAGCGCGCGCAGACCGGGTTGCTCGTGCTGGCTTTGCCAGCGGGCGATTCTCCGGCCGATGTCGCCGCGGTGGACCACGCCAGTGGCGGGCGCCTCCTCGCCGAGGCGCGGCAGCGGCTTGACGACCCCACCCGGCGTGGCTCCGTCTTTGTCTTCCAGAGCCACGGCATGCTCGCGGCCGAGGCGGTCGCGCTCGTCGGCATGGGCAGTGACGATCTGACAGCAGTGTCGGCCTGGCGGCGCCTCGGTGCGCAGGCGACCACGCTGGCGCGCAGCCATCGCTTGAGCCGTGTTGCCGTCTCTCTTGCCGCAGCCCCCGCTGGCGCGGCGCGCACGAACGCGGCGGGCGCTACGGCCGAAGGTGCTTTGCTCGGGCTCTCGGGGGTTCGCTCGCGGCGCTCGAAGCCCGAGCCGGCTGGTCCCGAAGAGCTCCTGCTGGTGGGAGTCGGACCGGGGCCCGCCGTGGAGCGCGTCCTCAAGCGTGCACGTGCGGTGGGCGAGGCCACCTGGCTCGCGCGAGACCTGATCGCGACGCCGGCGACCGAGCTGCCCCCTGCGGAATTTGCCCGACGAGCCCAGGCGGCGGCTCGGTCGGTCGGTCTCGAAGTCCGCGTGCACGGCGAACCGGAGCTGCACCGCCTCGGCATGAACGCGATACTTGCTGTCGGGCGCGGCAGTGAGCACCCCCCTTGTCTCATCGAGCTCATCTACCGCGGGGGGGGCAAGCGACGCCGGCCGCTCGGGGCGCGCCACCTGGCCTTCGTGGGCAAGGGGATCACCTTCGACTCCGGCGGGCTCTCGCTCAAGACCCCGTCGGGTATGGAAATACAGAAGCGTGACATGGCCGGGGGCGCGGCGGTACTCGGGGCGATGGTCGCGATTGCCCGTCTCGGCCTGCCGATCGACGTTCGCGGCGTCATCCCGGCTGCGGAAAATATGCCCGACGGACGGGCCTACCGCCCCGGCGACATCCTGACGATCTTTGGTGGAAAGACGGTCGAGGTCCGGAACACGGACGCCGAGGGGCGCCTGGTGCTGGCCGATGCCCTGGCCTGGGTGTCTGCGGGTGCGGGTGAGCCCGAGAAGCCCCGATTTGTGGTCGATCTTGCGACCCTGACCGGGGCGGTGTCGGTCGCCCTCGGACGTGAGGTGGCGGCACTGCTGGGGACCGATCGCGGTCTGATCGGCGACCTGCTCGAGATCGGGCGCGAGACGGACGAACGTTCGTGGGAACTGCCGCTGATCGACGAGTATCTGCCGGGGCTGCGCAGTGACATCGCCGACCTGAAGAATACCGGCGACGGCGGGGCGGGAACGATCTTCGGCGCGCTCTTCCTGCGCGAATTCACCGGAGGTCTGCCGTGGGCCCACCTCGATATCGCCGGTGTAGCCTGGGCCGACAAGGCGCGGGCGTGTACGCCCCGCGGTGCCGCGGGCTTCGGGGTACGGACGCTGGTCGCGCTGGCGGAGCGTGCGGCTCACCGGCGCAGCCGCACGGCGACTCGTGCCCGCGTCAGTCCGTCCCCCGCAGCGAGAGGATCGAGTCGAGGTCCTTCGGGGCGCCGGCGGTAAGGACTTCGCAGCCGGTGGCCGTGACCACCACGTCGTCTTCGATGCGCACGCCGATGCCTGCCAAGCTTGGCGATGCGCCTCTCGCTCCAGCCCCGAAGTAGAGGCCGGGCTCGACGGTCAGAACCATTCCCGGTTCGAGCGGACGCGCCTGTCCCTTGACCTCGTAGGCGCCGACGTCGTGAACGTCGAGTCCGAGCCAGTGGCTCGTGCGGTGCATGTAGAACGGTTTGTACGTGCCTTCGGCGATGACCGACTCGACCGTTCCCTGAACACAACCGAACGAGAGCAGGTGCTCGCACAGGACCTCGAGCGCACGGTGATGGACCTCCTCGAGCGTTGCTCCCGGACGCACCGCAGCGATGCCCGCGAGCTGGGATTCGAGCACCGCGGCGTGGACCCGCTGCTGGGCGGGGGAGGGCTCGCGCCCGATCGGCCAGGTGCGCGTGATGTCGGAGCAGTAGAGGTCGAGGTCGCAGCCGGCGTCGACCAGCAATAAATCTGCACCATCGAGCCGACCATCGTTCGCGGTGTAGTGTAGCACGGTGGCATGGGCGCCCGCCGCGACGATCGAGGGGTAGGCCCAACCCCGAGTCCCGGCGCGGCGGAACTCGTAATCGAGCAGGGCTTCGATTTCGTGTTCCCAGCCGCCGGGCCGTGTCTCGGCCATGGCCCGGCGGTGCGCTGCAGTCCCGATCACCGCCGAGCGGCGGAGCCACTCGATCTCGGCGTCCGATTTCCGCAGGCGCATCTCGTGGATCAAGGGCCTCGGGTCGAGGATCGAGCGCGTGCGCCCGCTCTGGTTGCGCGGCCGCCGGTCCCAGGCCGAGGTGGCCAGCCCGAGCAGATGGCGATCGAACTCCTGGTCGTGGCCCAGGGAATAGTGCAGCGCGCCACCGTTGGCGATCCGCTCGCTCAGGTGGGCGTCGAGTTCGCTGACCGGGTAGGCCGCGTCCGCGCCGTAGCGCTCGACCGCGCCCGTCACGCCGGCGCGGGGGCCGGTCCAGGTCTCGCGCTCGGGATCGAGCGGCTGGACGAAGAGCACGAAGCGCTCGGTCGGCGCACTGCCGTCGAAGAGAACCACCGCATCCGGCTCCGGGAAACCGGTCAAGTAGTAGACGTCGGCGCTCGGGCGGTGCGGAGCCTCGACGTCGTTGGCGTGAACCCGGAGCGGTGGCGCGCGCAGCACCAGCAGCCCGTCTCCCAGCGCGTGGAGGAGTCGAGCGCGGCGGTCCTTGCGGTCGAGCGGGGGCAGGTCGTCGTGCGGGGTTGTCATGGCTTGTCGGTCTCTCCTGAAGAGGTGTGGACGGGTGCCGCGATGGAGCGGGCCAGCGGCGGGCTGCCGGGCTCCAGGACGATCAGCACGCCCTCGCCGCGGCGGAGATCGGCGGGCCGGAGGATTGCATCGCCGCGTCGAAAGCGTGTCGTTGCTTGCCAGCGGACGGTGGTCCGGCGGGCACCATCGAGGAGCACGAGACGTTGCGCTCCGAGATCGATCTCGCGCACCAGGCCCGCGAGCCGGCGGGGGGGCTGCGGCGTGGGATTCGCCAAGGGCGGGCTGCAGGCGGCGAGCGCCACGAGGAGGGCTGCGGCCAGCCGCGGAATCGCTCTCGACCGGGCCACGTCATCTGCGCCCTAGCACAGGGCGGCGGAACGCCAGCCTCCGGGAGTTCGCTCCAGTGCCCGTGGCGGCGGCGGGGGCAGGTTTCGAGAGCAGCGGTGGTGCGCTACAGGGGCGGCCGATGAATGGCATCACCCTCCTCGACCTGCTCTGGCAGGGCTACTACGCGACTCTGCCCCTGCTTCTGTGCTCGGTGCTGGCGGTTGCGGTGGCCGCCGAACGGCTCTGGTCGTTGCGCGGGGTTCAGGGCCGGACCGAATCGGTGGCACGTCAAGTCGCCTACCTGGCGGGCCGTGGGGATCTCGATGCGGTCGCGACCTTGCTGGCGAGCGACGAGCACGATCCCCTCGGCGTGGTGCTGACGCCGCTGGTCGAGCGGGCCCGGTCGGCCGGGATCGACGAACTGCACCTGCTGGCCGAGGGCTTGCGCATGGACGCCATGCGCAGGTTGCGCCGGGGCGTGTGGCTGCTCGGCACGATCGGCAGCGCGGCACCCTTCATCGGTCTCTTCGGTACCGTCGTCGGCATCATGCGCGCTTTTCACGACATGGCCGTGGCCGGCACCGGCGGCTTCGCCGTGGTGGCCGCGGGCATCTCGGAGGCGTTGGTCGCGACCGCGCTCGGGCTGGCCGTCGCGATCGTGGCCGTTGCTCTCTACAACTACCTCCAGGTTCGTCTTGGGGAACTGACCACGGCGCTGCGCGTGGGCGTGGTTCGCTTTCTTGACGGCGTGGCGGCCCATCGGAGCATGGTGCATGGCGGTCGGTCGGCTGCCTGAGGCGGCGGGGGAGGGCGACGACGGAATCGTCGCCGAGATCAACATCACCCCGCTCACCGATATCTTTCTCGTGCTGCTGATCATCTTTATGTTGACCAGCACCGCTCTGATCGAAGCGGGGCCCCGGGTGCGTCTCCCGGAGGCGGCCGAGACCACTTCCGAGAGCCAAGGAGTGGTCGTGACGGTCGACTCCGCCGGGCGGATCTTCCTCGAGGGGAACGAAGTGGCCCCCGCTGAGCTTGCCGGGGTTCTCCGCGGCGCGCTCGCAGGCAGCTCGAGCAAACGCCTCGTACTGGAGGGCGACCGCAAGATGGTCCTCGGCGAGGTGGTGCATATTCTCGACGAAGCCCGCCAGGCTGGTGCCGAGGAAGTTGCGATTGCCGCGGAACGGGGGAGCTGAGCTTGCCTCATTCGCGACCACGATGTCGGCGCGCGGTTCGAACACGGGCCGGGTCGTCGAGACCGCGAGCGGTGCACCTTCCGGGAGTCGCGCCGACGCGCGCCGAAGCGTAGGAGCCCTCCGATGGCACGGGAAGATCTGCTGCTTGCCCCAGAGGGCCTCGAATCTTTGCGGACAGCGCTCGGCGGCCTTCTGCCGGCGCTCGGCGCGGAGCATCGGGCGCGGCTTGCGGCGATCGGGACGACTCTGGATCTCGCCATCGCGGCGCGCGCCGATGGTGACGCCGCGCGTGCGCTCGAGAGCGTCATGCAGGCGATGCGCCAGCTGGCAGCACTCGGCGATGTGCTCGGTGGGAGCGAAGGGCAGATGATGCGCGCGGTCGCCGCGACCTTCGAGGGTGCACTCGCCCGCGGGGATGGCGCGGAGGCTGCACAGATGGTCGACACGATGCGCGAACGCTCGGGCGCTCGCCGTCGTCGGGACACCGTGCCCGATCTCTAGCGGGACTGGGGGAGCGAGATGGCAAAGGCGAGTGAGCGCAAGGGGATCCGGACAGAAGAGTACGATTGCTGCCGGCGGACACGGGAGCAGGTGCGGGAGACGATTCGTCTCAACTACCGGAGCTTTCCCGTGATCCAGAACATCGTCTGCCGCACGTGCAGCATGGTGTTGAACATCCGGGTGTACACCCGAGAGGAGTTGGAGCAGGCGTGAACCGGCCCCGCTTGCGCGGCGCGGCTCTGGGCACGCGTCGCGGGCATGTCGGCGCCTGATCCGTCCGACGTCGCGCTGCTCGCCCTCCTGGTGGGCGATGCCGACGCCGTCTCTGTCGAGGCGCGCGAGACGCTGGCTCGCGAGGGCTGGATCGTGCAGGGACCGCATGGATTGCGCCTGAGCGCTACCGGCCGGCTTGCCGCGGGAGCTGCCGCGTCCGCAGCGGGGGCGGCAGCGGGCCGCACGGCGCGCGCGTCGATGGCGACTTTTGAGCGCCTCGACCGGGTCTTGAAGGACTGTGTCCATGCCTGGCAGTGTCGCTCCAGCAGCGGCGTCGATGTGCCCAACGACCACGGGGATCCTGTCCACGACGCGAGGGTGCAGGCAGAGCTTGCGGCGTGGTTGCTCGACGCGTTGGCGTGGTTCGAGCGGGCGGCCGAGTGGTGGCCGCGCTTTGGCCGCTACCGCGAGCGTCTGCTTGCGGCGCATCGCCGGCTGGTCGCGGGGAATCGCGCTGCTCTCGCGGGTCTGGAGAGCGACTCGATCCACACCCTCTGGTGGCAGGCACATGGCGAGATGCTCGCTCTCCTTGGCCGGGAGCGCGCAGGTTGAGCGCAGCTTGGGCGCCTTGCGGGACCGCAGGGCGCGTGGCAGGCACGAACCGATGGATACGGCGGTTCGTGCGGCGCTCGAAGCCGATGTCGAGGTGACTCATGGGCGCTTCGTTGCGGCCATGCAGCGCCGGCTCGGCGAGCTGGAGCCCGAGACCCTCGAGCGGTACTTTGGCACCATGACCAAGCTCGTCGCGCGGCTCGAGGACCGGGCACTGCCCATGCAACGGGTGCTGGCCGAAACCGTCAGCGAGGTCGGCGCTCTGGTCATGCTGGAGTTGCAGCGACGCGCGTGAGCGGGGCCCCGCCCCGAACCTCCAGCGGAAGACGCCAAAAGCCATGTCTGCATCGTTCGTTTCGAGAATGATCAACGGGCCCTTCGGGGATCCCGGTGTGCTGGTCGATATGCGCTGGCAGGGCACCGGCGTGCTCTTCGATCTCGGCCGCAACGATGGCGTGCCGGCGGGGGATCTCCTCCGGGTCCGGTACGTTTTCGTCTCGCATACCCACATGGATCATTTCGTCGGCTTCGATCGGCTGCTGCGGCTCTTTCTGAGCCGGGATGAAACAGTCCGGTTGTGGGGACCGACCGGCATCGGCGACTGCGTCGAGGGCAAACTTCGTGGTTACGTCTGGAACCTGACGGAGAGCTATCCCTTCAGCTTCGATGTGACCGAGGTCGCCGAGACGGGCCTCCGGCGCTGGGTGTTTCGGGCCGCGACAGGGTTTCGGCGCGAGGAGATCGAGCCCCTCGTCAACGCGCCGGTCGATGATGGTGGGGATCCCCGCCGCACGCCCGTCCTCTGCGACGAGGGCAGCTTCCGGGTTCGCTGCGCCATTACCGACCACCGGATCCCCTGTCTCTCGTTCACGATCGAGGAGCCGACGCATCTCAACGTCGATCCCGTGGTCCTGCGTGAGGGTGGTTTGCAGCCCGGCCGCTGGTTGCAGGAACTCAAGCGACTGATCCGGGACGAAGCCCCGGACGAGAGTCCCCTCGAAACTCAGCGGCTCGACGGCTCGACGGCGCCAGTACGGCTGGGTGAGTTGCGCCCTCTGGTCCGCATCACCACTGGACAGAAGCTCGGCTACGTCGTCGACACCCGGTTCATGCCGGAGAATCTGGCGGTGCTGCTGCCCGTACTGCACCGGGCCGACGTTTTGTTCTGCGAGTCGCCCTTTCTTGACAGCGACCGCGACCAGGCGGCCCGGCGCTACCACCTCACGGCCGCGGAGGCGGGTGCGATTGGTCGTCTGGCGAAGGTGCGGCGCCTCAAGGTCTTCCACTACTCGCCCCGCTACCAGGGGCGTGGTGATCTTTTGCGCGACGAGGCCGAGGCCTCGTTTCGCGGCCGGATCGATCCGGGCGTCCTGGCGGAGCTGGACTGGGCTGCGGGCTGAGCGCGAACCCGGTCTGCGCGCCGAGTCGCTCGGGCGAGGTCGAATCCCTGTCCTCGCGTCTGGGGCACTGCTGTGCGGATTCGGTCGCAGACCGCGTCCCTCGCGCACGAGCCCGGGGCGCCAGCGGCGGCTCGGATCGGACTACCGGACCGAAGTCCCACGCCGATTTGCGACTGGAGTCGATGGACCGGCGCTCTGGCGGGCGCGCCACTCGCGCAGCCGAACGCTCTGCTCGATCTCGGCACCCTGGTCGCCGGGCTCGAAGAAATGGCGCCCGGCAAGCGCGTCAGGCAGATGATTCTGAGCGACATGATGGCCTGGGTGATCGTGCGGGTAGAGGTAACCGGCGCCGTGTCCCATGGAGCGTGAGAGGGCCGTGGGCGCGTTGCGCAGGTGGAGCGGAACCTCGAGCGCTCCGCTTGCCCGCACTTCCGTCAGCGCACGCTCCAGCGCTGCGTAGCTCGCGTTCGATTTCGCGGCGCAGGCGAGATGGGTCGCGCCCTGCGCCAGCGCGATCCGGGCCTCGGGCCAGCCCACGAATTGGACCGCATCCTTGACGGCGATCGCGAGCGAAAGTGCTCCGGGGTCGGCGTTGCCCACGTCCTCGCTGGCAAAGATGACCATCCGACGCGCGATGAACAGGGGATCCTCGCCCGCCTCGACCATGCGGGCAAGCCAGTAGAGCGCAGCATCGGGATCGCTGCCGCGAAGGCTCTTGATGAAGGCCGAGACGACGTCGTAGTGCTGATCGCCGCTGCGGTCGTGTCGGATCCAGCGTTCCTGAGCGGCCTCGTCCACTCCGGCCGCGTCAATGGTGTCGCGCCCCGCCGTGCGGGCGAGTCGTGTGGCCACTTCGAGGATGCCGAGGGTTGCGCGCGCGTCACCCCGGCCGCGGGCGACGATCCGGTCGCGGGCCTCGGGTTCGAGGCGCAGGTTCTCTCCACCCAGCCCCCGCACCGGGTCGGCCAGCGCGCGCTCGACCAGTGTGGTGAGGGCCGCGTCATCCAGCGGTTCCAGGCGCAGCACGCGCAGGCGGGAGAGCAGGGGCGAGATCACCTCGAACGAGGGGTTCTCGGTGGTGGCGCCGTTCAAGGTCAGCACACCGCGCTCGACGTGCGGCAGCAGGGCGTCCTGTTGGGCCTTGTTGAAGCGGTGGATCTCGTCGACAAAGACGATGGTCGGTCGTCCCGAGCGGGCGTGCAGCGAGGCCTCCTCGGCCACTGCGCGGAGTTCCTTCACTCCCGAGAGCACCGCCGAGAGGGCTACGAACCGCACGCGAAACGCACCGGCCAGCAGCCTTGCCAGGGTCGTCTTGCCGGAGCCGGGTGGTCCCCACAGGATCAGCGATACCGGGCGGCCGTCGTCGATGAGCGAGCGCAGGATACGGCCGGCGCCAAGGAGGTGGTCCTGGCCCACCATCTCGTCGATGCAGGTCGGCCGCATGCGCTCGGGCAAGGGCGCTTCGGGGGCCGGCGCGCGAGGGGCCTCGGGTGTCGCGAGGGGATCGGGCGGGGCCGGCTCGAACAAGAGATCGTGCTGGCTAGCCACCGCGCGAGTTAGACACGCTCTTCCCGCCTATGCTAGCCCCGAGCCGCTGCATGGCGATCTTGGGCCTCGTCCGAAAGCGGAGCGATCCGCGCGCCCACGAGGTCGCGCTGCGGGTCGTCAGTTGGGCACGTGATGCGGGCGTCTCGGTGCTAGCCGAGCACGAATGTGCCGCCGAACTGGGCACTCCGGGCGCGACCAAGCCCGAGATGTTCGAACGCGCCGCCGCCATCGCGGTGCTCGGCGGAGACGGCACCTTTCTCGCCACCGCCCGGCTGGCCGGCGCACGCGAGACCCCGGTCGTGGGCGTCAACCTGGGCGGCCTCGGCTTCCTCACCGAAATTATGCTGGACGAAATCGAGGAAAGCCTTGCCGCGGTGCTTGCCGGCCGGGCCCTCGTCGAACGTCGCGGGATGCTCGAGGCGACGGTCGAGCGCGCAGGCGGCGGTCGCGAGTCCTTCCAGGCGCTGAACGATGCCGTGCTGAGTCGTGGCTCGCTCGGCCGGACCGTAGACATCGAGGTCCGCATCGACGGCTCTCTCCTCGGCCGTTTCTCGGCTGACGGCCTGATCGTGGCGACGCCAACCGGCTCGACGGCGTACAATCTCTCGGCAGGTGGTCCTGCCGTCCATCCCTCGATCCGGGTCCATCTTCTCTCGGCCATCTGCCCGCATACCCTCAGCGTGCGACCGGTCGTGGTCGATGATGCCGCACGGCTCGAGTTTCGTCTCGGCCCGCCTCGCGAGCAGCTTCTGCTGACGCTCGACGGTCAGGAGACCGTACGGCTCGGGCCCGAGGACAGGGTCGTGGTCACTCGCGCGGCACATCAGGCGTTGATGGTCCGCTCGCCGCGGCACGATTTCTACGACCTGCTTCGCACCAAGCTCGGCTGGGGCCGGAGCTGAGGCGTCATGCTGGCACGGATCCGAGTCGCCGACTTCGCTCTGCTCGAGGACGTCGAGATTGAGCTTGGCCCCGGACTGAACGTCCTCACGGGTGAGACCGGTGCGGGCAAGACGCTGCTTTTACGTGCGATCGATCTCGCGTTCGGCGCGCGCGGGGCGGGAGAGGTGGTTCGGGCCGGACGGCCGCAGTCGCGCATCGGAGTCACCGTCAGGCTCGACGGCGGCGAGATCGCGCGGACCGTACGCGGGCTCGGCTTCGAGCAGCGCGAGCTCACGGTTCAGCGCGACATCACAAAGAATGGCCGTGGCCGCGCGACCATCGACGGACGCGTGCTGCCGCTCGCCGCACTCGGCGATCTGGGCCGGGCGGTGCTGCGACGCCAGGGGCAACACGCGGCTCTCGAACTGGTGCGTCCCGAGGCCCACGTCCGCTTTCTGGACGAGGCCGCGGACCTTGCTTCGGCGGCCGCGAGTTATGGCGAGGCGTATGAGCAGGTCGTCCGGCTGATCGGGCGCATCGAGTTGCTATCGCGCGGGCGCGAGGAACTCGCGCGGCGGCTCGAGAGCCTGCGCTTCGATCTCGACGAACTCGATGCCGCCGGGGTGGACGATCCCGAGGCCATCGAGACGCTGCGCTGCGAGCGCGAGCGTTTGCGTCACATCGACCGCCTGCGTCGTCTCGCGGCCGATGCTCTCGAGGAGCTCGACGGCGGCGAATCGCCGGCGGTGGGTCGGGTCGAGCGGCACGCGCGACGAATCGTCGAGGTCGCAGCACTGGACAGCGAACTTGCCGCGGTCGCCGAGTTGCTCACCGAGTCCGCGACACCTCTGCGCGAGGCGACCCGGATGCTGCAGCTCTGGGCCGAGCGAGACGAGGATGCGCCCGGCCGCCTCGACGAACTCGAAGAACGTCTCGCGCGGCTCGAACGTCTCGCCCGCAAACATCGTGTTCAGGGACCGTCGGATCTCTCCGAGGTGCGTCGGCAGATCGCGCGCGAACTCGATGGCATCGGCCGCGAAGCGAGCGATCCCGAGGCGATGGCGGGCGATCTCAGAGTGGCGGCCGACGCCGCGTGGGCCACCTGTGGGGTGCTCGAGAAGGCGCGTCGCAAGGCCGCCTCCCGATTCGAGGTCTCGGTCTCGGACGAACTCGGACAACTCGGGATGGTGGGAGCGGGCTTTCTCGTTCGCTTTGATCCGCTCGCGGCCGAGACTGCCAGCGGCCCGCGCGGCGTGTTGGTGCGCGATGGACGCCGTCTCGAAGCAGTCGGTTCCCATGCGGTCGAGTTTCATCTCGAGGCCAATGCCGGCGAGGGCGCGCTGCCCCTGGCTCGCTTCGCCTCGGGCGGCGAACTGTCGCGCGTCATGCTGGCCCTCTCGAGCCAATCGCCCGGGGAGAGCGGCGGAACCTTATTGCTGGACGAGGTGGATGCCGGCATCGGCGGTGAGACCGCCGATGCCGTGGCGGCTCGTTTGCGCGGTCTGGCCCGCGGCCGGCAGGTGATCTGCATCTCGCATCTGGCGGCGATCGCTGCCGCGGCCGATGTTCATCTGGTGGTCGAGAAGTCGACGCGAGCCGGCCGGACGAGCAGTCGCGTGCGACGTCTCGAGGCCGCCGAGCGCGGGGGCGAGATCGCGCGCATGTTGGGTGGTGGCGAGGCGGCCCACGGGCTGGCCGAGGCGTTTCTGCTTCGCGCCCGGCCCGGGGCGCAGGTCAGTCCGGCCCGAGGGCGTCGGAAGGCGGGGGGAGGACGGGGCGCATGAGGTTGATCGAACGGGTGGCGGTCGTCACCGGAGCGACGGGGGACATCGGGGCCGCCGTGGCACAGCATCTGGCCGCCGAGGGGGCAGATCTCGTGCTCGTGGGACGGCGCCGCGATCGCCTCGAAGAGGTCGCCGAGGCGGCGCGCCGGGTTGGCCCGCGCGTGCTCGTGGCCGTGGCCGACCTCACGGTGGAGAACGAGGTTCGGGCCCTGGTGGCGCGCGCTACCGAGGAACTCGGCCGTGTGGACGTGCTGGTCAATGGCGCGGCCAGCCCCGGAGCGGAAGTCACGCTGGCCAATATGTCGCTTGAGGCTTGGCAGGCCACGATGGACGCCACACTGACCTCGACCATGCTCTGCACGCGAGAGTGCCTGATCCGCTCGATGCTGTTACGCCGCTCGGGGGCCATCGTGAATCTCGCCTCGACTGCGGGCCAGATGGGCGTGGCCGGAAAGTCGCATTTCAGTGCCGCCAAGGGCGCCGTCCTGCGCTTTACCGAGGCCGTGGCAAAGGAGGTCGGGGGGCACGGCGTGCGTGTGAACGCGGTGGTGCCCGGACCCGTCGCGACGCGCCGACTCGAGCAGTACCACCGCCGCATGTCGGCCGCGCGTGGGCTCGACTACGATCGCATCGTCGAGGAGACGTCCCGCACGATCGCGCTGCGGCGCCTCGTGACGGTCGACGAGGTCGCGTCCACCGTGGTCTTTCTCGCGTGCGAGCAGGCCAGTGGGATCACCGGTGAGACGATCACCGTTTCCGGGGGCTGAAACGGCCGTCGCCACTCCACCTCGGACGTTGCCGCGCCTCCGCTCATCCCCTAAGGAAGGCGTCTTCGAGGGGCCGTAGCTCAGGTGGGAGAGCGCTTGAATGG
>SXLG01000130.1 GCA_005777805.1 Pseudomonadota bacterium
CCGAGCAGCATCGTGATCAGCAAATTGGCCCGGACCCGGTGCTCCCGGCGCCGCCCGCCGCCGAGCGAGATGTAGAGGTAATCGCGCAGCCAGGTCGAGAGCGAAATATGCCATCGCCGCCAGAACTCGCGCGGACTCGCCGAGACATAGGGCCGGTCGAAGTTCTCGGGCAACCAGAAGCCGAGCAGACCCGCCGTCCCGATGGCGATGTCCGAGTAGCCGGAGAAGTCGAAATAGATCTGGAAGGCAAACGCGTAGATCGCAAGCAGCGCATCCCCGACATGGGCCGCCGCGGGTGCCGCGAAGACCTGATCGACGTAGGGAGCGAGGTTGTCGGCAAGGACAACCTTCTTGACCAGCCCGATGGCGATCGCGGCGAGACTCTCCTCGATGTGGCGCGCGTGAACCACGCGCTTGCTGCCGAGCTGCGGGATAAAATCGTGCGCGCGCACGATCGGCCCCGCGACAAGCTGCGGGAAGAAGGAGACATAGAGGGAGAAATCGACGAGGCTGCGACATGCGGGCTGCTCGCGGCGGTAGACATCGATTGCATAGCTGATGGTCTGAAACGTGTAGAACGAAATTCCGACCGGCAACAACACGTTGAGATGGGGCGCCCCGCCGGGCCACCACGCGGCCGGCGTCACGGATACGTACGTCTCGATGAGGAGCCCGCCATACTTGAAAGTCCCGAGCAGGCCGAGGTTGCCGAGCAGGCTCACACCGAGCAGGAGCCGGCGGACGACCCGGCCCGTGCTGCGCTCGAGCAAGAGTCCGACGGAATAATCGAGGAGCGTCGAGAAGAGCAGGAGGAGCGCAAAGGGCGGACTCCACGAGGCGTAGAAGAAGTAGCTCGCACCGAGCAGCCAGAGCCGCCGGCCGCGCAAAGCGCTCGCCGGGATCGCCAGGTAGTAGCCGCAGAGGACGACGCCGAGAAAGACCGCGAATTCGAAGCTGTTGAAGACCATCGACGGGCGGCGCGCGGGCGGCCGAGCCCCGGTCCTAGCACGGGTAGCGTGGCTCCCGGTAGCAACCGCCCCCGGCCCCCCCGCCCCCCGAGACCGACCGCCACTTGGCGCGCCAGCACGATCTCATCGCTCGGGCGGGGACCAGAGGCGGCTCAAGACCAGGACGGGAGAGGCGCAGCCTGCTCGCGTGCCGATCCCGCCAAGGCCACGACGCGCCGAAAGAGCGCCGGAGCTGCGCGCCTGCGCGGGCTGATCCGGCGCTCGCCGTCTCGTGAGATACCCACCCGGCTGGGAGACCCTGTTGCACGAGCCGCGCGATCTGGCGCGGACGCCGTCGACCCCATCCCCGGGGGGGCCAGCGGCCGAGCGAGCCGCACCCGCGCGGTCGCATGCCAGGCGGCCCGCGCCCCCTGGCGAGGGGCCAGCGCAACCGGCCGGGCCGCCCTGTACCTGACCCCTTCATCCAGAGTAAAAACTGTTCATTGCGAATGAACGCTCTCTCTGGATATGTAAATTTCACCCTGCTGCAGAGCCCCCCGGCCTGCCACCTCGAAGCGACTTCAGCTCAAGAAAGAAGGCTCCAGATGCCTGCATCGAGACGATTCACCACGGTCACCCTCGTGACACTCGTCCTGGCGGGCGCCGGGGCACAGCTTCCGCCGCAAGCCGACGCCCAACTCGACCACCTGATCTGTCGCACCGTGAAGGATCCGGCGATCCTTGACTTCTACGCCAACTTCGTCACCGAACTCCAGCCCGAGTTCAAAGCCGCGACCTGTCGGATTGATCGTAAGGCCACGCAATTCTGTGCCCCGGCGACCAAGACCGGAGTGAATCCCGAGCCGCCGGGCACCATTGCCGGAGTGGCCCTGGCCACGGACTTCCTGGTGTACAAGGTCAAGTGCAGCGCCCAAGCGAAACCGCCAAAGAAGCTGGTCGACGATCAGTTCGGCTCGCGCCTGATGACCTTTGGCTCCACCACCACCGTTCTCGTGCCGGCCATCAAGCGCAACCCGCCTTGCGGCGGGACGAGCGCCACTGCCACTGTCCCGACGTGCGGCGGCGAGTGCCCCCCCGACGAGGCCTGCGTGCTCGTCGGGTCTGCCTGCAGGTGCCAGGCGCCGCCACAGGAATGCGGCAGGGACGCTGCCGGAGTGTGCGGTGGCGAGTGCCCCGCCCAGGGAGAGGCCTGCCAGATCACACCCAATGGCGAGTGCCGCTGCGGCAGCGACACGGCCTGCGGCCCGTTGAACACCGCACCCATCTGCGGCGGGACCTGCCCGGCGGGCGAGTACTGCAAGACCTACCAAACACCGGAGGCCCTCGACTGCGCCTGCATGGCGCCGTAGCGACCCAGCCCGGGCCCCTCTGTCACGGAGCAGGTCGGGCCCCCATCTCCGCCGCAAGGCGCGGCTGGGGGGGCCCGACCCGGCCGGCCCATGTCGCACCGCCAGACACGGCTACCCGGCCAGCGCCTCGCCCGGCACCCAGCAGCCGTGGAAGCCGTGCGGTACGCGGCGCGGCATCACCACCTCGGCCACGGGTCCGCGAGCGACGCGAGTCGCGTCAATCACTGCGAGCCGGCTCTCGTCGCGGGCGCGATCGTAGACAAATGTGACCAGCCAGCCTTCGCCCTCGCCTGCCGCGGCGCTCGCCGGCACGAAGAGGGGCTCTCCCGCGCCGACCGCCAGCCCAGGATCCCAGGTCTCGCTGTGACCGGTCAAGAAGTCGCGGTGGACCAGGCCGCCGACGTCGATCGTCCCGGAATTGCGGCGCGGCTCGGCGAAGAACCCGTGCCGGTGCGCGCGCCCGGCGAAGCGGCGGTCATGCACCGGAAATTCGAGCACGCGCTCGCCTTCGAGCACCTCGTCGCGGAAGCCGAGTCCGGCCCCGCCGGTGTCTAGATGCCAGCGGTGCAGATGCGGCTCGAAGGTGCCGAAGCGCTCGCCGTCCATCATGCGCTCGTAGCGGCAAACATCGAGCACGATTTCATCGGAGGTCGCACGATAAGCGTTGAGCTCGTGGAAGACGTAGCAGGGCGGAATCTCGGCCCAGCGGATGTCGCCCGCCGAACCGCCGAGCGGCATGACGCCGATGCGCGCGCCGTAATCGTCGTTCCACAGGAACGGGAAGCCATGCACGGCGATCCCGCGGGTGTCGAAGATCACCGGCAGCTCCCAGAAGATCACGTCGCGCTCGGTGATCGCGAACGAGTGCATCATGGTGCCGGTACGGACAGGGATCTCCGTGCGGTGAATCACCTGCCCCGTGGCATCCGCCACCAGGTAGGTCAGATAGGGCGGCATGAACCAGTAACCAAAGAAATGGAGATGTCCGGTCACCGGGTCGATCTTCGAGTGCGCGGTGAACGAGGTCTGCACGGCGCCGTTGAAATCATGCACGCCAAGCGTCGAGAGGTCGGCCGGGTCGATGGCGTAGCCCGCGCCGACCTCGCCCGAGCTGAGCAGACGACCGCCGTGCCAGATCACCGAGACGTTCGAGAGGTTGTTGCCGCCGCTCGGCAGACCCCCGCCCAGGCCGGAGAGTCCCTGCTCATAGAGCGGCGTGCGGACGTAGCGGTTGCGGTACCAGAGCGCGCGCCCACTGCGGAGACGCACGCCGTGCAACATGCCATCGCCGAGGAACCAGTGCGGGCTGTCGGCATTCTGCGGATTCGAACCGTTACGGACGTAGAGCCCGTCAAGCTCTGGCGGCAGCGCGCCGCGCACTTCGAGATCGACGGCGTCGATCTCGCCCGCAACGGGCCCAAAACCGTTCTGCAGCCACCAGGGCCGTGCTGGATCGACTTCGAGCGGGCCGACGGCGTCGAGGGCGGCGACGTTGCCGCAACCGGCGAGCCAGCCCGGCAGAGTCGCGCCCGCTCCGAGCAGAGCCGCGGCGCGCAGGAACGCGCGACGATCGAGCGGGGACAGGGCGACAGACGAGGGGGAGCGCGAGCGCATCCTCCCCTGCTGCCAGAGCCACGCGAAACGGGCAAGGCCGGGGCTCGCCCTTAGCCTTGCCCGCGACAAAGCCTCGCTCCCCGCTGGGACGGCGACTAGCCTCGCTGTCGACAAGGCCTGCGCCGGGGCCTTCCGAGCAACGAAATCTCGCTCCTGCCCGGCCCGCGCAGCACAGCCGACGCGGCATGCTCGGCCGGAGCATCCCGCGCAACGACATGTCGTTCCTGCCCGCAGGACAAGGACCTCGCCCGAGAAAATGGTGCCCCGAATACGTCAAGACACTGAACCATGCTTTCGCCCGAGGGACAAGATCCCGGGAGAAAGCCCTATGGGCCAGCCGCGCACCAGAATCACGCCGAGCGCCACCATGATCAGCGCGAGCAGCGCGCTGGCGCGCCCGAGCAGCGACGCGCACCGACGCAGCACCACGGCCGCCGACGAGGCGGGGTCGCGCCGCGCTGCTTCGCCACTCCTCGGCCCGACCACGAAATCATGCACCGCACTCACGGCGAGAACGAGGGCAAAGCCGGCGAGCTTGGCGACCGTGGCCGAGCCCGCAGGCGAGCCAAGCCAACGCGGATCGACAAAGTCCCCGATCCGCACGCCGCGCAACCAAAGATTTACGAGGCCGGTAACCAGCAACACCGCAAAGCAGGTCCAGGCCAGCAGCCGCAGTCGCCCGCCCGTGCCGCGCAGGAAAGCTGCGGCACCTCCCGGATCGACGCCACGGCGCAGCCACGGCAGGGCCACCGTCATCAAAAAGAGAATGCTTCCGAGCCACGCGCACGCGGCCCGCCCAGGCGAAGGCAGGCGCCGGAAGGCTCGCCCTGGGCAGCGCTCACATCCCGAGGTGCACTCCCGTCAGCGTCCGTACCGCCCGGACCGTGCGCGTCACATGCCGCGGCGATGCCGTGGGAAGACAAAAGTCGCGCCGGTCGAGATGCGGGCCAGCGCGAGTTCGGGAGGTTCGGCCGCGGGCTCGGCGTGCGGATCGATCTCGACCCGCCAGGCGAACCGCCCGCCGGGCGGCGGCGCACACGGTAGGCACGAGGCACGCGGGTTACGGCTGCGCACGATCGCGTCAAGCGCTGGGTGCGCCTGCGCGCCGAGAGCCGCGAACTGCGAGAAGGGATCGTCCTCGGTCAGCGCCGGACAGTCGCCGAGCCAGAAACACAACCCATCTGCGTTGAGCGCGACGTGCAGATCGAGGTACGCACGCGGCAAGAAACACGGATGGAGTTGGAGCAGACGCGCGATCGCATCGAGGTCGTCGCCTTCGATCCGCATCTCGCGCGCGATGCGCTCGGCGGCGAGTCCGCCGCAGCCGGTCCAGACCTGCGCGGCAATGCGTGTCGCGAGGGCTTCGCCGTGGCGCTCCGCCGTCGCCATCATGAAGCTCCGCACCAGCAGGTGGCCCTGCAACGCCAGCTCCTCGGCGACCCGGACCAGAGCCGCATGGGAGAGGTCCTCGAGCTGGAAGTCGGGATCGAGCGGGCCGGAATAATTTTCTCGACCGCCCGCCTCCCGGCTCGGCACGGGCGCGATGTCGAGGCGGGCCAGCTTCGACTGGCGGACCCGCGCGGTGAGGGGGATTTCGCGCAGCGGCTCGGCGGCGGCATCGATGTGTGTCGTCCAGTGGCAAACCGGGGTGCGGCCGGCCGGAACGCGCGGTGGCCGGTGGAGCGGCCGCACGCGAGCCCGCGGGTTGGTCGCCACCGCGGTCGCGTCGAAGGTCGGATCCTCGATGTCGTGACACATTCCGCGCACGAAGTCCTCGCCCATCGGCTCGGTATCCGCGAGCGCTCCACAGTAGGGCAGCGTGAACTCGCCGCTGGTCGCGTCGTGCACCGTGAAGCGAAAGTCGAGGTAGCCATGCGGCGCTCCGACATCGAGCTGGATCCCCTTGAAAATCGTCGCGACATCGTCGCCCGCAAATCCCAACGCCTGTTGCGCGCGCCGGGTGTAGACCGGGCTCGCCCCCATCCACTCGGCGATGGCGATGTGACGCATCTCGTCCGCCCCGAAGCGCGCGAGGATCTGGGGGATGCCGACGCGGTCCTGCAGGTGGGCGGCCAGCATGATCTCGCGTCCGAGACGCGCCAGCGCTCCGCGCGAAAGATCGGCGAGCGAGAAGTCGGGGTCAAAACCGCCGCCGTAATCGTCTCGGGTCGTCATTGCGCGTCGCCATCCCGGAGGCGGCGTGCCTGACGCACGGCCTTCCGGGCGGCCATGCTGAGACCATGATGCCCGCCCTGAGGCAAGCGCGTCACCCGCGCCGTCGCCCGCAGGCGCGCGGCGTGGTGGACCTCGGGCAGCGCAGCTCTCCGACACCACGTCCGCGGCTCCCACTCCGTCGCCCAAACCGAGGTGGCGTGATAAACGGCCGCCGGTGCCGCGATGATTTCCCCCTTGCCCGGCGATCTTGTCGATCTAGAGCGCTACCCCGTGCTCGATCACAGCGCCCCCGGCCGCGCCAATCTCATGGCCGCACTCCGCGCCCAGCTCGCGCGGCGCGGTGCCGCGATCCTGCCCGACTTCCTTCGGCCCGATGCCACAGCCCGGATCAACCACGAGATCGACCTCCTGCTGCCGCGTGCGCATCGCGAGGACACCTGGGGGACGCCCTACCTCGAACTCCCCGACGAATCCTGCCCGGACGACCATCCGCGCCGCACAGCCGTGCGCAGCGTCACCTGGGTGATGGCCTACGACCTGATGCCGCTCACCTCGGCCGCGCGCGCCCTCTACGAGTGGACGCCGTTGATGGACTTCATCGCCGAGGTGCTCGGCCGCGAGCGCATCCACCGCTATGCCGACCCAATGGGCGCGCTGAACCTCACCTCGATGGTCGGGGGCGACGTCCAGGGCTGGCACTACGACGCGACCGATTTCGTGGTGTCGATCGGCCTCCAGAGCGGCACGAGTGGTGGCGAGTTCCAATGCGCCCCCTTCCTCCGTGCCGACGGCGACGAACACTATGATGACGTGAGGCGCATCCTGGCCGACCGTGGCGACGACAAGGTCAGCGTCTTCCCGATCGTGCCCGGTACGATGATGATCTTCGCCGGCCGCGACTCGCTGCACCGCGTCTCCCCCGTCGGCGGCTCGACCGAGCGGCGCATCATGCTGCTCGGCTACGACACGAAGGCGGGCACCACCAGCTCCGACCTTCTCAAACTCGTGCGCTACGGCCGCATCGAGAGCCTCGACCCACCGGCCGACTGGCCGCAGGCGGGCGAACCATGGTGACCCAGTTCGGCGAGTCGTTCGTCGGCGAGAGCGTCAACGCCGCCCATTTGAACACCGTGCTCGGCGTCAAGGGCGGCCCGGTGGAAATGGCGTGGGTTACCTCGCTCGCCACGCCGGCTCCGGGGCTCACGCGCTTCGTCACCGTGCTGCAGCCCGGACTGCCGGTCAAGCCAATGACCCTCTTCGTGCCCAAGGCGGCAATCGAGGGCGCGGTGCACGGGCGCATGACCTGGGGACCGGCGCAGGCCGGGGTGGCCGCGGGCGTCGCCGACGCCCTGGCACAGGGCATCGTCGCGGCCGCGCGCGCGGACGACCTGCTGCTGATCGCCGCGGTGTGGGTGAATCCACTCGCCGACGACGAGCAGGCGGTTTTCGCCAACAACCGCGACGCCACCCGGCGCGCGCTCGAAGCCGGCGCGCTCGGGCTACCCCCGTTCGACGACGTGCTCGCGGCTCGAGATGCCCCCTGCAATCCCTTCTTCACGGGGCCACGACGCTCCGGCTCCTGACCTGCGCGGTCGCTGCGGCCGCGCCGACTACGAGTGCGGCCAGCCCTGCTTCAGGTGGGCGAGGAGGTCGGCCCTCCGAACGGGACCAGAATCCAGCGCACACGGTGCACGCCGCCGCGCACGCGATAGCGGGGCAGCACATCAGGGCCGCAGGCCCCGGTACCCACTCCGCGCTGGGCCAGGTCGAGGTGGAGATGCACCTCCGGCCGCAGCGCCAACTCGGCAGCATGACGCGCTTGGGTCAGGTCGGCGCACGAGTGGTGCAGCGCCGAGAACGAGATGGGCTTCCCTGCCGCAACCGCAAGTCCCGGTGCCCTGGTGGGAATCGCGTGGTTCGGCGCGCGAACCCGTTTCGCAAGCGCTGACCTGGCATTCGGAGCGGTGCTGCGCCGGGACGATGGCGCGAGTGCGGCCGTGCGCTCCGCTTCGCCGTCGAGGCAGAGCCAGCGCGTGTCGGCATGACTGCCCTGCTCCTGCGGCACGATATAGTCGCCGCTCTGCGCACGGACCGTACTCTCCCAGATTCCAAGGCGCGCACCCGCGCAGCGATCGGCATAGCTCTCGTGCGGTCCCCGGCCGTACCAGCGCAGCCGCTCGCAACCCGGAGCCACCACCAGCGCCAGGCCGACGCGCGGCAAATCGTCGAGCACCTGGGGAACCTCGATCCGTTCGTCGAAGCGCAGCCAGCCGCGAGCGTCGAAGGCGATGCGCTGCTCGTGCCGGATGGGATCGGCCACACCAGCAGCACCGAATTCGCGCCGCAGGATCACCTGCAAGCGCCCCGGCCCGCTCTCGCGAACCTCGCCCCGCGCGTCGCGCAGCGCCAGCCGATCGAGCCCCCAGCCGAGCCAGCGCTGGCGAACGCCGACGTGGGGACTCATCCATCCCTGTTTGACGCCATCGTTATCGGTCGGGGCGCGCCACAGCGTGAGTTCGGGGCCCGCGAGCAGGAGCGGCTGCCCAGCCACGGTCAGTTCGCAGAGCCGGGCCTGGTCGAGATCGAAGCGGATCCGCGTCGCGCCAAGACCGATCTCGCAGCGGTTGCTCGCTCGCGTGATGACCCGCGCACAGGCCCCGGGGTCCGGAGGTACGCGACGCCGCACCGCCGCGGTCGCGCGCGCGGCCGTGCTCCGGCCGGGGCGCTCCGGCTCGCCCGCGGCCACCGTCGCGACCAGTGCAGCGCCCCTGCGCTCGAGTCGTTGGGCGACCGTCAACCTCGGTCGACGCGAACCTCGCCGTGGCGGCCCCTCCCCCCAGGGCAGGACGAACTGCTCCCAGGCCACTTCGAAGCCCCGGGGCGCGAAGGCGAGCGCCACGGGACTCGAGATGCGGATCGTCAGGACAGTTTCCGTGCCGGGCGCGAGATCACGTGGGCGACGCACCGGCACGCGCACCCGCCCCTCCTCGCCGGGACCGAGCGGCGGCAGCGCAAGGGCTCCCTCGTCCCGGCAGCGACCGTCTACCATGAGTTCGAAGCGCGCAGTGAGCCCGTCGAGTCCACGGAAGTCGTGACGGTTCCGCACGCGGATCCAGCCACGCGCGAGTTCGTCGGGACGGGCCGTGAGCGCCACCGGCTGAGCGATCTTCTTGTGCTCGAAGCAGGCCGGCCGGGGTACGCGCAGGGACGACACCATGCCGTTGGCACAGAAGCTCGCGTCGTTGGGCTCGTCGCCGAAGTGCCCGCCGAAGCCGAGAAACTCGCGCCCGTGCGCGTCGCGCGTCCATAACCCCTGATCGATCCAGTCCCAGATGAATCCGCCCTGCAACCCGTGATGTCGCTCGATGGCGCGCCAGTAGTCCTCGAGGCTGCCATTCGAGTTGCCCATCGCATGCTGGTACTCGCAAAGAATCAACGGCCGCGGATCTTTGGACGTCCGGGCCCAGGCAACGATCTCGTCAATCGACGTGTACATCGGGCAGATCAGGTCGGTCGCCTCGCGCGGTGCGGTGAACGAGCCCGGGCCGGCCGCGACGCCAAACGCCGGCCGCTCGATCGCGCCCTCGTAGTGCAGCACGCGCGCGGGGTCGTAGCGGCGGATCCAGCCCGCAGCCGCCGCGTGCGCCGCGCCATAGCCCGATTCATTGCCGAGCGACCAGCCGATCACGCAGGCGTGGTTCTTGTCGCGCCGCACCATGCGGGTGCACCGATCGACGATCGCTGTGTGGAACCTCGGATCGTGGCAGAGACTCGCCTGGCGCGCGTGTGACTCGATGTCGGCTTCGTCAATGACGTAGAGACCGTACTCGTCGCAGAGATCGAGGAAGGCCGGATCGTTCGGGTAGTGCGCCGTTCGTACAGCATTGAAGTGGAACTGCTTCATCAGCTCGACGTCGCGGCGGAGGTCGTCGGGTGGAACGGTCTTGCCGTGCCGGGGGTGATGGTCGTGGCGATTGACGCCGCGGATCAGCACGGGGTGACCGTTGATGAGGAGCTCGCGATGGCCGATCTCGACGCGCCGGAAGCCGATACGCTGGGCCACCACCTCGCGCACCGTGCCCGATTCGTCAAGCAGTGATACCATAACTCGATAGAGGTTCGGCGTCTCGGCCGACCACGGCGCCACACCGGGCAGGCGCGTGGCGACCCGCGCCAGCGGTCCCGGGAAACTCATCGATCCCAGGAACTCGGTGAGCGGCTCGCCGTGCTCGAAGACCGCCACCGCGGCACGCAGCGGACCAGCGAGCCGCCGCCCGCGCGGATCCTCGAGTCGGACCTCGACCGCCCAGCCCTTCGCCAGGGGCGCGCTCGCGCCGATCTCGCAGGTGACGGCGAGCGTCCCGGTGCCGAGATCCGCTTCGAGTCCGGCATCGACCCGCACGTCGGCAAGCCATGTCCGGCCAGTCGCATACAAGAATATGCTGCGGTGCAGACCGGCGTGGAACCAGTGGTCCTGATCCTCGAGCCAGGTGCCGTCCGACCAGCGCACGACAACCAGCACCAGTTCGTTGCGACCGGGGCGCAGCGCCGGGCCGAGATCGAACTCCGCCGGCAAGCGCGAATCCTTGTGGAAACCGATGGCGCAGCCGTTCAGGAGAACGAAGAGGGCGCTCTCGGCGCCTCCGACGTGCAGCACCACGCGCCGCCGCTGCCAGGCGGGTGGCAACATGAAGCTCCGCCGGTAGACACCCGTCGGGTTGGCCGCAGGCACTTCCGGCGGCTCGGCCGAAAAGGGCATCACGACGTTGGTGTAGTGTGGCCGGTCGAATCCCTGACGCGTCCAGCAGCCGGGCACGGCGATCCGCGACCATGCCGCCGCCACGCCGTCCGCCTCGCTGCCGGCAGGCGGAACATCCTCCGGTCGGTCGAAGAGCCGGAAGTCCCAGAGGCCGTCGAGCCCGAGGAACCAGGGCGAGCTCTCGCGCTCGCCCCGGCGGGCTTCGGCACGGTCAGGGAAAGAAATGAGCGGGCTGCGCGCCGGCAGTCGCCCCATCCCGGGCACCTCCGGCGCCACCCATGGTCGCGGACCGAATCCCGTCAGCACGGCCTGCCCTTCGCCTGCCACACCTTCGGCCGCAAGCCGGACGCCGCTCGAACATCGTCCGATCGACCGCTGCGGCAAGCTGGAGCACCCCTGGACGCGGGCATGCCCGACTCGACCGCGACACCCGCGGGCCAGGGGCGAGATGAAGGCGCTGCCGCGGCCGGGACGGCCCCACCACCAGCGGCCCGGCACCCCAGTCTCCACCGCCCGATGTCCACGCAGCCAAGGCGACCGCAGCCGTAGCCCACCAGCGGCCCGGCACGACACCCCGGTCTCGACCGCCCGGGATCGCGCGATGGCCGGGGCTATTCCACGCCGTCGCGGTAGCCGACCTCGCTCGGTGCCTGATCCATGACGTCGGGCCAGCCGTCGGCATCCGAATCGGCGCGCAGGGGCTCGTCGAGACGGTAGGCACTGGCGAGGTTGGCCGCGGCGAACGAGCGGATCGTCACACCGTCGGGATTGGCGACCTCGCCCTGGATCGCGACCGGGCGGGCGAAGAGCCACTCGGCGTTGAAGCGCTCGGTCCCGGTATCCTGGCCGGCCACCGTGAAGTGCCCGGTGATCGAACCGTTGCCGTCGAGATCACTCGGCAGGCTCTCGATATCGTAGAGAACGAACTTCTCGAGGAAATCAGTGAGCTGCGCCCGCCGGCTTCGGCCCGCAGCGGCAAAGGCATCGCGACTCGCGCGGGCTTCACCACCGTGTCGCAGGATCACATGCTCGAGCGTCAGCGAGGCACCGTCGTGTCCCCATGGCAGCCCGCTGCCGACGCCCCAGAGCGGTGCCGTGCGCCAGACCGTCACCCGGCTGCCGTCATAGGCCAGTTCCGCAAATCCTTCCCCCATCTCGTGCTGGCGGAAATCGGTGAAAAGCGCGTCCTCGGTGAAGGCGCCCAGCATCCGCTCGCGCGCCGCACCGCGTCGGGTGAAGAGTTCGACCAGCCGGCCTTCGAGGTGACCGGACAGACCCGACGCGCGCTGCTCATCGTGGCTCGACTCGCGCCATTGTACGTCGAGGTCAAAGAACCGGCGGTCGCCGGTGAAGGTGCCGTCGGCGGGCCGCAGGGTCCAGGTGTCGACATGACAGCTCGTGCAGCCCATCTGGCGCATCACGCGGAGCCCCCGGGCGAACTCGTAGGGAGTCCCGGCAAAGGCCGGCCGCGGCGCGTTCAACATGAACCACTCGGCCAGATCGAGATCGCCCTCGGTGATCTCCTCGAGATGACCGTCGCGATCCGGGTCGTCCGCCGAGTGTTCGAAGCCGGGCGGTCCCACCAGCACCTGGCCCGGATCCGGGGCCCGGTGCGTCGCCGGGAACTGGATCGCCCCGGCCAACGTCGGTGCGCTCACGCCGTCGCCGTCGGCGTCATCGAGCGTTGCCGGATCGCGCGCCAGGAGTCCGCCGTGGGTGTTCGCCGGGTCCCAGTAGAATGCGCGCAGGGTTGGATTCAACCCCGCCGGTGGCCGACGCTGCCCCCAGCCAAAGACCACCATCTCGAAATTATAGTGGGTTGCCGCCGAGCCATCGATTCGCGTGGCCGTGGGCTGGACCGCGATGCGCCCCCCCTGGAGCGCGCCATACCACACACGGAAAATAGGGTTGAACCGTGGCCGCCCGGTGCCGTCGCCATCGAGCCTGCCGCTGCCGAAGCTGATCTTTGCGGCACCCGGCGTCGGCTCGATGAAGAGATCTGCTGGCGAGGCGCGGGCTTCCGTCACGCTGATCCAGCCATCGCCGTTGGTGTCGAGGACGCCCATGATCTCCGTGCGGATCTGGATCGCGAGCATCTCGAGCAGGCCGCCGCCATAATAGTGCGGACTGTTCCGGCCGAGCCCGCTGTCCTTGGCGAAGTTCGCGCCGCCGCCGGGATTGCCGTTGGGCACGTTGTGACAGCCGAGACAGCTCGTGTGGTTGTTGGCGGTGATCTTGGCCGTCTTGCCGTCGACCATCGGCCCGATCAGCCCACCCACACCGGTCGGCGTGGTCAGTGAGAAAATTCCGTCCCGCGAGCGGAACTCGCGGAAGTTCAGATCGCGACCGAGCTGGTAGGCGAGAAAGGGGTCCGCCTCGATCAGGTGCGCCGTCCCGCCGAGCTCCGCCGGATCGTCGCTGTGGACGGCACGGATACGCGGGGCCTTCACCGAGCGGCCGGAAGCATCACAGTCCGGCCGGCCCGAGCCGACCATCCCTGCACGCTCGGCGTATTGCGCCGAGGCTTCCGCCCCGAGCAAGCACACCGCCATCCCCGCCAGCCATCCTGCGATCCTCGGTAATCCCATGGCGAACCATCCTCCCCGCGAGTGCCGGCCCTGTCTAGCCCAATCAACGCGCCGTGGCGGCCGATCATCCCGCTATGCGGGACACTCGTAGCGAGTCCCGGCGTTCACGCCGCATTTAACGAGTTCCGGGGCGAGCGCGCAGATCCTCTTACCGACGAAATTCTCCGCTGGCTGATCGCCCGAGAGTCCGCACGGGCCTGCTCCGGTCTCCCAAGGCCAGCGGACCGACTGAGGCTCGGGGACAGGGGGTGGGCGAGTCGTTTCTCTGCGCCCGGTAACAATGAACGACTTGGGGTTGCACGGCTCGGCCGAGAGGACAGGGCCCGGCTCTTGGCCTGCCCTGCCCGACCGTGCAGGCCAGCCCTGGTGTCCAGCCTTGGCCCACCGTCGCCCGGCCTGCTAGCGCCGCTCGCCATGGTTCTGCGACGCCCGGTCTGGCTCTTCAGCATGGACACCGAGCAGTTCTCGTCACCGCCGATCACAACCGGCGGCCTCAAGGCGGCGTTCCTGCGCTATGGCCGCAGCGCCGATTCGACCGAGATCGAACTCGTGCACTTCCGCTGCGCCGAGCGGATCCCCGAATGGGCGGCGGCAGAATGGCGCCAGACCGTCCTGCCCCGGATCCGCAAAGCCCTGGCGGCGGGTCTGGAGCCCGTGGTGGGCTTCTCCTGCTACACGTGGAACGTCGCCGAATTTCTAGACTTGATTCGGCGAATGAAGGCCGACTGCCCCGAGCTGCGCGTGGTGGTCGGAGGTCCTCACGTTCAGGCTGCCGACGATTTCCTCGGCGGCGCCGATGGCATCGACGTGGTCGCGCTCGGCGAGGCCGAACACACGTTCCGCGAACTCCTCGACTGCCCCGACGAGTCGGCCTATCCCGAGATCGCCGGTCTGGCCTGGCGCGATCGTGGGACGGGGGTGATCCAGCGCAGCGTGCCGCGGGAGCGCGTGCGCGAACTCGACAGCTTCCCCTCGGCGCTGGACCTGATCCCGCTGCGCGACGAAGACGGTGTGCCGCTCTACGAGCGCGCCGCGATCGAGACCTCGCGCGGCTGCCCCTTCAAATGCGCTTTCTGTGAATGGGGTACCGGCGCCATCGGCACCAAGATGTACGAGTTCTCCCTCGATCGGTTTCGCAGCGACTGCGAACGCCTGATCGAAGGCGGCGTGCAGGACATCTGGCTCTGCGATTCGAATTTTGGCGCGCTCAAGTCGGACGTCGACAAGGCGCGCATCCTGGTCGAGCTACGCCAGCGCACCGGCCGGCCCTCGACCTTTGCCACCTCCTGGCACAAGCACCACAACTCGCGCGTGCAGGAGATCGTGCTCATGATGCACGAGGCGAAGATGCTCCAGCACTACAACCTCGCCCTGCAGACGCTGACCCCGCTGGCGCTGGATCTGGCGCACCGCAAGAACATGCGCTCGAACGAGTACGAGCCCATCGCCAAGGCGATGTCGGAGGCCGGCGTCTCGATCGCCACCGAGTTGATCTGGGGCCTGCCCGGCGACAACCTGCGCGATTTCGAGAGTCACCTCGACCGGCTCGCGGCGCAGTTCCCCAACATCAATATTTTCGGGTACACACTGCTGCCCGGCACCGAGTTCCATGCCCGGCGCGACGAGTACGCGATCGACGCCATCCCGGTGGCCGGCTACGGCCGCGCCAAGGGCGAATACGTCGTCGGCTGCCACACCTTCGACCGCAACGAGGGCATCGAAGGCTACTTCCTGATCTCGGCGCATATCGTGCTGATCCGCGGCTACGTCATGCCGCTGACCGTGCGCTTCCTGGCTCTGCTGGGTGGCATCCCGGTCTCGCCGCTCTTGCGTGCCGTGCTGCGCGCGCTTGCCGTCGATGCGCAGCCCGATCTGCCGGACCTCGATCTCGCAGACCGCATGACCGTCTACGAGAACCGCTCGCGACTCTACGTCGCCGCCCTGCGGGCGCGGGAGCGCACCTTCGCGACGATCGCACGCGTGGTCGACGCCTGGCTGATCGAGCACGGTGCCTCCGCCGAGCTGCGGGCGCAGACCGCGCGCGTGCTCGCGCTCGACGAGGCCTTCTCCCCGCGCACCGGACTGCGCCGCAACGAGACCTTCCGCTTCGACTTCGACGCCGAGCGCCTCGAGTGGCACCTCGGGCGCATGGAACTACCGCCCGCCGAAGCCTTCGCCGCTGCGGCCATCACGCTCGAGGTCGAGCATCCGGGCTCGCTTGGCGAGGTGCTGCTCGATCCCGACGGTGGCAGCTGGATGCGCGGCCAGCGACGCGACATAGGCGGCACGCCGGCTGCTCCGACCGATGCGGGCTCCTTCGCCGCCTGAACGGCGAGCCGGTCACGCTGCCGACCACCGCGCCGAGGTCCCCCATCGACGCGCTCCGCGAGATCGTCCGACTCTGCGGAGGTGGCCGATCGCACGCTGACCTACTGCGCGGTCTACAACAGCGGCGTCGCGCCGGACGGCTCACCGGACGTCGCGGCGGTGACGCGCCTCTCGAGGAAACCCGCGCGCTCGACTTGCAAGCCGGTTGCCTGCGCCGAAGGTCGGGTGGGCGAGCCCTGCGCCGGCAAGGACGACGACACGACTTGCGACACGTCTCCCGGCGAGGGCGACGGCATGTGTGACGCCTGCGCCATCACCGGCGGACAAACCAGCGACGACGAGATGTTCGTCACGATCGGGACCTGGCTCAAGAGCGTAGAGTAGATCGTTCATTGCGCCGCGTGGAGGCTCCCGGAGGCGCATCCACGCGGGCGCAGCGGGGCCAGGGGGCCGCGAACAAACGGGCGACGCTGGCGGGCACCGGTGCCGACTACCTGTGCCCGCCCCCGGCACCCCTGGTCAAGGGCTGTCGCGGAACAAGAGCTGGATCCAGCGCCGCGAATCGGCCGGGTCGATGACATCGTCAATCTCGAAATGCGAAGCCGTGTTCAGCGCCTTGCCGTGCTGGTAGGCGCGGCCCACCATCGCGTCGAAGAGTGCGCGCCGGGCCTCGGGATCCTCGACCGCTTCGAGTTCCTTGCGGAAGCCGAGCCGGACCGCTCCCTCGAGCCCCATGCCGCCGAACTC
>SXLG01000131.1 GCA_005777805.1 Pseudomonadota bacterium
ACGAGCGAATAAGCGTGCACCATCTCGACCGCGCACGCGCAGCAGAGCGCCCGGGGCCGGCCGCGCGCGCCCGCGACGGCCTCGGCGGCGGCCAACGCGAGAAGCGGCCGCACCCGCTTGCCCGGACCGAGCAGCGCGTAGCGCATGGCCGCGACGAGCGCGGCCGGCCGGCCGGGACCGGTGAGCCGGGCGCGAAGTGCACGCTCGACCTCCTGCACGCGCGCGGCGTACCAGCGTGCCGTGGCGGCGTCGCGCGACAGCACCCCACGCGGCTCGCGCGGCCGCGGCTTCGATCCCGCCGACGCCACCACCCTCGTTCGGGGGAGCCGTTCAGAAAGGGACGTCGTCGTCGCCGATCTCACCCGGACCATCCTCGTCCTCTTCAGGCGCACGAGCGCTCTGGCCGGCGGCTTGGGCACGGCCCGGCCGCTCAGTGGCCGCTACCGGCCCCCGCTCGGTCTCGCGCGCACGCAGCACGCCTTCGGCATCGCGCACCAGCACCTCGACGCGCTTCTCGACATCGCCGAGCTTGGCGTGCAGGCGCCGCAGGAGGCCGACACCCTTCTCGAAATCGTTGAGCGCCTCCTCGAGTGGCAGGTTGCCCTGCTCGAGACGAGCGACGATCTTTTCGAGTTCGGACATGCCGAGTTCGAAAGGCTCCTCCGCACTCCCCTCCTTACGCGCCATCCGTTCGTTTCTCCCCCGGCATTCCGCCGCGTCCGTCCGACAGGGCGGACTCACTGGCCGTACCGATCACCGACGCTCCGTCACCCGAACCCCCTGGCTGCCGCCCCTCACGATTCATCGGGTGCTGTCGCCCCGGAACGGCGGACCTCTATCACTTCGGCACTTGCTTCGCCGTGCGCAAAGCGCAGGTCGAGCACACTCCCCACCGTCAGCTCGGCGGCGTCACGCACCAGCCGGCCCCGCTCGTCGCGGGCCAGGGCGTAGCCCCGCTCAAGCACGGCGAGCGGCGAGATCGCCTGCGCGCGACCAGAAGCCGCCACCAACTCGTGGCGGGCGCGCTCGAGAAGGCTCCGCATCCGCGCCACGCCATTCGTGCCGAGCCGCTCGAGCTGCCAGCGCAACGCGGCCGCATCGGGAGCCCGCCGGCGAACGGCCACGGCGAGGGTGTCGACGCGCGCGCGACGGCTCGGCGTGAGGGCACGCAGCGCATCGGTCGCGCGACGGCTGAGCTGATCGAAGGCCGTCCGCCGCCGTGGTGTCGCCACCCGCAGGACGGCCAGCGAACGATGCCCCAGGTCGCCGAGTCGGGCGCGCCGTTCCGGCGTGAGCTGGCGCAGGACCGCCAGCGCGCGCTGGCTCTGGTCGCCGAGCCGGGCCCGGCGCTCGGGCGTCAACTGGCGCAGGGCCGCGAGCGCGCGCTGAGTCTCGGCCTCGAGCTGGCGGCGACGCTCTCGCACCCAGACACGCGGGTCGCCGAGCCGCCGGCGAAGTCCCTCGATCTCGCCGCTGGCGTCGTCCCGACAGCGCTGAGCCGCACGGCAGAGGCGGTCGCGGAGAGAATCGACCCGCGCGAGCAGATCATCGCGCAGCGGCATCACGAGCTGGGCCGCGGCCGTCGGCGTCGCGGCGCGGCGATCGGCGGCGTGGTCGGCAAGCGTCGTATCCGATTCGTGGCCGACGGCCGAGACCACCGGCACACGCGAACCCACGATCGCCCGCACCACCGCTTCCTCGTTGAACGCCATCAGATCCTCGGCGGAGCCGCCGCCGCGCCCGACGATGATGACCTCGGCTGCACCATGACGGTTCAAGTCGTCAAGCGCAGAGGCGATGTCTGCAGCCGCGCCCGGCCCCTGCACCGCACAGGGCCGCAGGATCACCTGAACGCCGGGATGGCGCTTCTCGAGTGTGGCGAGGATGTCGTGGATCACAGCTCCGGTCTGTGCGGTGGCAATCCCGACGACGCGCGGCAGGAAAGGCAGCGGACGCTTGCGCGCCTCGGCGAAGAGCCCTTCCGCCTCGAGCCGCTTGCGCCTCTCCTCGAGCGCCAGCGCGAGCGCGCCCGCACCGGCCGGCTCCAGGGTCTCGACGTGAACCCGCAGCTCGCCGTAAGGGCCATAGAAATCGACCTTCGACAGGCGGGCCAGTACCTGCATGCCGTCCTCGGGCGTGAAGGCCAGCGCGGCGCGCGCGTCGGCCCAGAGCACGGCCTTGACCTGGGCGTTCGCCTCCTTGAGGGCGAAGAAAACGTGGCCGCTGCGGCTCGGCCGGAAGCCCGAGATCTCGCCCTCGACCCAGAATCGAGACGGGAACTCCTCGGCCAACTTGAGCGTGATCCGACGCACCAGCTCGCCGACCCGCATCGTGGTCCGGCCCGGGGCCGATCCCGGAGTCCGCGCCGGGGGCGGCCCCGCGAAGAGGGGCAACATCGGACCACCACGCCCACGCGGGGGAGAGGCCCGCATGCGCTCAGCTCCGCTTGGCGACGACCGTCTTGAAGACGTGCCAGGACTTGAGCAGTTCGATCGCGCGGTCGAGCTGCGGATCCTTGCCGGGCTCGCCGAGCATCCGCCCGTCGCTCTCGCTCGCGTCGGCGCCTTCGTTGCCGCCCGCGGGGGCCGCTTTCTCGCCCGCGCCCTCGGCGTCGAGATGCTTGGGCAGGTTGGCCTCGCGCAGCTCGCGGTGGCGGTTCTCTTCCTTGGCGTCACCCACGACGCGAACGTTCCCTGCGAACTCGATGTCGGGCTCGATCCCGGCCGCCTGGATCGAGCGCCCGGCCGGCGTGTAGTAGCGCGCCGTCGTCAAGCGCAGCGCGGACTTGCCGTCCAGCGGCAGGATCGTCTGCACCGACCCCTTACCGAAGGTGCGCGTGCCGAGCACGAGCCCGCGCTTGTGATCCTGCAGAGCCCCGGCGACGATCTCGGCCGCGCTCGCGGTACCGCCGTTGACCAGCACGACGATGGGGAAGTCGAGCCGGCTCCCCTTGCGGCTCGCAAAGTATTTCTGCTTCTGACTCTCGAGCCGGCCGTCCGTGTAGACGATCAGGCCGCCGTCGAGGAAGACGTCGGAAACATCGACCGCCTGCGAGAGAAGTCCGCCCGGATCGTTGCGCAGGTCGA
Source organism: Pseudomonadota bacterium (assembly GCA_005777805.1). Classification (GTDB taxonomy): domain Bacteria; phylum Desulfobacterota; class Binatia; order UBA12015; family UBA12015; genus SXLG01. The sequence goes on from SXLG01000131.1 coordinate 3,087, forward strand.
GCACGAGCCCGCGCAAGGGCCCCTCGTCTCGCTCCTCGAGGCCGTCGAGAGCCTTCTCGAGATCCTCCGCCGTCCGCTCCTGGAACTGGGTGATGCGGACGTAACCGAGGCCACTCGCGAGCGGCTTCGCCTTGACGCTGTCGATCTCGATATCCGCCCGCTCGATCGTAAAGTCGATCAGCTCCGGCGTGCCTTCGCGCTGGATCGAGAGGCGGACCTTCGAGCCCTTCGGACCGCGCATCTTCTTGACCGCGTCCATCAAGCTCAGGTCCTTGGTGAATTCGTCCTCGATCTTGATGATCTGATCGCCGGACTCGACACCCGCGCGGTAGGCCGGGGTATCCTCGATCGGCGACACCACGGTGAGGACGCCGCCGCGGTTGGTGATCTCGATGCCGAGCCCGCCGAAGCTGCCGCGGGTATCGACCTGTAGTTCCTCGTAGAGTTCAGGCGTGAGATAGGCGCTGTGTGGATCGAGCGAGGCCAGCATCCCGTTGACGGCACCCTCGACGAGTTCGCGCGTCTCGACCTCGTCGACGTAGTTGCGCTGCACGATGGCGAGGATGTTCGAGAGTTGCTCGAGCTGATCGTATCCCTCGCGATCCACCGCATCGACGCGCCCGGCAAAAACCCCGGCCGAGAGCGCCGTGACCAGTGCGCATCCGACAAGCGCAAGAAGTGCCGGCCGCCAGCGCCGCCCACCCCGCGGGCCAGCGCCAGACGTGGAAGAAGATGCCGTCCACAGCGTACTCACCGTCGGCACACTACCTGATCGCGGAGTCTGATGCCCAGTCACCGAGCCGATCGTCCGCCCCCATCCCCTCGCGACGGCGCCCGATCTGCGCGTGCACGTCTCATGCCCCGTCAGGCGCCGAACGACCGCCCGCGCCATCTCGCGACGGCTCGCAATCTGCGCGTGCGGGTCTCATGCCCCGTGGCGCCGCCGAGCGTCCTCTGCCCCGCCGATCGCCGTTGCTTCAACCGCGTCGCCACCATGCGGCGGGATCGACCGGCCGGCCGCGGCGGCGGATGCCGAACAGAATCCTCCCCCCCGGCCCGGCCCCCGAACCCACGATGCCGCCGGCCGCCACCCGCTCGCCCGGCTCGACCACGAGCGCTGCCATGCCGCCGTAGACGCTATGCGTCCGGTAGCCGTGATCGAGGACGACGACGCGGCCCCAGCCTGGAATCACGCCCACGAACGCGACCCGGCCGTCGGCGACCGCTCGCGCGGAACGGCCGCGCTCATCGCGCAGCGCCAGGCTGCCCGCAAGGGGCGACGGGCTCCCCGGGCCCGCGACACGTCGCGCGGCGGCAAAGGGCGCCATGCGTTGATGAGGCCCGGCGCGCTCGTGGCGCCAAGCCGCAAGCTCCCGGCGGGCCTCCTGGCGATCCTTGACCAGCGCCTCGCGCCGGGCCTGCGCGCTCGCCACCTGCCGCGCGGCGTCCCGCCACAGCCCACGCGCCAGCACGGCGTCCGGTCGCGCGCCCCGTGCCGCGGCCCGCAAAGCCACCCGCTCGAGCCGATCGCGTCGGCCCGAGACGGCCTGAAGCGTGTGCGCTTGCACCGCGATCGCCCGGCCGAGACGGCGGACCTCCGCGCGCGGAGAGAGGTGGCTTGTCGCCACAGGAGTGCCGGCGAGCCGCGCGAAGCCCCGGACTTCCCGGCTCGGCGCGAGAGGGCCTGCCGCGGCTTGCGCGGGGAGCGCCCGCAAGGGCAACGCGCTGACAAGCAGAAACGCAAGCGCGAGGCCCGGGCGCCGACGCACACGCGCCCGCTTCACTCCCGCCTGCGCCACGACCCAAGCCGAGAGCGCGAAGCCGAGCGAAGACCCCATCCAAGCCGTCTCGAGCACAGCGGGGTCGAGCTCGGGCACGACCGGTGCGGCACCGGCGAGCAGCAACGTCCCGAGACTGGCGAGCAGCGATCCCCCCGCCATGGCGGCACCGAGCAGCCGCCCGGCGACCACCGTACTATCCCGGCCGCTCGCACGCGGCAGCAGACGCTCACGCTCGCTGTCCGCCGCGATTTCCACGGCGATCACCCGCCCACTCGCCAGGCCGGCGGCAAGGCAGGCGAGCCAACTCGCAAGCCAGAGGACCGCCCCCGAAATCAACCATCGACCGGCCCGGGCAGCGCGCACCACCGGATCCTCCGCCGGCTCGCCCGCCGGAATCACCTCGACCAGGCCGGGCACGGTGTTCCGCGCCAGAACCGCCTCGTCCACGCCCTGGCCCAGGGCGACCTCGAGCACGGCATCATGCGAGGCCGTCGCCTCATTCAGGCCGAGGACTGCGGCGGCCGACGTAAGCTTGACGAGATCGAGCCCGGGACGCGCCGCGATGAACTGCCGGGCCGCGGCGACTTCGTCGGGCCGGACCACCAACCAGACCACCCGTGGCGGCAGGGGTCGTGACGCGACCGCCCGACCCGCCACGATGAGCCGTCCGCCGAGCGCGCCCGCGAACGTGCCCAGCGCCGCCACCACCGCGGCCAGCACGAGGGGGGCCGCGAGTCTGCGGGCGAGGGCCCGCCCCGACGGGATCTCGTCCAGCGTGCCCCAGTGCTGCCCCGACCGACTCCCCACCCCGCGCAATCTGCCCCGCCCGCCCGGCCGGGGCAAAGGCGTGGGGCTCAGCTCCCGTCGGGGCCAAGCGGCCAGCGGCCGGTCTCGAGCAACGTCGTCAGCGCAGCCGCAAGCTCGGGCGAGGTCCAGTCCCGCGGCCCGATGAAGCGCGCCCGCTGGCGGCCCTCACGGTCGATCACAAAGGTCTCGGGGTAGCCCGAGATCCCGTAGAGCCTTCCTACCGTCCCCGTGGGATCGACCAGGAGTGGAAAATCGAGCTTGAACTCCTGGGCGAAGGGCCGCACCGCGGCAGCCGCGCCGTTGTCCTCGCTGACCGCGACCACGACCAGCCCATTCTTGCCAAGCTGGCCGAAGAGCGCCTGCATCGAGGGCATCTCCTCGCGACACGGTGGGCACCACGTCGTCCAAAGGTTCAACAGGACGACACTGCCGCGATAGTTGGACAGACGTACTGCGGCGCCGTCGAGATTCTGCGCCACGAAATCGGGGGCGAGCGGCGCCCCGACGTTGCAGCCGGCCGAGCCGAGGAGTGCGGCCAGCAGTCCGGCCGCGGCTGCCAGCGGCCGGCTTCGCGCCCCGAGGAGAGCGAGCCACACGCAGCCCACCACCATGCTGGCGACGGCGATCGTCTGCGCCTCGGTCAAGCCCCAGAACACGCGCGGCTCGACCCGCACACCTTCGATCACGAAGCGGGCGAGCCCGGAGAGAACGAGATAACTTGCGATGACGAAGCCGGCCGGGCGCCGCTGGGGATCACGCGCGATGCGGATCAGCGCCAGGTAGATCAGGCCGTAAGCGACACTCTCGTAGATCGGGGCCGGATGGACGCGCACCCCCGGCGCATGGGTCCAGCCGACGATCGCGAGCGGATACGCCATCGCCCAGGGCAGGGTCGAGGGCGGTCCCCAGTCGCCATCACCGGAGAGCTGGCAACCGACGCGCCCGATCGCGTGCCCGAGGACGAGTGCCGGCGCGATGGCGTCGGTCACCACCGCCCACGGCACCTGCCGTTGGCGGATGAAGAGGCTCACCGTGAGAAAGCCGCCGAGGAGCCCGCCGTACCAAACGAAACCCGCGCCCCCGAAGATCTGGCCCTGGGGGTCGGCGAGCAGCGCCGACCAGTCGTTGGCCAGCGAGAGCACCCGCGAACCCAGGAGCCCGCCGATGGCACCCCACCAGATGATGCCCGATGCCAGTTCGCGGGAGAGGCCGCGCGCCTCGAGTTCACCCGCAAGGACGACGCCCGCCACGAGGAAGCCCAAGGCAAGCGTGGCGCCGAACGAGAACAGCGACACCGGCCCGATCTCGATGAGCACCGGCACCATGCGATCGCGATCTCCTTATCGACGCCGCCGGGGCGCCGCAAAGGCCGCCCGAGTCCTTGTCGCCGCGGCGCGTGGATGGGATAGGGAAGCCGTGGCGCGGGTGGGCTTCTGGGCCGTCGAGAGCGCACCGATCCGCTTCGGGCGCGACGGCCGCTGGTACGCGGGCGACGAAGTGATCGCGAATCCACGGATCGATGCGCTTTTCTCGCGCCATCTGCGCCGTGCCGACGACGGCTCGTGGTGGCTCGTCATCGCCGACGAGCGCGCCCGGATCGAACTCGAGGACACCCCCTTCGTGGTGCGACACGTCGAGCGCGAGAACGACGGCGGCTTCGCTCTCCTCCTCAACGACGGCAGTCGCGAGCCCGTCCCCGCGGCCGGCCTCGGCTTCGGCCCGGACGGCGCGCTGCGCTGCCCTGTCAAGGATGGTCTCTGTGAGGCCCGTTTCCTGCGTCCGGCCCAGGTCGAGTTGCTCTCGGCGGCCACGGCAGTCGGCTGTGCAGCGTTCGTTCCCGGACCGCGCGGCACGCGCATCCCGCTCCACTTGCCTGCGGCCGACTGAGTGTGCGGTGGACGTCGTCCTGGTCGAACCCGAGATCCCGCAGAACACGGGGTCGATCGGCCGGCTCTGTGCTGCGACGCACACCCGGCTCCATCTCGTCGGCAAGCTCGGATTTTCTCTCGACGACCGCTACCTCAAGCGCGCCGGACTCGACTACTGGCCCTGGATCGATCTCCACACGCACGCCGCCTGGCACGACCTCGAACAGGCCACGGCCGGCCGGCGCCGGATCGGACTCAGCGCTCGCGCGGAGGTCTCCTACGCGCGCTGCGCCTTTCGCGACGACGACGTGCTGGTTTTCGGTCGCGAGAGTCTGGGCCTGCCGGCCGCGGTGCGCGCGCGTCTGGACGAGGAGGTTGCGATCCCGATCTTCGAGCCGGGCGTGCGCAGCCTGAACCTCTCGAACGCGGTCGGGATCGTGCTCTACGAAGCCCTGCGCCAGCTCGGGCGGCTCTGAGGGGGCGAGAGTAGCCGCGCCCCACCGTGGCTCGCGCGACCGACTGTAAATATAGACTTCATGTTCCGCAGGCGGACATCCCCGCCCGAGCCGCTCGCGACGTGCTGGCGCGCCAGGAACCGAGATCTGGCGCTCAGCAGACAAGCGCGAGATCGCCAGCCGCTGCTGCTGCCCATCACCGGGCGGCGGAGACGCCACCCACGTGCCGCTGCCCCCTGCTGACGGCAGCCGACCGCCCGGCCATGCGCACTACCGGCCGCAGCCGCCGCTGCCGCAGCCACCACTGCCACAGCCCCCACTCCGAGTCGGCGCTGGCGGCGGGGTCGCGTCCGGATCGACCGCGACCCAGCCGAGCGCCTCGAATTCGCTCTCACCGATCCAGAACACGTCCGGCAGTGCTGCGCCGCAGAGCGAACACTCGAAGGCATCGGCGAGATCGGAACAGACCGCCACTGCTCGACGACGGCAAGCGCGGCAATCACCGAAGGGCAGCGCGCCCGCGTCGGAGAGACGCGAATCGTCGGCGATGGCGAGCGGCATCACGCTTCCCCGGTACCAGACGTAGGCGAGGCAAGGCCAGCTCCACCCACGGAGACCGGCGCTCCATCCGCACGGATCTCCCGGGCCAGCGCCCGGATCGAGTTGCGAAACCGCTCGATCTGCGGCCCCTCCTCGAATCTCCGCCGGCACACGCCGCAACCGCCGGGGGTTTCACCGCGGCGCGGACGCAGCGGCCGGTTGCAAGTCACGCAGCGCGGCGTGCGGCCGGGATCTATTTCGACCACCTCGGGCAGAATCGCGGCGATCTCCCGCAACTGCCCGCGCACATCGCCATGCGTGAGCCGCAGCACGCGCAGACCCGCCTCGACCCGGACGCGCTCGGGCAAGCGGGCGCGCAGCAGCACCACCCGCCGCTGGCGTGCCGCAAGCGGCAGCAGGCGCTCGGCCGGGATCTCGGGCCGCAGCATCGCGTCGAAGCCGAGCAAGCGCAGCCAGCGGGCGAGTCGACCCAGAGTTCGATCGAGCGCGAAGCGCGGGCGCGCGGGCGTCACCCCGGCCGTTTGACAGTCCGGGGCGGGGCCGGCAAGCAGCACGGCCGTGCGCCCTGCCCAGCCGAAGAATCCTCACGTGGCCCGCGCGACCGGCACGAGCCACCACGAAGCGGCAGTGCTCCGTCTGCCGCAGGTCGATGCCCGAGCCCTCAGCGCGCAGAGGGACGTGGAGCCGCGTCGGCCACTTGATGCGCGGTACTGGCAGGCTGTGACCCGCGACTACGGCGCGCAAGGGGACGTGCGCCGCCCGCCCCGCGGGGACGCGTTGCGCCGATGCGCCACGGCGTGCGTCCTCGGGCTGATCGGACTCGGCCCTGCGGCGTCGGCACGAGCGACCGGGGCCCCGCCCCTGCCCTTCGCTGGCGAGACCGACGTCCGCCCACCGCCGGCGTTAGTCCAGCGCGCTGCATCGGCCGACGCGGCGACCACGGCTGTCGCCGGGACGAACTCGTCATGCCCAGTATCTTTGGCAAGAACTGCCGCAGTGGTCGCCGCCGGGCCCACGCCCCAAGAGACACCCGCAACACCAGCGGCAACAGATGGCCCCCCGCTCCCCTCACCCGTGGATGCGGAGTGCGCCTCGCTTGCCGTGCTCGGAGCGCGACTCCTGCTCGACAGCCCGCGTACCCAGGGACAGCTCTCGCGCCCGCAGATCGAGCTGCTCGTGCGCTGTCAGATCGACATGGAGGGGGTCGAACTCCCACGCATCGACCTGCGCGGCGCGATGCTCGAGCGAGCCCGCCTGCGCGCCGCCGACCTCAGTGGTGCACGACTGGCGGAGGCCACGGAGAGCGGCGGCCCACCCAGGCCCACTCGCCTCGCCAATGCCGACTTGAACGGCGCGTTTCTCGAGGGCACCGACCTGAGCGGTGCCCTGCTGCGCCATGCCGACCTCCGGCACACGCTGCTCGCGGGCGCGATTCTCACCGGCGCCGACCTGAGCGGGACGCGGCTCGGCTGGCCACAAGCGCAGGCCCAGCAAGACAAGCAGAAACTCACTGCGGAACAGCTCGATGCGGCGTGCTGGGACCCCGCCGCCCCCCCCCAACTGCCGGCTCCCCTCGCCTCGAGCTACCGTCGCCGCGGGGATCCCTCGTGCCGCCGCGCCGCACCAGCGGCACCGAAACCCTGAGGTGAATGCCCCGGTCAGCCGGACCCCGAGCACTGCGGCAGCGTCGACCAGGGATCGCTGGCGGCGCGGGCGCGAGCCGCGATCTGGCGGAGGCGTTGGCTGAACGATCCCTCCCGCGCGGCGAGCGCGCACTCGAAGCCAGCGAGATCGCGGAGATAGTCGCGGCGGGCCAGGATCACAGCGTTGTTGGTTCGGCCCGTGGGATCGAGCTGGCGCAGGATCACCGCGCGCCGCCGCAGGACCTCGGCTGCGCCGATCTCGTCGCGCTCGCCGGCATCGTAGAGTCGGCTGAGCGCGGCGACACTCTGCTCGAGCCGGCTCGCCGCTTCGAGCGTGGTCTGCCAGGCCTCGCGTGCGGCTACGGTCTCGCGATCCCGGAACGCCGGGGTTCCCTCGTCGGCTGGACTCGCACGGCCCCGGCGCTCGAAGAAGTCGATTGTCGCGCGTCCGGCAACGAAGGTCGCAAATGACTCGTTGAAGGGTGCCTCTCCCTCGATCCAGAGATCGCGGTGCACCAGCTCGTGCAGCACAAGATCAGCAAGATCCACCCGGTCGCGCGCAAGCCAGCTCGAGAGCACGGGGTCGTCGAACCAGCCGAGCGTGCTGAAGGCCTGCGTCGGCCGCACCCAGGTATCCCAGCCCTCGCCCTCGAGACGCGCCGCCAGCGCACGGGCCTCGGCCGCGTCGAAAAATCCCTTGTAGGGAACACTGCCGACGATCGGGAACCACCACGTCCGGGCGCGCAGGCGTGTCTTCTCCGCAGCCGACACCACCCAGACCAGGGCCCCCGGCGGCACCTCGGCGTAGCTCGCGTATGCGTCGCCGACATCGAAGCCCAGCACGTCGCTGGCATACCGACGCACTTCCGGCACCAGGGCCAGCCGGCGCCGCTGTTCCACCGTCAGCCCACCTCCGTCAAGGACGTCGGCGATGGGCTCGCGCCGGGCCAGGATCCGCGCCTCCTCCCAGGCCCCGCGCAGCACATAGGTCGGCGAGCACCCCTCGCAGCCCACCGCACCCAGCGCGATCGCAACCGCCGCCAAGCCACTGGCGGCCCGCTGCCGCAGCGTGGCCTCGCTCCTTCCAGGCCAGCGCTTCATCCGAGCGCGTGCAGGCGCGCGTAGATCTCGCCGCGTGCCAGCAGCTCCTCGTGCGTGCCAATCTCGCGGATGCGGCCGTGGTGCATGACCACGATCCGGTCGGCGCGTTCAATCGTGGAGAGGCGGGGCGCGATCACGAGCGAGGTC
>SXLG01000132.1 GCA_005777805.1 Pseudomonadota bacterium
CTCGCCGGCCGGCCCGGCCGCGCGGCGGCTCTGCGCCGCAGCGCACGGCGGGTCTGGGAGGGGCCGTGCCGGCGCCGAGCGAGGTCCCTTGGCGACGCGTGAAGCCGCGGCATCTCGTGACTGGTCTGGGAGCGGCCGTGCTGGCGCTTCGCGTGTTCGCGTGGCGACGCGTGAAACTGCGGCATCTCGTGGCTGGTCTGGGCGCGCCCGTGCTGGTACTCGTGGTGGGACAGCTCGGGAGGAAACCATGGCCACGATGCGCGGATTCTTTACGGCACTTGCCCTGTTGGCGTTGCTCGCGACCCCTGCGGCCGCCCTCGACGACTACGATGATTCGCAAGCGAACCCGCTCCGGCTCATGGCTTACGCCCTGCACCCGGTAGGATTCCTCGCCGAGTGGCTGGTGACCCGCCCGCTCCACCGCCTCGTCGCGCAGGATGATCTCGAACCCGTCTTCGGTCATGTGCCGCACCAGGGTTACGATTACGAGAACTACGTCGAGGGTCTCAGCACGGGTGCTGTGATCGACGAGGTCGAGCCCAAGGCCCTCTTCGAGCAAAGAGCGGATTGACGGGTCACGTTGATCTCCCTTCGATGACCAGCGGCGCGAGACGCGCCAGCAGGGTCTTGAGACCGAAGCGCTCGAACTGAACCATGAGCTTCGTGCTCTCGCCGTCGCCCTCCCGGCGTCGGATGACACCCCGACCGAAGCGTGGATGCAGGACCGGGGTGCCGACCCGCAGCGATCCGGCGCTCACCGGCTCCTGGCTCATGCTGTAGTCGACCCGCACGTCGGTGTTCGCGAGTTTGGCGTCGGGCGCGGGGACGGCGGCGGTTCTGGCGGGGGAGAGAAACCGGTCGAGGGTGTTCGCGAGTTCACCGTGGCCGGCGCGGCGGGCCCGAGCCGCCGGATCCGCACCGTGTCGCGAAACGAATTCGTCCGGGATCTCGGTCAGGAAGCGCGACGGCGGGTAGGGCTTGAGCGCGCCGAACATCGCGCGGGTGCGGGCGCAGGAGAGGACCAGCCGCTCTCGAGCGCGCGTCATGCCGACATAACAGAGCCGGCGTTCCTCCTCGACGCTGCCATCGTCGAGCGCACGCGAATGCGGGAAGATTCCCTCCTCGAGGCCGACGAGGTGGACGACGGGGAACTCGAGGCCCTTGGAGTTGTGGACCGTCATGAGACTCACGCTGGTGCCGACGCCGTCGGCCTCGTCGAGGCTCGTCACCAGAGCCGCGCGCTCCAGGAACGTTGCGAGTGCCGTCACTCCGTCGGGCGCACCGAGCGACGCATCGAGCTCACGCGCCGCCGCGATCAGCTCGTCGAGGTTCTCGGCGCGGGTCTGCGCTTCCTGCGTGGCCTCGGCCTGGAGGCGGCTCCCGAGCCCACTCTCGGAAACGACACACTCGACGATCTCGCCGAGGGTGGAAGTCGCAAGCGTGGCGCGGATTCTGTGCAGCAAGTCGCGGAACGCGAGGACACGCGCGCGGGCGCCCGTTGCCAGCACCACGGCGCCGGGGTTCGCGACGAGTTCGTCCAGCAGCGCCGAGATCGAGCGACCCGAGCGACCGGCGGTCTCGACGAGAGTCGCCACCGTGGTGGCGCCGATGCCGCGCGTGGGCACGTTGACGATGCGCATCAGGCTCACGTCGTCTGCCGGATTCAGAAGAACCCGGAGGTAGGCGAGAACGTCCTTGACCTCCTTGCGGTCATAGAAACGGATGCCGCCCACCACGACGTAGCGCACGCCCAGCCGCACGAGTTCTTCCTCGATGGCCCGGGACTGCGCGTTGGTCCGGTAGAAGACCGCCAGTCCGGCCGGCGGCCGTCCCCGCCCGATTTCGCGGAGCAACTCGCCAGCGACCCAACGCGCCTCGCTGCGATCGTCGGGAAACCCGGCGACGGTGACTTTCTCGCCGGGGTCATTTCGTGTCCAGAGCTTCTTGCCGTGGCGGCCCAGGTTGCGTTCGATGACGGCGTTGGCCGCCGCCAGGATATTGCCCTTGGAACGGTAGTTCTCCTCGAGCCGGACGACGTGCGCGTTGGCGTGGTCGCGCTCGAATTCGAGAATCGCCCGTACGCTCGCTCCGCGGAATCCATAGATGGACTGATCGTCATCGCCCACGACGCACAGGTTGCCGTTGCGACCCGCGATGTGGTCGACGAGCAGGTACTGGGCGTGGTTCACGTCCTGATACTCGTCCACCAGAATGTGGCGGTAGCGGGCGCGGAAGCGCTCGCGCAGGTCGGCGTCGTCGCGCAGCAAGCGCACCATGGCGGCGATCAAGCCGCCGAAATCGAGCGCACCGGCCTTCTCCAGCAGGAACTCGTAGCGCTCGGCGGCCTGGCTGATCGCGGCCGCGCGTTCCGGTTCCGCTGTGGCCGGGGCGCGCGTCGGATCGCGCAAATCGTTGCGTGCTCGATCCAGATGAGTGCGCAGAGCGCGCGGCGCGAGTAGCTCTTCGTCGATGTCGCAGTCGCTGAGCGCGCGCGTGCAGACCGAGAGCTGGTCTGAATCGTCGTAGATCGCGAAGCCCGAAGGCAGTCCGAGTCGCGGCGCGTAGCTTCGCAGCCAGCGGGCGCAGGTCGAGTGAAACGTTCCTGCGGTGAGGCGATCATGCTCGCTGCCGACGAGATGCGAGATGCGCTCGCGCATCTCGCGCGCCGCCGGGTTGGTGAAGGTGACCGCGAGAATGCTCGCGGGATCGACGCCGCGCGACTGTACGAGATCGGCGATTCGGTAGGTCAGGACGCGGGTCTTGCCGCTCCCGGCACCGGCCAACACCAGCAGCGGGCCGTCGCCGTGGAGGACAGCCTCGCGTTGCGGCGGGTTGAGGCTCTCGAGATCGATCACCGCGGCGCGAGGGTATCCGAACAGGGCTCAAAAAAAAGGGTCCGATCGCCTGTTTCCAGCAGACACGACGGACGAAGCGCCGTCTCTCCGAGGGAACTCCTCGAGCAGCCGCTGCTCATACGCCGCAAGCGAGAACCGATCCGTCACGAAGGCGCGTCCTGCGGCACCGAGCTTGTTGCGGAGGGCGACATCGGCCGCCAGCGCTTGCACGGCGGCGACCGCCTCGGCCGCGTCGCGAACCGGGATGCCGCAGTGGCCCTCCTGGCAGATTTCGACCATCGCCGCACAGGTGGCGTTGACGATGAGCGGAGTTCGACACGCGGCGGCTTCGAGCAGGACGATGCCGAGACTCTCGAAGGGCGACGCATGAACGAGAGCCAGCGCGCCACGCATCAGCTCGAGCTTGCGTTCCTCGCTGACCACGCCGGGCGTCTCGAGACCGGGCATCCTGGGCAGATCCATGAGGACTTCGCCCGCCAGCACCAGCCGCGGCGCGGGTACCGCGACCGAGCGCAGCGCCGCGTACCAATGCAGGAGTTCGGCGATTCCCTTCTGCGGATCGATGCGGCCGGCAAAGAGCAGGTAGGGCGAATCGCATGGGTCGGCGGCGGGTCGGTCCTCCGGCAGGGCCACGCCATAGCCGAGCACACGGGCGTCGAACTGCGGCGCGGGATGGAGACGCGACAGGAGAGCGACCTCGGCCTGCGTCGAGCATAGGAGACGAGTGCGGGCGAGACGGCGGCCCACGATCGGCAGCAGTGCTGTGGGCTCGTCGTGGAAGGTCGGGACGACACGGGCACGCGCCGGCGCGATGGCGTCGAGGCCATCGAGCGTTGTCGGATAGAGGTAGGTGAAGAAGAGATGGCGGTCGTAGCGAGTCGTGCGCAGATGGTCGTGCAGGGTCGGGCAATGCGGTCCCTGGGCGCGCAGGTAGGCCTCTTGCAGGGCCTCTGGCCAGGCGCGTACGCGGCGCTCGAAGGCTTCGCGGTCCGCGGGGGCGAGGCCGGCGAAATCCTCCGCAGCGACGCCGTCGAGCAAGAGATCGTGCAGGGCGGGCCAGAAAGGCTCGCGGCCGCGCTCCACGACGAAACGCCGGACGACCAGGCCGTCCTCCCGGGCCGGTCCCGGTGGCAGGACAGGCGCCCACGTCCGGTAGTCGGCCGCGGCGGAGGTGAGAACCTCGACCTCGTGATGCCGCGCCAGCAGGCTTGCGACCAATGCGGCGTGACGCTCTGCCCCACCGAGGATCTCGCGTCCGAAGCGCTGAACGATGATCGCGATTTTCATGGCCGACTCAGCAGGTCTCCAGAGCGGCCAGGATCTGCCGGGCGACAACCTCCGCCGCGAAATGCGCGCGGACATGAGCCCGCTGGTTCTGGACCAGTCGGTCGCGCAGAGCCGGGTCGTTCAGGACGCGGTGAAGCGCCACGGCGATCTCGTCTGCGCTCGCGTCCCGCAGCACCGCCGCATCCGGCGCCAGCGTGGACGCCACTGCCCCACGGTCCGTCGCGACCACCGGCACGCCGAGCGCGCCCGCCTCGACCAGCGGGATGCAGAAACCCTCGTGTTCGGAACAGCACAAGAATGCGTGCGAGGTCAGATAGGCGGCCTTCAGCGTCGCGAGATCGACCTCGCCAATGATCTCGACATCGCTTCCCAGACCGAGCCGTGTGCATTCCTGGTCGAGCAGCGCGCGCCAGCGCCAGAGCCGCGGATCGAACCGGCCGACCAACCGCAGCCGTGGCGCCCGGCCAAAGAGTTCGCGGTAGTGCGCGGCGATGGCGAGCATCTGGAGATGACCCTTGTTGGGGGCGAAGCGGCCGACGAAGAGGGCGTCTGCCGGGTGCTCGGTCCAGGCGCGCAGCCGGCGCAGGTCGGGAGCGGCGGACTCGAGTTGCTCCAGGGGATGCAGCGGCGCGGCCACCCGCACCTTTGCCGGATCGGCGCCCAGGCCTGTGGCGCTCGCGGCGCTGAAGGGAGAACACGCGAGCCAGCAGCCGACCCGCGGATCGTTGGCGAGACGCTGCCGTTCCGCCTCGCCGGAACGCGCCGCGGCCGCGAATTCGTCGTTCACGTCGTCAAAGAACGCCGCCGGCGTGATGTTGTGGTCGCGCACCACGACCCGCGCAGACGTCCGTTGGAGAAAGGCACGGCCGGCGGCCCAGCCCGACGCGAGGTGGTAGACGACGCGCGCCGCGCGCCGATGGATCCAGTCGGGTGCCGCTGCAAGCAGGTCGCCCGGCAGATCTCCTCCGATACGCCCGGCGAAGAGGGCGACCTCGTAGCCGGCATCCGTCAGGACCTGCCGCATTCCGAGGGCGTCGTTGCCGGTCGCATCGTCCGGCACGAGCGAGGGCAGGACGATCGCCACCGCCCGGGAAGCTGTGCCGTGGTCCCGCGCGCGGCGCCGGCTGGGAGGAGGGCTGCGGCGGCGAGAGATCGCGAACACCCGAGCGACGTCCCCTAAGCGCGCGCGACGATGGCGTAGTCTTGCGGACCGAAGACGATCCGGTTCAGACGCTCGACGTTGCGCGCCGCCGCGCCACCGGCCGGATCGGGTTCGAGCCGTGTCTCGGCCTCGACCGCGCCACTGTAGCGAAGTTCGATTGTGCTGAAACCAGCCTGTTCGACCAGAAATCGCAGCGTGAGCGGATGCACGGGCTGGGCGTGCGTCGGGTCGATGGTCCAGCCGCGAGCATGGGTGATCAGGCTCGCGAGGTTGACGCTCTCGAGGACGAGGACACCCCCGGGACGCAGTCGCTGGCGCGCCAGACGCAGCAACCTCTGCAGGGCGGGCAGCGAGAGGTGTTCGACCACCTGGAAGGCGACGATGCCGCCCAGACTTTGCGCTGGGCAGTGATCGAGGGTCTCGAAGAAGTCGCCGGTTCGCACGTCGAGACCAGCGAGTGCGGCCTGCGTGGTGGCCGGGTTGCAGCGATCGACACCGAAGCCGGGTACGCCGCTCTCCCGCAGCAACTCGAGGAAGACTCCGGGCCCGCAACCGAGGTCGAGGACGGGACCGCTCGCCGCGTCAGGAAAAAGATCGAGATAGCTGGCCTGGGCCGCCCGCAGACTCTCGCGTGAGCCACGGAAAATCGCCTCGAACGCCGCGTAATCAAAGCACGGTTCGGGATCGCCACCTGTGGCGCGGTGACGCGCGAGCGCATCCTCGAGCGTATCGAGGCGACGCGCGAGGTTGGCCAGCGCGTCGATCCCAGCGACGTTGAAGCGCGCCTGCTGGTCGAAGAAAGGCGAGAGCACGCGGCGCAAGATCCGCTTCATGAGCGCGACCGTGTGCCCGAGCAGCGCGCGGTGCGAGTCGAGCGGGGCGCTCGGCAGATCGGCGGATGCACGCATGCGCTCGAGCGCCCGGTCGCTCGCCGCGGCGGCACTCGGCGCAACCTCGCTGGCAAGCGGTTGTGCCAGGGCGCGCAGGCGTGCGGCGCGATCCCCGAAGGGCGCCACGTTGCCCGGCCCGGCGCGGGCCCGCAGGGCGCGGGCCTCCTCGCGGATCTCCGCGATGAGCGCCTCGATGTCGACCGCGTCGTCTGCCACCGCTGCGTCGCTCTAGCACGCGTGCGTTCGGGGGAGCGATCGGATCGGTCCGCAGCTGTAGGGAGCACATGATCTGTCCGCTCCCGAGCGGAAACGTAGAGACCGCCTTGTCAGGCCCCGGGGTAGGGGTTTGGACCCATGGACGACGATGGGACCCGGATTTTGCCCACGGCCGGGGCGCCGGCGATGCAGGTCCGAGAAGTGATCGCGAGAGCGATGAGCGGAGAACTCACGTGGATCAAGGCGCCTGAGAGAGATCGCCGTCGCCAGTTTGTGATCATCCCCCGTGGATGGGGGTGTCGATCTTGTGGTCCTTGGTTTCGTCGATGAAGAGGCTGCCGACGACCAGCGTGACGATGCATATTGCCACCGGGTAGATGAGGCCGGTGAAGACCACCCAGGCCCCGAAGATCTCCTGCATCGTGGCCGAGGTGGTCGCGGCGGTGGCGATGAGCGGCAGGAAGCCGCCGAACCAGCCATTGCCGACGTGATACGGCAGCGACATCGACGTGTAGCGAATTGACGTCGGAAACAGTTCGACCAGAAATGCGGCGATGGGGCCGTAGGTCATCGTCACGTACGTCATCAACAGGGTGACGCAGGCGACCACGCCGGTGGCCGCACCCAGCGGCAGCGACGTCACCTGTGCTGCCATGGTTGGATTGGCCAACTGCTGAATGGCGTAGAACAGCGGGATGGTGGTCAGGCCCGCCAGTGCAAAGCCCGTCATCATGACCTTCTTGCGTCCGATGCGGTCGGACAGCGAGCCGAAGAAGACGAAGAGCGGCGTGGCGATCGCCAGCGCGATGGCGACCAGCGTGTAGGCCAACTGCCAGTCGAGGTTGAGTGGCGTTTGCAGAAAGGTCAGTACATAAAATTGTGCGGTGTACCAGACCACGCCCTGGCCTGCCGTGGCGCCGAACAGCGCAAGGAGCACATACTTGAGGTTGGTCCGGTTGCCGAAGCTTTCCCGCAGCGGGTTCTTCGCTACCCGGCCATCCGCCTTGAGGCGTACGAACAGGGGCGATTCCTGCATCCTGAGGCGGACGTAGAGGGACACCCCGAGCAACGCTACCGACACGACGAACGGTACGCGCCAGCCCCAGGCGCGGAAGGCGTCGGCGCCGAAGCCGAGCCGGGTGCCGCCGATGACCGCAAGCGACAGGAAAAAGCCGATTGTCGCGGTGGTCTGGATGTAGCTTGTGTAATAGCCGCGGCTCGAGTCGGGCACGTGTTCGGCGACGTACGTCGCGGCACCGCCGTACTCGCCGCCGAGGGCCAGGCCTTGCAAGAGGCGCAGCGACACCAGGAGAATCGGCGCCCACAGGCCGATGCTGGCGTAGGTCGGCAGAAATCCGATCAAGGCCGTGGACAGCCCCATCGTGACGATGGTGAGCAGGAAGGTGTATTTGCGGCCCACCAGATCGCCGAGCGCGCCGAACACCAGCGCGCCAAGTGGTCGCACGCCGAAACCGGCGCCGAAAATTGCGAGGCTGGCGAGGAGCGCGGCGCGTTCGTTGCCCGGTGGAAAGAACAGATCGCCGAAGAATACCGCCAGCGATCCGTAGAGATAGAAGTCATACCACTCGACCAGTGTGCCGAGGCTGGACGCGAAGATGATGCGGCGGACAAGGCCCGTGTCGGGATCGGCCGCGCGTGCGGTGGGCGTGGACAGCGCGGCGCCGTTCATGGTTGGGCGCGAGGATAGTCAGGCCTCTCGTGACGTGTCCACCCGGAATGGGTCGGGCATCGATCCGCAGCGCGCCAGCCGGGCAGGACGGCGCCTCGGCCGTGGGCTGCTACGTTCCGTCGCGTGTCGCGCTACGTGCGCAAGGACGAGAACTACCGCCGAGCCAAGGCCGAGGGCCTTCGCTCGCGGGCGGCCTACAAGCTGATCGAGCTCGATCGCCGGCTGAAGCTCTTGGCGCGGGGCCGTCGCGTGGTCGATCTCGGTTGCTGGCCGGGCGCCTGGCTGCAGGTGGCTGCCGAACGGATCGGGCCCGAGGGGCGGGTCGTCGGCGTCGATCTGGCGCCGACCGCAGCACTCGATCTTCCCGGTGTCGTGATTCTGACCGGTGACGTCGGCGACGACGCCGTCGCAGTGCAGGTGCGGGCCGCGCTCGATGGCCCGGCCGACGTCGTTCTCTCCGACCTGGCGCCCAAGCTGACCGGCATCCGCGCGGCCGACGCCGTCCGGCACGCGGCTCTCTTGCGCATCGCGGCCGAGCGCGCCCGGCGGTGGCTTCGGCCGGCCGGCGTGTTGGTCGCCAAGATCTTCATGGACGGCGAGTACGAGGAAACGATGCGCGACCTGCGCACGGGCTTCGCTGTGGTGCGGACGCTCAAGCTGGCGGGTACGCGTACGGGCTCGTCGGAACTCTACGTTTGCGCGCGGGAACCGCGTCCGCTCGAAGGCGTGGCCGCAGATGGAAACGGGATGCCGGACGCGCCGCCTGCGGACCGCTCGCCGCGCTGACGCACGGCGGAGACGCGCGCCAACGGGGCCGCGGCGGCAGCGACGTCCAGCCGATCGACACCGACGGCCCCTCACCAGACGCGCTGTTGCGTCGGGAGGATCCAGCGGTGGCACAACGAGAAATCGGCGCGCGGCAACCGTCGAGCCCCCGGACCAACCGTGCTTGTCGGGCTCAGCGAAATCGCGCGAGGGTCGCTCCCCCCGCCGCCCGCTCGCTGACCTCGTCGCCGAACTCGACCACGTGTGGGCAGGTGGCGAGGTAGTCCCGCACGGCCGTGCGCAAGGCGCCGGTTCCGTGACCGTGCACGATGCGCACGACGTCGAGGCCCTCGGCAAGTGCCGCATCCAGAAAGGGTTCGAGGCGCGCGAGCGCGGCCCGCACCCGCTCGCCCACCAGCACGATCTGGCGCTCGGGCGCGGCAGCTTCCGACGGAGGGGAATCGTCGCGGCCGCTCCCGGCCGAAGGTGGTTGGCCCGACGACAACGGCGTCTGGCGGGGGCCACTGCCACGGCGGCGCCCGCCCGAAGACGTGTCCGCGCGAGGGGGCCCGCTCCAGCGGCGCAGAGCCGCCGTCGCCACCGCGAAGCGCATCGACCCTTGCAGCACCCACGCCCGATCCCCATCGACTGCGGCCAGCGTGCCGCGCACGCCACTGCCACTCATTTCGACCAGATCGCCGATTCCGGGGGCCGGCCCACCTGGGATCGCCGTAGTTGGAGGCTCCAGGCGTCGCGCCCTCTCGGCGATGCTGCGTATCTGGCGGCGGCTCTCCTCGATCAGCGGCCGGCCCGGGCCTGTGGGTTGGCGCTTGGCCTCGTCGAGGAGTCGCTCGCCTGCGTGACGCAGTTCGTCGGCGAAGCGTCGGGCCGCGAGCAGCTCCGCCGACCAGTGCTCGCGGCGGCGGCGCTCGAGGTCCGCGATCAGGCGATCGAAGTCGCGTCGGGAACTCTCGTGCCGCCGCTCGTCCTCGTCGGCGGCCAGGCGTGCGGTCTCGTGGGCGCGGCGTTCGTCCTCGAGGCGGGCGATCGCGACCTCGAGGTCGGCCGCGCTCCCCCGTGCCACGGCGGCCTGCTCGACGAGGGACTCGGGGAGGCCGAAGCGCCGGGCGACGTCGAGGCCGAGGCTGGGACCGACACTGCCGTAGAGCAAACGGTAGCGTGGCGCGTAGGTCTCGGGGTCGAAGTCGACCGACGCGACGCGGGCACGGGGGTGCCGCAGCGCCAGCAGCTTGACCGGCTGGAAATGCGTACTCGCCAGAGTTCGCACACCGCTCTCGGCGAGATGTTCGAGGACCGCCACGGCCAGCGCCGCGCCGTCCTCGGGGGCCGTTCCGGTTCCCGGCTCGTCGAGCAGTACGAGGCTCTGGTCGGAGGCGCGCGCCAGGATGTCGCCGAGGTTGCGGACGTGGCCCGAGAAGGTCGAGAGGTCGCCCGCCACGCTCTGCGGATCGCCGATGTCGGCGAAGACCGCCGCGAAGCAAGGCAGCCGGCAGTCCGGCTCGGCCGCCACCGGGATGCCACTCTGCGCCCCGAGGACCGCGAGACCGAGCGTCTTGAGGGCCACGCTCTTGCCACCGGCATTCGGCCCGCTCAGCACCAGCAGTCGGCACGCGGCCGGCAGCTCGATGTCGATCGGCACCGCCTCGCGGCCGGCGATTTCGAGCAAGACGTGCCGGGCGCGGGCCAGGTGGATCTCGTCGCCCCCGATCGTTGGACAGACCGCACGGTGCCGGCGTGCGTAGCGAGCGCGGGCGGCGAGTGTGTCGAGGTCGACCAGCGTCTCGAAGGCGAGCGCGAGGGGCTCGGCCGCAGCACCGACCGCCGCCGTGAGCTCGGCCAGGAGTCGGCTCTGCTCCTCGGCCTCACAGCGCAGCGCGAGCGTGATTTCGTTGTTGGCTTCGACCGCGGCCAGCGGCTCGACGAAGAGCGTCTCGCCCGAGGCCGAGCGGTCCTGAACGATGCCGCCAACCTCGCCGAGAGCCCCGCTCCGAACCGGCACCACGCAGCGGCCGTTTCGTTGAGTGACGAAGCGGTCGGCGAAGATGTGTGCGCCGCTGCTCCGCACCAGTCGCTCGAGGCGCTCCTGTAGTCGCACGCGCCGTTCGCGCAGCTGGCGGCGCAGAGCACGCAAGCGGGGGCTCGCGTCGTCGCGCAGCGTGCCGTCGTCCTCGAGTGCACCGGCGAGCAGATCGGCGAGTTCGCGGAAGCGCGGCAGGGCGCGCAGGGCGGTGGCGAGCGCCGAGCCGTCCGGCGCGCGCGAGGCGAGAAACCCCCGCACTGCGTGGATGGCCTGCAGGGTGATCTGGACCGCGCACAGGGTCTCCCCGGGCAGCACGACGCCGGGGGTCCGCGCGTGATCGACGGCGTCGCGAATGTCGGGCAGGCTCCCCAAGGGGAGTGCTGCGTCGGCGGTTGCCACCAGCATCTCGTCGACGCGGGCGAGTTCGGCCCGCACCACTGCCGCGTCGGTCGCGAAGGGCAGTCGCCGGCAGGCCGCAGCACCCGCCGCCGAGCCGGCGTGGGTTGCGACCGCGTCGAGGAGGCGCGCCAGCTCGAGGGACTCGGCGTCGGCGGCGCGCACGGCTCCGTCCGGGGCCTTCAGCTTCGCGTCGGCGCGGGGTCTGCCGCGGGGTCAGGCGCGCTGCCGGCCGCGCTGTCGGCGGTGGCGCTCTCACCCCGGTCGTGCCCGGTCCATGTGCCGTGCTGGCAACATTGGTCCCCGATCCACACGGCACCGCCCTCGAAGAATTCCTTCTTCCAGATCGGTACGACCTCCTTGAGGCGGTCGATCGTGAAGCGGGCTGCTTCGAAAGCGGCGGCGCGATGGGCGGCCGAGACGGCGATCGCGACACTCGCCCGGCCGACCGGGACGGCGCCGGTGCGGTGCACGACCGCAATTCGGGTCAGCTCCCAGCGGCCGCGGGCCTCGATCGCTACCCGCTCCAGTTCCTTTTCGGCCATGGCCGCGTAAGCCTCATATTCGAGGCGCTCGACCCGCCGACCCTGGTTGTGATCGCGGGTCGTTCCGACGAAGAGCACGACCGCGCCGGCAGCGGGGTCGGCGACGGCATCGAGGAGCTCGTCGATCACGATCGGCTGGTCGGTGAGGCGGATCACGTGCGCATGGTCGCGCGCCCTTGGCGGCGGGGCAACCTCCCTGCGTCGCCACCGCTCACCGGAGG
This sequence comes from Pseudomonadota bacterium, assembly GCA_005777805.1. Classification (GTDB taxonomy): domain Bacteria; phylum Desulfobacterota; class Binatia; order UBA12015; family UBA12015; genus SXLG01. The sequence continues at coordinate 12,069 of SXLG01000132.1, forward strand.
GATGAGCGCGATCTCGTCGCCCTCGGCGAGCGCCGTCTCCGGCCGCGCGTACTCCTCGTTCACGGCGATCGCGATCCGGCCTGCCTCGCGCAGGAAGGGTAGCTCGGCTTCGAGTCGGGCGAGGAGAGTTCCGAGCTGGCAAGCCGGTTCGACCTCGAACACCAGCCGATCGCGACCGGCACGCTCGCGCAGCGAGGCGAAGAGGCGGACGGTGACGGTCATCGGGGCGCCGCCAGGGCCAAGAGATGGCCGAGCTCGGGCAGGATCAAGCGGCTCAGGGCCATCTCGACGGCAGCCGTCGAACCCGGCAGGACGAAAACGGGCGTGGCGCCGATCAGCCCGGCGCAGGCGCGCGAGAGCATGGCCGCCGGGCCGATCTCCTCGAACGAGAGCATGCGGAAGAGTTCGCCGAAGCCATCGAGGCGGCGGTCGAGGAGCGGGGCGATGGCTTCCGGGGTGACGTCGCGCGGGGCCACGCCGGTACCGCCGGTGACCAGCACGAGATCGACCGCGGCATCGCCCGCAGCGCGGGCAACTCGCTCGGCGATGGCTCTCGCCTCGTCGCGGACGACCTCGCGACCCGCCACGCTCTGCCCCGCCGCTTCGAGCAGCGCCGCGATGCGGTCGCCACTGCGATCGTCGGCGAGACTCCGCGTATCGCTCACCGTGATTACGAAGGCGCGGGCCCGCGTCCGGCCGGCGGAGTGGTGTGCGGCGACGGCGGATAGGCTTGACGTGCTCATCGGAAGAAAGGGCCCGTGCCGGGGGGCGGTCGTTCGAGGCCGTCGCCGCACGAGGTGCCGCACGCCGTGCACAGGTAGTCGATCTTGTCGCCCTCGGGCAGGACCAGCAGGAGCCGGCGGCGTACCGGTCGCGCCACGCGGCAGCGGGGGCAGAGCAGCATCGAGGCCTCGAGGCGCTCGAACTGTCGCCGCGGGTCCATGCCCTCCCCCTATCAGACGCGTCCGCCGGCCGCCCCGCCGGATTGTGGCTTCCGGCGCGAGCCGTGGCGTGCCCTGGGTCGAGTGCCGGGGAGAGCCCAGGTGTTCGTCCAAGCTGACCTGTGCTGGCCCGACTCCGACGTGTGCGCCGGCGGGACACAGGCGTGGGTTGGCGGGACTCCGGCGTTCGTTGGCAAGACGCCGGCGTGCTGCGGCGGGACCACCGACGTGCGTTGGGACGGCTGCCGGCGCGGCGCGCCAGGCACAGGCTGAATTGCGGGGCACGGCGGCCTTGGTACCGTCGTCCGCGTGTCCTCGTCCGGCGGCCCACGGCGTGTCTTCCTCGAGACCTACGGCTGCCAGATGAACGTCGCCGATTCCGAGTTGATCGGTGGCGTGCTGCGCCGGCACGGCTGGACGAGGGCGGACGATCCGGCCGACGCCGACGTCCTGCTGCTCAACACCTGCGCGATTCGCGAGAACGCCGAGGAACGAGTGGTCGGCCGTCTCGGCGAGCTGATGCGTTTCAAGAACGCGCGCCCCGGCGTGCAACTCGGCCTGCTGGGTTGCATGGCCAGCCACCACCGCGAAGCTCTGCTCGACCGAGCCCCCTGGCTCGACGTGATCGTCGGCCCTGATGGCTACCGCGATCTGCCGCGCCTGCTCGAGGAGGCGGGCGATCCACGCATCGAAATCCGGCTGGACCGCGGCGAGACCTACGCCGATCTGGTGCCCGACCACGCGCCCGGGCCGCGCGCCTGGATCACCGTGATGCGGGGTTGCGACCGTTTCTGCACGTTCTGCGTCGTGCCCGACCCGCGCGGCCGGGAGCGCAGCCTGCCGCTCGAGGCGGTGCTGGCGCAGGTCGAGAGTGTCGCCGAGAGCGGCCGGCGGGAGGTCGTTTTCCTCGGCCAGACGGTGAACGCCTGGCGGGCGGACGGTCTCGGCTTCGGCGATCTGCTGCGGCGCACCGCACGTGTCGAGGGGATCGAGCGGATTCGCTTCACCTCGCCGCACCCCTCCGATTTCACCGAAGCGCTGATCGCGGCGATCGCCGAGGAGCCCAAGGTGATGCCCTACGTCCACCTGCCACTCCAGTCGGCTTCGGATCCGGTGCTGGCGGCGATGCGGCGCGACTACACGAGCGACCAGTACCGGGCGATCCTCGGCCGCCTGCGCGCGGCCGTTCCAGGTCTCGCCGTCTCGACCGACCTGATCGCGGGCTTTCCCGGAGAAACGGAGGCCGACTTCCAGCGCTCGCTCGACTTTCTCGACGAGGCCGCCTTCGATTTCGCCTATCTCTTCAAATATTCGGCGCGCGAGGGGACTCGTGCGGCGCGCTTCGCGGAGACTGTCGACGAGGCCGAGAAAGGCCGCCGCCTCCGGGCGCTGATCGACCGCCAGGAGGAGATCTCGCTCGACAAGCATCGAGCACGAATCAGCCAGGAGGTCCGCGTGCTGGTCGAAGGACCGGCGCGCCGGCCCGTCGGTTGTGTCTTCGGCAAGTCCGAAGACTTCAAGACCGTGATCCTGCCGGGCGAAGGTCTCGCACCGGGTGACGTGGCACGGGTCCGGATCGCGGCGGCGACCTCGCACACCCTGCTTGCGGCGGGCGTCACCTCCCGACGCGCGCCCTCGCTTGGGGCACCGGAAGCGGATGAGATCCGGCATCTTCCAGCATGACGGTATCTTCTGGCGGCGCTTCGGCGCCATCGGCGCGATCCACCTGCCCTGGGCCGTAAAGATCTGGCTCGTACCGCTGGTCGCCTGGCTCTATCTGCTGCTGGTGCCGGCGGCGCGGCGCCGCATCGCGGCCAACCTCGAGGCCGTCCTCGGGCCCTGCCGACGGCTTGAGTCCCTGCGCCGGGCGGGCCGATCGATGACAGAATTCGCGCATGTGTTCGCGGAGACCTTCGAGGTGCAGAGTCGCGCGACCAGCGGCGCGGACTCTGCCGAGAGCATCGAGATCGAGCGCACGGGCCTGCCGGACGAGGCCCTCGCGGGCACAGGCCACGGCGGCCTGATCGTGCTGACCTCGCATTTCGGGTGCTGGGAAATCGGGGCGCGGATGCTGGCGCGCCGCGGCCGTCCGGTCAATGTCGTGATGGCGCGCGAGACCAACCCGAGCGTGCGCGCGTACCTCGCCAAAATGCGCGCGGGCCAGGGCATCCATGTGCTCCACTCCGACACCTCACGTTTCGCTTCGGTGATGATGCTGCAGGCACTGCGCCGTGGCGAAATCCTCGCGATCCAGATGGACCGCGTCGCGCCGGGTCAAGTCACGCGCGAGATCCAGCTCTTCGGTCGGGCCGCACTCTTCCCGATCGGAGCGTTCGCGCTGGCACGCGCCGCCGGTGTCCCGATCTGGCCCGTCCTCTCGGTCCGCGTCGGTCGCCGGCGCTACCGCTTCCTGCACGAACCGCTGATCGAGATTCCGCGGGGGGCAAGCGACGAGGTTTTGGTCGCAGCCCTCCAGCAGGTCGTGACCCGCCTGGAGGCACGGATCCGCCAATTTCCCTACCAGTGGTTCCAGTACGCACCGATCTTTGCCGATGACGGCACGGGATCGGACCGGGCCCGGACATCCGGGACCGGGTGAGCGGCGACCGCGGCCGGTTTGGCCGGATGCGCGGTATGCGCTAGCTCCAGCGGCCTGTGCGGACACGCTGTCCGATACCTGGCGTCGAGGAGATGCTGCGCCTCGCGCCGGCCCTGCCACTGGGTCTCAAGATCGAGCTCAATCGCTGGATTTTCCGAGGGATGATCTTCTCCTGCGGTTCGGCCGCGGTCGGGCTGCACCTGTTCAGTCCGGAGATCGGCTGGGACTTTGCGAAGGCCTCGGCGCGAGCGCTTGCGGTCGCCACCGGGGTCGAAGTCCTGGTGCGGGGCCGGGCGAATCTCCCTGCGGGGGCCGCGGTTCTGACGCCCAACCACGCCAGCCACTTCGATATCGCGGCCCTGCTCGGTTTCCTGCCCGGCGAGACGCGCTTTGCGGCCAAGAAGGAACTCTTCCGCGAGCCGGTGCTTGGCTGGGTGATGACGACCCTCGGTATGGTCCCGATCGACCGCGAAAACCCCGTCCACGCGATCGAAGATCTGCAGCGGGCGCTCGGTGCGAACGGAGCGTACCTGATTGTTTTCCCCGAGGGCACGCGCTCGCGCGACGGGAACCTCGGCAAGTTTCGCAAGGGCGCCTTTCGGCTGGCGATCCAGAATGGCCTACCCATCGTCCCGATCGCCATCCACGGCTCACGGGCGGTCATGCCGCAGGGGCGCGGGCTCACGATCGAACCCGGACGGATCGTGCTCGAGATCCTGCCGCCGATCGATACCCGGCCCTTGACGGATCATGACAGGCACGAACTCGCGACCCGCGTCCGCGCCGCGATCGAGCAGCGGCTCGAGATCGGCGCCGGCGGCGATCCGGGCCCGGCGTGACGATTCGTCTCTGCGCCATCATTCCCTGCTTCGATGCTGCCACTACGGTCGGTGAGGTCGTGGCGGCGACCCTGGCCCAGGTCGAGCGCGTGATCGTCGTGGACGATGGCTCCAGTGACGGGGGCGCCGGGTTGGCCGCCGCTGCCGGGGCCGAGGTCGTGCGTCATGCCACCAATCTGGGCAAGGGTGCCGCCCTGCGCAGCGGCCTCGAGAGGGCGCGGCAGGAGGGGTTCTCGCATGTGGTCACGCTCGATGCCGACGGCCAGCATCTGGCTGGGGAGATCGCCATCCTCGGGACGGCGGCGCGCCGTCATCCACGCTCGATCGTGCTCGGGATCCGTGCGCGCGGCGACGATCGGGACATCGCGGCGCGCAACCGCTTCGGCAACGCCTTTGCCGACTGGTGGGTTGGCCTCGCGGCCGGGCTCAGACTCGCCGACAGTCAGTCCGGGTTTCGGATCTACCCGATTGCCGAGACGCTGGCGTTGGACGCCACGGCCGAGCGATTCGCGTGGGAGTCGGAGATCCTGATCCTCGCGGGTCGGCGGGGTTTGCCGGTCCTGCAACGCGAGGTCGAGACCTGGTATCCGCCCGCCGCCCTGCGCCGCAGCCACTACGAACCATGGCGTGACACCGTCGCGATCATTGCCACGGTGGTGCCCTGGCTATGCGGTCTCAAGCGCTGAGACGCGCCTTGCAGCTACTCCTGCGAGAGCGGACGGCCCGTGGTGCCCTGGCTGTCTGGTTTCGAGCGCTGAGGCAGGGTCAATCGAAGGGCCAGTTCGAGCGTTCCGTGCCGCCGTCGACTTCGAGCACCTTGCCGGTCACGAAACTCGCGGCGGGCGACGCGAGGTAGAGGGCCGCTGCGGCGATGTCCTCGACCTGCCCGAGCCGGCGCATCGGCGTGAGGGCCTCCATCCTGGCCCGGGCCTCGGCGTCGAGGAAAGGCGCGAGCGACGAGGTCTCGACCGAACCGACGGCGATGGCATTCACCCGGACCCGCGGCGCCAACTCGCAGGCGAGTTCCCGGCTCATGAACGAGAGCGCGGCCTTGGCCGTGCCGTAAGCGACGAAATTCGGCATCGTCAGCCGCCCCGCAGCGGAGGAAATGTTCACGATCGCCCCCTCGCCGCGCTCGAGCATGCCGGGAACCGTCAGCCGGCTCAGCAGGAAGGCGCTGGTCAGATTGAAGCGCAGGGCGCTCTCGAAGGCGCGTTCGCTGGTCCGGACGAAAGGACTCGGCGGGAAGCCGCCGGCGTTGTTGACCAGGATGTCGATCCGCCCAAATGCCGCCAGCGCGGCCGCGACCAGGGCCTCGAGATCCTCGCGCCGGGTCACGTCGCAGATCACGGCGAGGGCCCGCCGACCGCAGGCCTCGACCGTGCGACAGGTCTCCTCGACCTGCTCGCGGGTGCGGGCCGCGCACACGACATCGGCGCCCGCCTCGGCAAAGGCGCGGGCGATGCCGGCCCCGATGCCGCGTCCGGCACCGGTCACGAGGCTGATGCGGCCATCGAGTCGGAACTTGTCGAGGATCATCGGACCGCTTTCCTCCTGCCGATCCTCGGGGTCGGACGTTCGCCCGGAGGTGTGCGGGGCTGGTAGAAGCGATGCGGTACCCGCGGGTCCTGGAGCCCGCAAGCATTGCGGCCTGGCCGGCACGGGCCGCCGGACGTGGGCCGTGCCACGGACAAGGCAGTGGCGGACAGATGTCGAATTCGACCGGGGAGGCTGAACGCCAGGTCTTGCGGGGCATGGAGCACCGCTTCCTCGAGGCCCTGCTCCATCTACCCGCGGTGCTTGCGCCCGTCGAGACCGACCGGATCCGCTATGCGCTGGGTTTCGCCGGGCTGCACGTCTTCCAGCCCGGTGCGGCGTTGCGCGGCGGACGGACAGAGCGACCCGAGGTCCACGTCGGTGACGAAATTGTGGCGGGCCTGCGCGCGCGCGTCTTCGAATGTTTCGGTCCCGCGCTGGCCGCCGGTGCTCATCCGGTCGAGGTGTTGCGCCGGGTGCGACGCGGCTCGCACCGGCTCGAGCGCGATCTGCGTTCGAGCCGCCGGCGGCTGCTCGAACGCAACGCCGATCGCTTCTCGCCCGACGAACTCGATGCCGAGGTCGGCTGCAAGGCGCTGGTGGTGGCGTGTGGCGGCGGAGGGGGGGCGGGCTACGTCCACCTCGGCGCTTTCTCTATGCTGGACGAGGTGGGACTGCGGCCGGCGCTGATTGCCGGGACGTCGATGGGCTCGATCATCGGGCTTTTCCGGGCGCGCCGGCAGCATCTGCATATCGGCCAGGATCTGGCGTGGGCACGCGGGCTCACGTTCGAGCGCATCTTCCGGTTCGGCGCGGTGCGACCGCATTTCGGTCTGCCCGGATTGATGCAGCTCCATCTCGTCACAGCACTGGGTGAGCTCTTCCGCGATGGCGACGGGCGGCTCAACCGCTTGTCCGACCTCCAGATTCCGTACCTGGCCGTGGTTGCCGGCATCCGTCGCGACATGCTGCGCGCCACGCCCGAGGAGTGGGGCCGGCGTCGGCACATGACCTGGGACGTCAAGCCCGGCGTAATGGCGCGTAGCGCGGGACTGGCCAGGGCGATTCTCAATCTGGTGCCTTTCCTTCAGCCCGGGGTGGCTCGACGCATCGTGATCGGGGCGGACGAGCTCACCCGTGAATTCGTTGCTGTTGATGCAGCGGGCTTCTCGTCCGCCATCCCCGGCATCCTGCACTACGACGTCTCGCGCCACGACGAACACATGAAGGACCTGCTTGGAACCCTGCTGCGCCGGGAGGGCGTCGTGGCGCTGGTGGACGGTGGGCTGGTCGAGAACGTGCCGGTGTGGGCCGCGCGGGAGGCGGTCGAGGCCGGCGTCATCGGAACGCGCAACGCTTTCGTGCTCGGACTGGACTGCTTCCATCCGAGCTGGGCGCCGAAGCTGGCGTGGCTGTGGCCGCTGACGCGCCTGGTCCAGATGCAGACCGATGCCATCGCGCACCACGCCGATCGGCTGGTGTCCTACGCCGACACCCCTTTCCCGCTTGATCTACTGCTTGACGATGAAGGTTTGACGCGCGCGATGGCGACGGGTGGTGCCTCCGTCGAGGAGCGGCTCGGCTTCGTGCGGCTCGCTTGCGCCCCGGCCCGCTGGGTCGATTGAACGCGGTCGGCGGCGCCGATGACGCCATGCGCCGGGAGGGGACCGTTCCGTGCTTGGACAGCAGGGGCCCCGGTTATAGCGTCGCGTGAACTCGTTCGACCCACCCACCGACCCGAACATGCGGAGCTGCGCCCATGGCCTGGGATTTCGAGACCGATCCCGAATTTCAGAAAAAACTCGACTGGGCGGATGAGTTCGTCCGGCGCGAGGTGGAACCACTCGACCTCGCCTTCGCGGAACCCGCCGCGCCCTACGACCGGCGGAACCCGGTCTACTCAAAAATTACCGGCCCGCTGAAGGCCGAGGTGCGGCAGCACGCCCTCTGGGCCTGTCACCTCGGCCCCGAACTCGGCGGTCCGGGCTACGGACAGATGAAGCTGGCACTCCTGAACGAGATCCTCGGCCGTTCGATGTGGGCGCCGAACATCTTTGGCTGCCAGGCGCCCGACTCGGGCAACGCCGAAATTCTTGCGCACTACGGTACGGGCGAGCAGAAGAGGACGTATCTCCAGCCGCTGCTCGATGGCGAAATCGTTTCCTGTTTCTCCATGACCGAGCCGCAGGGCGGCGCGGACCCGCGTGAGTTTCGCTGTCGCGCCGTGCGTGACGGCGACTCGTGGGTCATCGATGGCGAGAAGTATTTCTCCTCGCACGCCGATCTGGCCGAGTTTCTGATCGCGATGGTGATCACCAATCCCGACGTGCCGGTCCATCAGGGCGCGTCGATGTTCCTGGTGCCGCGGGACACGCCGGGCGTGAACATCGTGCGCCTTGCGGGACTCGGTCACGAGCCGCTCGGGCACGGTCATCATGCCTATCTCCGCTTCGAACATGTGCGCGTGCCACGCGAGAACCTCCTCGGCGGCGAGGGGCAGGGCTTCCTGATCGCCCAGACCCGTCTCGGTGGCGGCCGGATCCACCACGCGATGCGGACCGTGGCGACCGTCCGCAAGGCGCTCGGGATGATGTGCGAGCGGGCGCTGAGCCGCCGCACGCAAGGCGGCCCGCTCGCCGACAGGCAACTGGTGCAGCAGGCGATCGCGGATTCGTTCATCCAGCTCGAGCAGCTGCGCCTGCTCGTCCTCTACGCCGCCTGGCACATCGACAAGGGGCACAAGGACGCGGTGCGGACGTACATCGCCGCCGTCAAGGTACAGAGCGCAGAAGTGCTGCACGACGTCGTGCGCCGCGCGCTCCACATCCACGGGGCGCTCGGCTGCTCCAACGAGATGCCGCTCATCCAGATGTGGATGACGGTGCCGGTGATGGGGATCGCCGACGGACCGACCGAGGTGCACAAGGTGACGGTCGCCAAGCAGGTGCTGCGGCAGCACCAGCCGTACGAGGGGCTGTGGCCACGCGATTTCCTGCCCGAGCGCGTCACCGAGGCGCGGGCCCGGTTTGCCGCCCAGCTCGAGGGATCGGTCGAAAATCTGTGAGTGATCTCATCGACCCCGAGCGCCTCGCCCGCTGGATGGACGAGCGCGACTTGCCGGGTCGCGGCGCGCCGCTCACATGCCGCTTCATCACCGGAGGGGCGTCCAACGAACTCTTCGAGATCGCTCGCGGCGGCACCCGCATGGCGCTCAGACGACCACCGGCAAGGGTCCCGGAGGGCCGCAACGAGAGCATGCTCCGGGAGTACCGGGTTCTCGCGGCGCTGCGCGACACGGACGTGCCGCACGCGCGGGTGCTTGCGGTGTGCGACGACCCCGCAGTCCTCGGCGCCTGTTTCTACTTGATGGAGTACGTCGACGGCTGGTCCTGCATGTCGACCGAGGGCTGGCCGCCGCCCTTCGACCGAAACCTCGAAGCGCGACGCGATCTCGCCTGGGAGCTCGTCGATGCGATCGCGAAACTCGCGTGCGTCGACTGGCGGGCGCGGGGGCTCGAGGGCTTCGGGCGTCCCGTCGGCTTCCTCGAGCGCCAGGTCGACCGCTGGCTCGCCCACCTCGCACGTTTCCAGTTCCGGCCACTGCCCGGCATCGACGAGGCGGCGGCCTGGCTGCGTCGTCACACGCCACGGAAGTATCGGCCTGGGATCCTGCACGGCGACTACCAGTTCGCCAACGTGATGTATCGCCACGGCGCACCCGCGCGCATGGCGGCGATCGTCGACTGGGAGATGGCGACGATCGGCGATCCGCTCCTCGACCTCGGCTGGGTGCTCATGGGCTGGCCCGATCCGGGCGAGGACCGCACGAGCGCCGGGTACGTCGACTACACGGGTATGCCGAGTCGTGCCGAACTTTGTGAGCGCTACGCGCGCCGGAGCGGGCTCGGTGTCGACGAGATCGACTACTACGTCATCCTCGCACGCTTCAAGATCGCGATTGTCCTCGAGGGCGGGTACGCGCGCTACGTGCAGGGGGGCGCCGACAACCCGAAGATGGCGGCTTTCGGCGACGTCGTCCTCGACATGGCGCGGCGGGCGGCAGAGCTGGCGCGGACGACGGACCTGCACTGTTGAGGTGGCGCTCAGGTCTCGAGCACGACGTCAACCATCAGGTCAGAGGCGATCCGCTCGAGTTCGCGGCGCAGGGTGTCGGTGGCCACGCCGTCGGGAACCCGCAGTCGCATCGAGGCGCGGAAGATCGACTCCCCCGATTCCGGCGCACTGGTTCGGTCGGTCGCGAGATTCTCGACATTGACGCCGTGAGCGGCGAGGACCGCCGCGATCTGGCGGACGATGCCGGGGCGGTCCTGACCGACGAGTTCGAGCAAGAGCGGCCGCTCCCGGCTCTCGGCGGGTTCGTCGGCCTCCTCGACGAGTGTCCGCAAGCCCTGCCCTTCGAGCGCGGCGAGTGCGCGTTCGATGGCAGGCACCCGCTCTGCCGCCACCGCGATTCGCAGCACGCCGGCAAACCGGCCCGCAAGCCGCGCCATGCGGCTCTCGAGCCAGTTGCCGCCGTTCTCGACGACCGCCCGGGAGACGGCCTCGACCAGTCCCGGCCGATCCGCACCGATCAGAGTGACGACCAGCGAACGCTCCATGATGATCTCCTCCAGCGCCGGCAGCGGGCCCGCCGCCAGGCACGGTCCCGAGGATGCCGGAAGCGGCGCTGTGTGGCACGTGCTGCCGCGCCCGCGTCCCGCGCGGGGCCGGGCCGGAATCAGGAGGTCGCGAGGACCCGGCCGCGCGGCGCGTCGCTGCAGCGGGAGGCGAAGGCCCCGAACACCTGGCAAGCCAGCTCGCGCGTCCGTTCGAGGTGGCGCACCGACTCGGCACGCAGTGCGCCGAGGTCGATCGGGCCGATCAGGGCTTCGAGTTCGGCGCGATGAGTCGCATCGGCCACCCAGCGCAGGATCATCGCCTCATCGGCCTCGAGGTGAAATTGCAGGCCCCAGGCCTGCTCGCCGAAACGGAACGCCTGGTGCGCGCACGCCGGCGACGAGGCCAGGTGGGTCGCGCCGCGCGGCAGCTCGAAGGTATCCGAGTGCCACTGGAAGAGGTGCTCGCGCTCGTCGAAGTGGCCAAGCATTGGATCAGCGCGGCCGTCGGTGGTGAGATGGACCTCGGTCCAGCCGATTTCCTTGCACGGTGCGCGGTGCACGCGGGCGCCGAGCGCGCGTGCCAGCAGTTGGGCCCCGAGACAGATGCCGAGGACCGGGAGATCGCGCTCGAGCGCGGCACTGATCAGGGCGACCTCGGTTTCGAGGTGCGGGTAATTTTCCTCGTCAAAGGCGCTCATCGGCCCGCCGAGCACGACGAGGCCGTCGTAGCTCTCGACACAGGGCCGGGCCGCTGGATCGCGCTCGAAGTTGACGTAGCGGATCCGTAGCCGCTCCCCGCGCAAGACCGGATCAAGTCCCCCTAGAATCTTGTGGGCGACGTGTTGCAGGACGAGGATGCGTGGCATGGGCGTGGGGTTCCTGCGACGATACGCGATCTGGGTGTCGGCGTGAAGCCTCGATCACTCGAGCGCGCCATGGCGTTCGCGATGCGGGTGCACGGCCGGGCCGGGCTGCGGCCGCAGCGAACGCGGGGCGGCCCGGATCGGCGGATCCCGCACGGCGTTCTCCCGCCCGGCCCCGCGGCGCCCGGTGCCATGGAGTCGCCCCGTCGTGGTGAGTGGGAATATACGAGCGCGGGTGGCTTGATTTCGCGCGACCGGGCTTCTAGGCTTGGAGGCGTTCGCGGATTCCATCCGCGCGGCGTTCCCGGATCGGGAATGCCACCTACAGTAGCCCGCGCGGCCCGGCCTTTTGAATTCCGAGCCGACGGGCGCAGCAGTAACTCGCAAAGCGTGCATCAGCGCTTGGCGAAGGGAGATCTGGTGGCGTGAGCACCAAGACCCGTACCGCCGCGACGAAGAAGCCGGCGGAGAAGACACCGCAACGGCGAACTCCAACGCGGCGCAGCGCCGCGGAGGCCGCACCGGTCGAGACCGTGGCGAGTGCCCCGCTCCCACCGGTAGCGGGGAAGTCGGCGGCGGGTGCTGTTGCGAGCGCGAAAAAAAAGGTCGCCAAGCCCCGCCTCAAACCTGCGGCCACGGAGTCGGGCAAGCCCCGCCGCGCTGACGCCGCCGGCCCGGCCGGAGCAGCCCCAGCGGCCCGCGCACCCCGCCGCGTTGATCCCGCCGGCCCGGCCGGAGCAGCCCCAGC
>SXLG01000022.1 GCA_005777805.1 Pseudomonadota bacterium
AAATCCGCCGTGGTGATCCCCTTTCGTGCGCTGGTGCGCCTTGGGTGCAACCGGTTCGCATGTGTCGTGCCAGCGGCCGAGCCGCGTCGGGCCGGGATCCCGCGCACTCGGGCACAGGTCCGTGTTGCAGGACTGGCGTGTGGCCGGCGAGTCGATTCCCGCATTCGCGAGCCGCGAGCCGTCGTCTCGGACCGGGGATGATCTGGCGACGCGCGCGAGAGGGCCCGTCTGCGGGAAGCGCGCGCCCGCGAGTTGGGCCACGAGGACGTGCGCATTGGCGACGCGCGGGAGAGACGCCCGCTGCGGGAAGGCAGCCGCGTGGGCTGCTACGGGGGCGGCGCATGATCGACGTCGCACAGCGCGCGTTCTTCGGCCGCAATGGCTACCTCCATCTACCGGGCTGGATCGAACCGGAAATGGGCAACGCCTTTGCCGCCTGGACGGCGGAGATCGAGGCATGGCCCGACACGCCCGGACGCTGGATGCGCTACTACGAGAAGTCGGCAGGCGACGCGGGCCGGATGCCCGCACGGATCGAGAATTTTCTGCCTTACCATGGCGGCATCGATGGATTCTTTTCGGGGAAGAGACTGAACCAGCTCTTCGAGTCGATCCTCGGCGAACCTGTGGTCGTCTTCAAGGATAAGATCAACCTGAAGGGTCCGGGTGGGGCGGGCTTCACGGCGCACCAGGACGGCCCTGCCTATGTCGGCTTCGGGGTGGACTTCTTCGTCACCGCCATGGTGCCGATCGATCCCTTCACGCCGGAGAACGGCTGTCTCGAGATGGCCCGCGAGGCCGTGATCCGCGACGATCTACCCCAGAATCCAGATGGCACGATACGCGACGACATCGCCGCGACGTTCGACTGGATCCCGGTGCTTGCTCATCCGGGTGATCTGATCGTCTTCGATTCCCGCGTACCGCACCGCTCCGGACCGAATCGCAGCAGCGGCCGTCGCCGCTCTTTCTACGTCACCTACAACCGTCTCTCCGCCGGCGATCGGAGGGCGGCGTATTACCAGCGCAAGCGCGAGCTCTTTCCGCCCGAGTGCGAGCGCCAGCCGGGTGTCGACTACGCCCGGCTCGGCGCGCAATTCAACCTTGCCAATCCCTTCGAGTGACGGCGCCAGCCAGGCCGGTCACGTCGCTCAGGTGCCGGCTGCCGCCGTCCGCGCGGCGGGGCGCGCCGCGGGGTCCCCACCCGAGCGCTGGATGTCGCGCAGCCCGGCGATGACGTCGTGGAGGAGATGGTGGGCAATCTCCAACGGCGAGCCCATGCCGGCCAGGTCGCCCGCGCGCAGGGCCTCGCCGAAGGTCCAGCGGATGGGCGGCAGGGGTGTCGCGCTGGGCGCGATGCGGCCGCGCACTTCGCGCACAAAATCGTTACTGAGGCCAGAGATGAAGAACGGGATGACCACGGTGTCGGGATGGGCGCGACGGACGAGCTGGCCGACGCCCGGACGGGCCGGCATCAACGCCCAGGGGTCGGCCGATTTGTTCCGCGCTCCCTCGGGATGGATGCCGACGCAGGCATTGGGTTCGCGCAGCGCATTGAGGAGCTGATCGATCCCGATCGGATTCAGCACGTGGCGGCGTCGGTCGTCGCGGAACACCGGCGGCCACATCGAGTAGCCCGCGAGCCCCAGATTGATCAGTGCGCCGAGGGCGTTGGTGTACCAGAAGGGCGCACGCACGGGGAAATAGAGTCGCTCAAAAAGACCGAGACGGCGGTAGAACAGTGCGCCGGTGGCGAACATGTCGAAGAAGGAGCGATGGTTCGATACCAGAATTGCACCTCGCTCGGCGTGCAGGTTCTGGAGTTTCTCGAGTCCGTCGGGCTGCCAGCGATGGCTCAGCACCGATTCGACGAAAGCGCCGGGCACATGGCGCATGTAGACCTGGATCATGCTCTTTGCCGTCGGGCTCTCGTTGATCCAGTCGCCCAGCGGGACCAGCACGCGTTCGAGTCCCTCGAGCTGGTCGCGCGGAATGCGCGGGCCCCCTGGCGCAGCACCGCTGGAACGATCGACGTTCTTCGTTGACTCGACGTTCATGCGCTCGGCTCTCCCCGTCCGGCTGGATCACACGCGACCGATGTGAGCGGCCCGAGCGGGGGCCGCCCGCGGCCCGGGCCTTGGGTTACCTACCCCGTCTTGCCGTGCCGCGCACCCCCGGGCGCCTCAGGCCGACACTCCAGGCACCCGGGCGTCCGTTGCGGTTCGACGCAGAGCGATGGGCAGTGTTAACCGCTCGATTTGTGACACGCGCGGCGAGGATCGAGGCCCTGCTCCGTGAGCGTCTCGGCGCGCTCGAGGTCCGGATCGACGACCAGAGCGCCCGCCACGCGGGACACGCGCAGGCGGGCGGTGGCGGACATTTCGCCGTGCACGTCGTGAGTTCGGCATTCGCGGGGCTGGGCCGCATCGCGCGACATCGCCTGGTCCACGAAGCTCTCGGCGAGATGATGCCCCGCGAGATCCACGCGCTCTCCATCAGCGCCTTGACGCCGGAGGTCACGCCGGGCGGCTCGGGCGCCGGGCGGACCTGAGTTCGGGGCGGAGCCGA
>SXLG01000133.1 GCA_005777805.1 Pseudomonadota bacterium
CGGCGTGGTGGTGGGTGATGGTGCCGCCGTGCGCGATCAGGGCGTCGGCGGCAGCGGATTTGATCTCGGCCCATTGTTCGAGCTGCGAGCCGGCCCGGCCGGGCGCAACCACCGTGTAGTAGGGCGCCGGTCCGTCGGGAGAGACGTGCGTGAAGCGGCAGGTGATCGAACCCCCGCCGCAGACCCGTGCCAGCGCGTCGCGCACGGCTGTGGTGACGCCTTCGTGCAGTGCGGGGAACTGGTCCCACGTGGTCGCGGTCTCGAAGGTCTCGCTGACGACCCCGAGCCGGGCCAGACTGTCCCGCAGGTAGGGGCCGTCGAGAAAAGCTTTGCGCCAGGCGCCGACAGCTCCCTCGCGGCCGGCGCCCTCGTCGCCGCGCGTCGCGCCGGCCCCCTGGGGGACCGTGCCGCGGTGATCGCGGCCGATTTCCAGCGCGCGAGCCATGCGCGCCGCCGGATCGTGGTCGGCCGATTCGAAGCCGAGCACGAGAACGTGACTCGTGCCATCCGACGCGCCTGCGGTGAGCGCCTCGCCGGCATCCAGCAGGCGGCAGTTCGAGGGGTTGAGTCCCGACTGCGCCAGCGCCCGCACGCAATCGGCCGCCGCCATGAAGTCGCTGAAGGTCACCGACGCCGCAGCGCGGAGCCGCGGGCGGTCCTGGAGTCGCATCCAGGCTTCCGTGATGATGCCCAGGATTCCTTCCGATCCGAGGAAGAGCCGGTCGGGGCTCGGGCCAGCGCCCGAGCCGGGCAGCCGGCGGCTCTCGAGGGTGCCGCGTGGGGTCACGACGCGCAACGATTCCACGAATTCGTCGATGTGGGTGTAGAGGGTCGCGAAGTGGCCGCCCGAGCGGGTCGCGATCCAGCCGCCAAGCGTGCTCATCTCGAAGGACTGCGGGAAGTGTCGCAGCGTGAGTCCGTGCGGGCGCAGCGCGTCCTCCAGCGCCGGGCCGTAGATCCCGGCCTCGAAGCGCGCCGCACGCGATTTGCGATCGACTTCGAGGAGTCGGTCGAGGCGCTCGAGATCGATCGTCACGACCGGGCGCTCGTCGTCCCGCGGGGGCTCGGTCCCGCCGACCACGCTCGAGCCACCGCCGTAGGGAATGGCCATGGCGCCGGCGCTGTCGCACCAGTCGAGCACGGCTTTGACCTCGGTTTCGTTGTGCGGCCGCGCAATGACGTCGGGCGGATTCGGGAACTCGCGGCGCAGGGCGCGGACCACGTCGCGGAAAGATTTGCCGTAGGTATGCCCGGCGCGGTCTTCGGGGTCCGAGGAGCAGATCGGGGCGAGAGGAGCGGGAGGCACGAGGCGTGGCGAGCGCAAGGCGATTTCCCCGATGCGCGGCGGCGTGACGGGGGCGGGGAGATCCCCGAAGCGGCCGACCAGCACGGCGCGCAGCTTGTCTTCCTGCTCGCTGGTGAGACCGCTGCCCTCACGGCCCCAGCCCCAGAACTTCCGCTTCTTCATCGCTCCTCCGCGCTGCCGGTACAGCCCCGGTCCTCAGTCCACGTCCGGTCGTCGCCGGCTCGTGCTTGCGGGACCCGAGCGTCGAGATCAAGTCCCCGAGGCGTGCGCGCGTGCGGCGCGCCACCCGTTTTCCGTCGACGCTCGGCGGGCGCTGGCTCGTGCTTGCGGGACCCGAATGTCGAGATCAAGCCCCTGCGGCCTGCGCGCGTGCGGCGCGGCGCGGCCAACTGGCGTAGGTGCCCTCGCGCGTGGTCGGGACCAGGACGCGCGCCGGTTCGACGCGCTGCACCAGCACCTGGTGGAGGTTGAGCGAGCTTTGCTCGAAGCTGATCGACGACGCCGTCAAGTAGAGCAGCCAGGTGCGGTAGGTCCGCTCACCGACCAGTGCGATTGCTCTCGTCTCCTGCAAGCGCAACCGTTCGGCCCAGTGCCGGCAGGTACGCGCGTAGTGGGGGCGGAGGTTCTCGACGTCGAGGATTTCGAAGCGCTGTTGCTCCATCTGCTCGGTGAGCCGACTCAGGTGTCTCAGTTTGGCGTTGGGGAAGACGTTCTCGATCAGGAAGTCCCACTGGGGCGTGCGTTGCCAGGTGTGGTTGCGGCTGATGCCGTGGTTGAGAAAGAGCCCCTCGGGCCGCAAAAGTTCGTGCACGCCCTCGAAGAAGCCTCCGGCGAGGCCGGGACCGATATGTTCGATGAGGCCGATCGCCGCGACCTTGTCGAAGGGGTCCAGTGCGGCGAGATCGCGGTAATCGCGGCACTCGACGCGGCAGTGGTCGGCCAGACCGGCGCGGCGGATCCAGTCGTGGGCGAAGCGCGCCTGCTCCTCTGCGAGCGTGACGCCAAGCACGCGAACGCCGTGGTGCTTGGCTGCCCAGATCGCGAGGCTGCCCCAACCGCAGCCGATGTCGAGCAGGCGCTCGCCCGCGTGCAGGCGGAGCTTGCGGCAGACCAGCTCGAGCTTGTCGAGCTGGGCCTGCTCGAGCGTGTCCTCGGGGTCGCGGTAGTAGGCGCAGGTATAGAGCATCCAGGGGTCGAGGAAGAGCTGATAGAATTCGTTCGAAAGGTCGTAGTGATGGTGGATCGCCTCGCGATCGAACGCTTGCGTGGGGTCACTCATGCGTCGTCTCCCTCCATGTCGCCGCACCGGTCGACATTTGCGCTTGATCCCGCACCGCCGTGGCGTGGCTCGGCCGCATCCCGAAGGCGCCCTCCAAAATCCAGCGACGCCGCAGCGCAGCCGAGCCGACGACGCACCGGGCGGCGTGCTCGACCCATGCATGGGGCAAGCGGTCGGCGAGTCGGCCGAGCGCGCTCTGCCGGCCGTGGCGCAGGCGGCTCCTGAGCAAATGCGGGTACGCCCCGGGGGCATCGCTGCCGTGTTCGGCCACGGCCCGGGCGGCGAGTAGGCCGCTCTCGATCGCCGGGCCGATGCCTTCGCCACTGATGCCGCGCGCGAGTCCGGCCGCGTCGCCCGCGAGCAGGAAACCGGGCCCCGCGATGCGCCGCGGGTGGCTCGTCTGGATCGCGTAGGCATGCCCCTTGAACGGTTGGATCTCGAGTGAGGCCGGCAGTCGCCCGTCGGCGTGCAGGCGTTCGACCATGCGGTCGCAGCGGGCGTGGAGATCGCGGCCGCTGGTGAGTGCGCCGATGCCGACGTTCAGGAAATCGCCCTTGGTGAAGGTCCAGCCGTAGCCCCGAAAATCAGGTTCGACGAAGAGTTCGGGCGTGCCGTGCCGGGGCGTGAGGCCGCGCAGAACGGCCGCGCCGACGTGCGTCTCGCTCTCGCGTGCGACCACGACGGCTTCTTCGGTGGCGATCGCGCCGAAGCGACGTGCCACCGGGCAGTGGTGGCCTCCGGCGCCGATCACCAGGGGGGCCGTGTCCTCGAGGCCGCCGCTGCGGACCACCATGCGCCGGTCGTGCAGGTCGAGGTCGTCCACGCGGGCGCCCTCGCGCACGGTCGCGCCGGCCCGCCTGGCCCGCTCGAGGAGATGAGCGTCAAATTCCGAACGCACGATCCCGTAACCCGCAGTCGTGTCCCAGCACGTCTCCCGGACTTCCGCGTCGAGCGCCAGCGTCACACGCGAGAAGGGCTGCAGGGTGTGCGGGTAGTCGGCGGGGGCGAGCTCGAGGGCTTGCCACACCGCCGGGGTGACCCAGCCGGCACAGAGCTTGACGCGAGGGAAGCGCGCCGCATCGAGGACCAGCACGCGCGCGCCGCGTCGCGCGAGGTCCCAGGCCGCGGTCGATCCGGCGGGCCCACCGCCCACCACGATCGCATCCCAGGTACTCGCTGCAGTAGAGAGCATCGGCCGTCGCGTCCTTCAAATCCTCTGCACATCGATCCAGATCGAGAGTCGGTCGATCCAGTCGAGCGATAGATCCTCGAGCTGGTTGGCGACCCGCAGCGCGTCGAAGAGGTCGCCCTCGACGTCGAGGCCACGCTCGACGAAGCACTCGGCCATGGCGCGGGTGTTGCCCGAGCCGAAGCAGCGGCGGAATGCATCGGGCCCGTTCACGGTCAAGGTGAAGCTTGCAAGGGGGGAGCCGACGCAGACCTCGCTGCCGTCCCAGAGCCGGCAGCGGATGCCTGGCTTGGCATCGCGGAAGATCCGCTCGAGGATGGGTCGCGCCGTGTGCGCCGCCGTGCGTGGGTTTGCCTCAGCCGATGGGCTCATGACCGACCTCCCTGACCCGAGACGGGTCCGCATTGACACTTGAAAAATCCACCATTCCGCGACTCGAAGCAAGCGGCGCGCCTTTTCTCTTCGCGGGGGCGATCCGCAGTCGGTGGCATCCCCGGGTGGCGACGGGTACCCGCTCTCCGATGGCCGAGAAGTACATCTACAGCATGCGCAATCTCCGGAAGGTCCTGCCCGGGGGGCGGACCATTGTGGAGGGGATCAACCTCTCGTTCTTCTACGGGGCCAAGATTGGCGTGCTCGGGTTGAACGGCTCGGGCAAGAGCACGGTGCTGCGGGTGATGGCCGGGGTGGACCACGACATCGCTGGCGAGGCGGCCGCGGCCGAGGGCACGCGCATTGGTTTCCTGCCCCAGGAGCCGGAGCTCGAGGCCGAGAAGTCGGTGCGCGAGCTGGTCGAGGAAGGGGTCGCCGAGACCCGGGCGCTGCTGGCGGCGTTCGAGGCCATATCTCTGCGTTTCGGCGAGGTCAGTGACGACGACGAGATGCAGCGCCTGCTCGACGAGCAGGCCCGCCTGCAGGATCAGATCGAGGCCGCGGGCGCATGGGATCTCGACTCGCGGGTCGAGATGGCGATGGACGCCCTGCGCTGCCCGGATGGCGAGGTGCGGGCCGGCATCCTCTCGGGTGGCGAGAAACGGCGCGTGGCGCTCTGCCGGCTGCTCTTGCAGAGCCCCGATCTGCTGCTGCTCGACGAGCC